>WBOU01000006.1:0-257796 GCA_009268125.1 Chloroflexia bacterium SDU3-3 | reverse complement strand
GATCCTGCGTGGTGGTGGAACGATCCTGCGTGGTGGTGGAACGATCCTGCGTGGTGGTGGAACGATCCTGCGTGGTGGTGGAACGATCCTGCGTGGTGGTGGAACGATCCTGCGTGGTGGTGGAACGATCCTGCGTGGTGGTGGAACGATCTGAGCGAAGGGCGGGACAATGGCGATATTGAACGGGGTGGCGGAAGAGCGGGCGACGCGCGAGCTGCGCTTCCCGGAGGGCTTCCTGTGGGGCGTAGCCTCCTCGGCCTTCCAGATCGAGGGCGGGTGGGATGCCGACGGCAAGGGCGAGAGCATCTGGGACCGCTTCGGGCACACGCCGGGGCGCATGCGTGGCGGGGCCACCGGCGATGTGGCCTGCGACCACTACCACCGCCTCGACGAGGATCTCGACCTGATCGCGCGGCTGGGCGTGGGCTGCTACCGCTTCTCGATCGCCTGGCCGCGCCTCTTCCCCAACGGCCACGGCCCCGTCAACCAGCGCGGCGTCGACTTCTACCGCAGGCTGATCGCGGGCCTGCGCGAGCGCGGCATCGTGCCCATGGCCACGCTCTACCACTGGGATCTGCCCCAGGCCCTGCAGGATCGTGGCGGCTGGGCCAACCGCGCCACCGCCTTCCGCTTCGCGGAGTTCGCCGCCGAGTGCTTCCGCCAGTTTGGCCAGGATGTGCCGCTGTGGGCCACACTCAACGAGCCGGCCATCGTGGCCTGGCTGGGCTACGGCGCGGGCGTGAAGGCCCCCGGCGTGCGCCGCCCCTGGCAGCTGCTGGATGTGACCCACCACCTGCTGCTGGCCCATGGCCTAGCCGTGCAGCTGTTCCGCAGCATGGCCCCGCGCACTGCCCCTGACCTGCCGCCCGCCCAGATCGGCGTGGTGCTGAACCCCCAGCCGATCGCGCCGCGCTCGCTGGCCCTGGCCGATGTGTGGGTGGCCAATATGTGGGCGGGCATGTGGAACCGCCTGTACATGGAGCCGCTGTTTCGCGGGCGCTACCCGGCGGATACCCTGGCCCTGATGGCAGCGATGGGCGCGCGCCTGCACGTGCGGCCCTATGACATGGCGCTGATCAGCCAGCCGATCGACTTCCTAGGCCTGAACATCTACACCCGGCTGGTGCTGGGGGCCACGCCGCGCGGCGGCATGCGCGCCGTGGTGCCGCCCGGGCCGCTCACCGCCATGGGCTGGGAGATCTACCCGCGCTGCGTGAGCGATGTGCTGAAGCTGGCCGCCACCTACACCGACATCCCGCTGTACATCGCCGAGAACGGCGCGGCCTTCGAGGATACCCTGGCCCCCGATGGCGGCGTGCAGGACGATGCCCGCATCGCCTACCTGCGCGACCACATCGCCGAGGCCCACCGCGCCATCGCGGCTGGGGTGAACCTCAAGGGCTATTTCGTGTGGTCGCTGATGGACAATATCGAGTGGGAGGACGGCTACGACAAGCGCTTCGGCCTCATTCACGTGGATTTCGCCACGCTCAAGCGCACCTGGAAGGCCAGCGCCGAGTGGTACCGCGCCGTGGCCCTGCGCAACGCGGTGGGTGGGACATAACCGCGAGGTTTTTTACCACGAAGGCGCGAAGACACGAGGTTTTTTACCACCAAGACTCCAAGACACCAAGGAAAGAGGGGGTGGAAGCCAGCTTTACCCACCCGGCCCATGCGGCGAAGGTGCCTCTTGGGTTTTTGATGGCCATATGCATGAACACCAGCCGCTAGGAAACAGCATCGGAATGCTACAAATTGGTGGTTCCAAGAGGGCGATGCCCTTACATGGTGTCACTTTTAGGAGCGGGGCTTCTGGATGCGGCAGCGCGCCCCATCACGCGTGGCAGACCATGTATACCATAAACGATGCGCAAACCCATGATCGTGGTATACCAGCCCACTCCGCCCATGCGGCGAAGGTGCTGCACATGTTTTGATGGCCATATGCACGAACACCAGATGCCTGATTTTGGCATAGGAACGCTTCAAATTGGGGTTCCAAGGGGCAACGCCCCTGGCGGGGTTCCAAGGGCGCGGAGCCTTTGGTGCCGCCCGCACAGGGCAGGCACCACCATCCAAAAACACCCACTATTCCACGAAGGCGCACTCTGGCTCAATCAACCGCAACGCGCCGTTTCGTCAACAATGCCTCAGAAAACCATACAAAGTGACACCTGTTGAGGGGCGATGCCCTTACCTGGTGTCACTTTATATGACGTTTCAAGGCTTTTTTGGCACCCATGCGCGATCGATTGCCGATACACTGCATTGCCGTCATCGCCCCCGACCCGATGTCCGCAATGATTCGCAACGGGTGTAGGGGCGGATCTGGTGTCCGCCCCATCGCGATACGCCGCCCGCATCGAACACCAACCGATGAGAACGGCGCGTGGCGATGTGCTTCACGCCACGTTCATCGCCGCGCATCGCCGTGCACAATGCCCACGGCGCGGGCGGGCACGAGACCCGCCCCTACGCCGATGATTGCATCGCGTACATACCCACCCGCTGCTGGTGGCCCGCATGCTTCGGCACACGGAGCAAAACCGCGTGTCGCATCCCAATGTCCTGTCCAAGAAAAAGACACCTGTTGAGGGCTGGTCCCCTGTGCGCCGCCCGCGTGGGCTATCCACCCACCAATCAAGCGCAACGGCCATGCATGGTGGGTGCGCCAGCGGGCTCGGGCCGACCGAGCAACGCTCCAAGCATTGCCAAAGCGATAGACACACAGAGAGGCCGCCTGAGCTTGGTTTCAGGCGACCTCTTTTTGCTTTTCCACCCGCTCTATTGGTCCTATGCCCCGCTCAGTCGCGCTTGGCCTCACCCGGCTGGCCGCTGCCCATGATCACCCGCATCGCCTCGGCCAGATCGCGCCCCGACGGCGCGTGCTCAGGGTCGATCATCCACTGCACCATCACGCCGCTCATAAGCGCCTGGTAGAGCGAGCCGACCATCCAGGCCTGCTGCGGGTCGCTGACCGGGTCGATCTTGCTGAAGAGCGCGGCTAGGCCCTCGCGCCCCTGCTGCAGGGCGCTGGCCATGAACGTGCGTAGCTCCGGCGCGTGCTCGCTCTGCACGGTGGCCTCAAGCGTGGCCACCCACAGCTGCCGGTGCGCGGCCAGCGACTCGATCACGCGGCTCCAGCCCGCCTCGAACTGCTCCAGCGGCGTGGCCTCGGGGTCGCCGCTGGCGGTGAGCGCACGCGCCATCTCCTCGCCCCACTCGTCGCAGGCCTGGATCATGGCCGCGTTCAGCAGCGCCTCGGTCGAGCCGTAGTGGTAGCCGATCGAGGCTAGGTTGGTGCCGGATGCGGCCACAATGTCGCGGGCGGTGGTGCGGGCATACCCCTTCTCGTAGAGGCAGCGCTTGGCACCCTCAAGCAAATCTTCTCGATGTCCCATGCGACTATTGTATCATAGAAATTCATACAAACGTACTATACATCTGTATTATACAATTGTATAATACAGATGTATAGATTCGCAAAACATCGTAAGGAGCGCCCCAGTGAAGAACAAAAACATCCTGATCTCCGGCGCGAGCATCGCCGGTCTCACGCTGGCCTACTGGCTGCACAAGCACGGCTTCACGCCCACGGTGGTCGAGCGCGCGCCCGCGCCGCGCCTGGGCGGCCAGGCCATCGACCTGCGCGGCACGGGG
Organism: Chloroflexia bacterium SDU3-3; assembly: GCA_009268125.1. Classification (NCBI taxonomy): domain Bacteria; kingdom Bacillati; phylum Chloroflexota; class Chloroflexia; species Chloroflexia bacterium SDU3-3. The sequence continues at coordinate 254,136 of WBOU01000006.1, read as the reverse complement.
CGCGATGTGGCCGAGCGCATGGGCATTATGGCCCAGGTGCGGCAGGCCCACACCGGCGCGCGCGGCATGGTCTCGGTCGACAGCTCGGGCAGGCGGCTGGCCAGCATGAGCCCCGCGCTGTTCGGCGACTCCGGCGGCGCGATCGCCGAGATCGAGATCCTGCGCGGCGATCTGGTGCGCATCCTCTACGAGGCCACCCGCGACCGCGTGGAGTGCATCTTCGGCGACTCGATCGCCGAGCTGACCCAGGGCGAGGGTGGTGTCACCGTGCGCTTCGAGCAGGGCACCACGCGCAGCTTCGACCTGGTGGTGGGCGCGGATGGGGTGCACTCCAATGTGCGGCGGCTGGCCTTCGGCCCCGAGGCGCAGTTCGTGCGCGACATGGGGGCCTACGCCGCGATCTTCACCATGCGCGCCCCGCTGGAGCTGGACGGCTGGGAGCTGATGTACGGCATCCCCGCCAGGGGCGGTGGAAAGACGGCGGCGCTGTACCCGCTGGCGCACCGCAGCGAGGCCATCGCGATGTTCCTGTTCTCCTCGCCGTCGCTCGCCTACGACCGCCACGACATAGGCCAGCAGAAGCGGCTGGTGGCGCAGGCCTTCGCGGGGGATGGCTGGGAGGTGCCCGGCATGCTGGCGGCCATGGGCGCTGCGCCCGACTTCTACTTCGACCGCGTCTGCCAGGTGCACATGGAGCGCTGGTCGCGCGGGCGGGCGGTGCTGCTGGGCGACGCGGGCTACTGCGGCTCGCCCATGGGCGGCAACGGCTCTAGCATGGCCATGGTGGGTGCCTATGTGCTGGCGAGCGAGTTGGCGCGGGCGGGCGGCGACCACGCCGGGGCGTTCGCGCGCTACGAGGCCGAGATGCGCCCGTTCGTGGCCAGCTGCCAGAAGTTCGCGCAGGGCAGCGCGGGCTTCCTGCTGCCCCGGTCGCGCGCGCAGCTGTGGATGGTGCACCAGCTGACCCGCATGGTGCCCTACATGCCTTGGAAGGGCCTGATCGCGGCGGACTACCAGAAGACGGTGAACGCCATCAAGCTGAGCGACTATAGCTCATAAGGGGCCGGTGGTTATTGCTATGGCTCTTCCAAATGATTAGTTAGGCATTTTCTGCCCAAGCGTACGGTATCGCCTCCCAGAGCCACCACTCCCAGAAAGCGTGCTCAGCGTCAGGGCTGCGATATAACGCAAGGTCGGGGTCAGAAGAGACGGTCATTGTCTTCCTCTCGCCCGCCGTCTCGTTGCGGTCAATCACCGAGTCTGCGCGATACGCCGCGTCGGTCATCCATCGTCACCATGCAATTCCTCCCCATCCTCTTCCGGCGCGGCGTCGAGGATGGCGTGGTAGAGCGCGGCCTCGCCGGGGCGGATGCGCCAGCTGTCGCCGCGTATCTCACACATGGCGATCAGGCCCAGCAGCTCCTCGGGCGAGGTGGCGCTGAAGTGCCGCCCGTCTCCCGCCGCATCCCACTGCGGCTGGCCACCCACGGTGGCGTAGGTCACGGCATAGCCTTTGGCCACGATGGCGTGCAGGCATGGGATCAGCGTATTTCCGGCCACGCGGACGCGCAGCCTTGGCTCGGGATCCTCCATTGGCCTTCTCCATGGGCGCGGTGGGGGTGCCCTCCCTACCCCCTGCGCGGCACTTGCGCCCAGCGCCGCGCGATCTCGTCGCGCTCCCGCGCGCTCAGGACGTAGCTCTCGGTGTAGCCGCAGCCCCGGCACACGTAGTGGCTGAGCGTGGCCGTGTTGGGCAGCAGCCCGCGCGTCACCACGATCAGGCTGGCGCTGTCGGCATCTAGCTCGCGGTCGGTGAAGACCTCGGCGGAGCCGCAGTGCGGGCAGGTGCCGCGCCGCAGGCTGGAGAGCGCGGTGAGCCGCCGGGTCACGCCGGTGAACGGGGCGTAGATCGCCTCGCCGCAGTGCGGGCAGAACGCGGCTGGATCGGGCATGGGCTGCTCGCAGGCGGGACAGTTCATCGGTTCGGCCTTTCAGATCTTAGGTGTATGGCACCCCAACAGTGATGATACGCGCCCGCCGCCGTGGGGTTTCGCGGCGCTGTGTCGCTCTTGGTAGGCGGGCCTCTGCTCCTGCTAGGATGGGCGCATCAGCTCGCGCGGTAGGTGAAGCGCCTCCTCTAGGCCTGGGGCCACGAGCTGCACAAACATCTCGTTCATCTCACTTGGCGTGTGCGCCATACCGTGGTCAAGCCACCATGTGATCAGGTGCACAATGGTCCCGGCCACATACTCGGCGATCAGCGAGATGGGCATGGGCGGGACGTGCGAGCTTGGCATCAGGTCCTCCAGGTGCTGCTCAATATTGTGCCGCAGGCGATCTTGCCCTTTTGCGTATACCAGGGCGATGCTGCCGCCCTTCACCAGCGCATTGTATAGGGCGTGGTGCGCGTGCACATGCTCAAACAGGATGGTGAGGTCGATGCGCTCATGGGCGCTCCCATGGTCTGCCCGGCGAATATGCTCGCGCAGCCGGTCCAGCCCATGGTTTACATAGCTCTCAAACAGGTCGTCTTTATCCAGATAGTGCGCGTAGAACGTCGACCGCCCGATGTTGGCCCGGTCGATGATGTCCTGGATGGTGATCTCGCTGTAGCGTTTCTCCTGTATCAGCGCCACCAGCGCGTCGCTCAGCAGCTGCCTGGTGCGCTGCGAGCGTCGATCCGCTTTGGTATTTTTCACATGCTCCCCCTGCCGATGATGAACAATCTGCGCCGCTATGTTTGATACTGGACACTTTGGCCCGATTGCGTGTAGACGCCATCGCCGCAGTCATCTAGATTAGATATCGAACACTCTGTTCATTATGACACAGTTCGTTAGAAAAGGGAGGGGCACTCATGGTTCACAAGCACGCTGTAGTGGAGAACACCCGGTCACCCAAAACGCAGGGACATGTGCTGCACTGGGCACGTTTCTACGACCCCGTCACCAGCCTGCTCACGCTGGGAAACCGCGCCCGGCTGCGGCGGGAGACTATCGGGCTGGCCGAGATACCTCCGGGGGCGGCGGTGCTGGAGGTGGGCTGTGGGACCGGCGATGTCGCGCTGGCCGCGCGGCGGCATATGGGTGCGACGGGCCGGGTCTGCGGCATCGACCCCGCGCCTGAGATGATCGCGTTCGCCCGACAGAAGGCGGCGCGCGAGCGTGCGGATGTGGATTTTCAGATCGGTGTGATCGAGTCGCTCCCGTTCCCCTCGGACAGCTTCGATGTGGTGCTCAGCAGCCTGATGATGCACCACCTGCCGCACCAGCTCAAGCAGCAGGGCATGGCCGAGATCCTGCGCGTGCTGCGACCCGGCGGACGCGTGCTGATCGTCGATGTGCGGCGTCCGCCACACTGGCTCGGCCATGTGCTAGCGCAGCTCTTTCATCACGCGGCGGTGGAGGAGAGCGTCGAGGATCTACCCGTGCTGCTCCGGGCGGCTGGCTTCACAGAGATGCGCGGCGGCTCGCTGCGGCTGCGCGCGCTAGGCTTTGCCAGTGCCCAGAAGCCGCTATTGTGACTTGGTGCGGAGACAATCCTAAGTCTCAGCGCCCTGCCGTGCGACAAGTAATGGTTTGCGGTTACGCATAGTGTTGTCTACGGTGCAGATGGTTTTGTATGGCCACGGCTGCCCTCGCCGCCGCATACCCAACGATCCCGCCTGCGACCAGCGCCACCGGCAGCCACGTGCCGAGCTGCGGTAGGAGCGTCGTGCGCAAGAAGGACGCCCAGCTGGCCGCAAACTGCGGCGTGTGCCGATTGATTAGTTGCAGATCACCGAGCTGCGGTAGGCCTGGGACGGCGGCGAGAAATGCGTAGTAGCCATAGTACACGATGATCGCGCTCGACCATGAGAGGCTCACGAGCAGGGCGATAGCTTTGGCGCTGCTCTGCCGCTGTACCCCAAAGAAAACGACAATAGCGGCTGGCAGCAGCCAGATCCCGTAGATAGCGATAAGGTTGGCGGCGAGCGGCATCTGACTCACATGAAAAAGCGCGGGGACGTACCAGTCAAACACGCCGAACGCGCAGCCCGCCCCAAGGGCAAGCGCGATGAGATCGCGGCGATGCATAGCGGCCTCTTCAGATATGCGCAGATGCGTCTCTGCTCGTTCAAGATACCAAACCCACACCGTATACTTGCCCGCGTGGCGATCAGCGAGCCGCATGATGGCACACGATGTCACGCAATGCGCTTCGCTGCGGGCGGACACCAGATCCGCCCCTACGGCGATGATCATGCACTGCCTGCATCGCACACTGCGCACGTTGTTGGGATCGAGTAAGATGCTTTCACTCTTGGTCCTCAGGCAGCGGGTACCATGCGCTCGGGGCGATCTGGGCCAGCCAGCGCCGCAGGAATGCCTGCTCGTGGGTCGTCTCGTGCTGGGCGTGGGTGTCAAACTGGTGCGTGAGAATGGCTATTCATCAGTTTACGGTTTGTATTTTGGTCGTTGATTATACCCGATAGTGGGATTATTTGAACGAAACAATAAGATGAATTCTATCTCTTTCTGATTTACTTCTTGAATTGATGCAACTTCTGATTCCCAAAGGATTTGCTTGCGTATGGTGAAATCACGTTGCTGCTCTGGGCTGAAATCTTGAGCGACAAGCCGATTGCTGACGCTTCCAAAGTATGTTAGTGTATTAGTGATATCTTGACCTATATAAATTTTTCCATTAGGATATGTGATTTTATAGATTACTTTCATATTTTTATCTGGTGTATGTTTTTAAGTATTGATGGCAAGAATAGTTGCACCGATGCGCTCTATTTCTAGAGCTTTATAGTTAGAAAAAAACACTCACACTATATGCCGGAGTAGAGTAGGTTTAGGTGCCGATCAACCAAGTAGCATAATTTGCGAATGTTAGGCTTCCGAAAGACATATTTGGGGGAGTAGTAATGCATTGACGCCGATCTGCTCCACTCATATGCTTGATACTATGCTGTTCCATAAAGTATAGCAACAGAGCTTTGTCCAGGCAAATGCTGCAAGCACCGCCCCGCCGTCTAGCTCTATGGTGATTAGCGGGGCATTGTACCTTGCTACCGCTGCGGCAGGAACCAGTGGATATGCCCGCACTGAATGCACACGCAGCAGATCGCCGATGCGTTCGCCCACGCGAAGTTGAAGATCGAGCCTGAGCCGGATTTGGACAGGGTGCTGACTTTCTCTACAATGCCTATGCGGCTATTCGGCGCTGTGCCAGTCATTATGGATGGAGCGAGTTGATACGAACCTGTTGCAAATCCCCAGGTTTTCTCATAAATACCTGCTTGACATTCTACCTACTAGATGGTAGAATTGCGCCCATGGTGCTTATTGACGAGGTGGCTTTCGTGGAATCGCATGGCACAACGCAGCAGACTATTCTCGCCTCGGCTCTGTCCCTGATGCAGCGCTGTGGCTACCACGCCTTTAGCTATGCCGATATTGCCGACCAGATCGGCATTCGTAAGGCCAGCATCCATTACTATTTCCCCAGCAAGCAGGATCTTGCTCAGGCGGTGGTCGCCCACTATCGTGCGACTGCGCGGGCTGGGCTGGCGCAGCTTCAGCACGCCGTCCAAGATCCTGCGCAGCAGCTGGAGGCCTATATCGCTTATTTTGGAGAGGAGGTGGAAGGCCAGCCACGCATCTGCCTGTGCGCGCTGCTCGCTGCGGAAATGCTGACGCTCCCGGAGCCGGTGCGCGCCGAGGTGCGGGGCTACTACCAAGAGCATGAGGCATGGCTCGCCGCCGTGCTCGAGTCGGGGCAGCAGCAGGGGCGGCTGCATTTCAACGGGGCGGCGTCGATTGCGGCGCAGACGCTGCTGGCCGCCCTGGAGGGCGCGATGCTTGCGGCGCGGACGTATGGCCAGCGCGAGCGCTACCTGCAGATCGGTGCGCATGTGCTTCAGCAGTATCGGGGCTAACGGCTCTTTTTTTACCCAAAATCTACCTACTAGTAGGTAAAATTAGGAGGATATCATGACCACAGCTGCATCTTTGAAGGCCTTCCCACAGCAGGGCCTGCGCAATCTCTACTTCGTCCGCGCGATCTTCTCCGCGATCTGGGTCACGCTCATGTTCATGGTGGGCGTCTCCAGGCCGCAGGTCGGCGCGTGGCTGCTGGTGATCTACCCGGCGTGGGATGTGCTGGCCACCCTGATCGAGCTGCGGGTGCAGGCCGACACGCGCGCCCAGCTGGCGTTCTACCTCAACCTTGCCAGCAGCGTGCTTGCGACCATCGCGTTTGGCGCAGCGCTCTACGCCGATCTCCCCACCCGCATCATCCTGTTTGGCATCTGGGCGCTGGCCGCAGGTCTGATTCAGCTGTCCATCGGGCTTATCCGGCGGCGTCAGATGAGCGGGCAGTGGGCGATCATTCTGAGCGGCGCCCAGTCAAGCCTTGCGGGGATCACGTTTATCCTGATGGCGCGCTCGACTGATATGGGGCTGCAAACGCTGGCCGGATACTCGGCGGTGGGCGCGGTCTACTTCCTGATCTCCGCCATCCGCCTGACGCTCCAGGCGAGGAGCGCCGCCAGGGCGGCCTAGCCCGCAGGCGAGGGAAGGAGTAGGCCATACAATCGGGCTACCGCGCACCCCATGCTGCCTGGAGCGCGCGGTAGTCCAGCAGGATGATCCCCTCCTCCTGCACGATCTCCCGCGCCGCATGCGACATCAGAAAATCGTAGTCGCTCTCGCGCACGTGCTTGGTGTCGCCCTCGATGGCCAGCAGCTCGGGGGTGTGCAGGCCGGGGTGGATGGCCCACTCGCTCAGGCCCTCGGGCAGCTCGCGCAGCAGCCGCTCGTACTGCGCCGGTTTGTCGTGCAGATCCATCATGTAGCTATCCAGGAAGTCGTAGTCGGCGCAGGGCAGCCCCAGGGCGCGCACGGCCTCGGTCCAGGCCCGCCCGCGCACGCGCAGCGCCAGCCCGTAGGCCCTGGCCAGCCGCACCAGCAGGTCGGCGATGTCCGCCCGCTCGCCGATGCGCAGCGCGTGCCAGTCCAGGTGGGTGGGCCGCAGCCCAGCGGCCAGCACGGCCTCGATCTGCGCTCGCCACTCCAGCTCTAGCTGGTCGAGCCGCACCTGGGCCAGGAATGCGGGCATCTCCTCGAAGCGGGGGAAGCGGCCCGCCCCATCGACCAGCGTGGGCACCTTCTCGCGGGGCGCGAGCGGCCCCCAGCGGTAGTGCGGCCACTCGGCGATGGCGGTTAGGTGGATACCGAAGGGCACGCCGGGGTGCGCGGCGAGGAACTGCATGGCGTGCGCGGCCCAGGGGCAGGGCACCATCAGCGTGGCCGAGCGCAGCAGGCCGCCCTGGAGCGCGCGGAAGACGGCCTCGTTCACCGCGTGGCACATGCCGAAGTCGTCGGCGTTGATGATCAGCAGGCGCGCGTCGTCGGGGTAGCCGAGCATGCGGCTGGTCTGGCGTGGGTGGGGCATGGGCGCTCCAGTTCATGTGAGTATTGGGAGGAGGCTGTATTTCTGCTGCACAATTTTGTTAGGTGTTGGCTCCATGTCTGCGCTTCACCACAATCAGCAGATAGAGCAGTGCCTCAGCGAGTGTGCTGTGTTGGACCTCAGCCCAGGTGGGCAGTGGGGCACGCTGGGGGATGCGGCACCGCGTGACGTAACTCTGCGGCGTAGGCTCGATGCAAATTTCACCGTTTTGCGTGTTGCGGCGGCGGATGACCATGTGCGCTGGGTGAGGCTCGGCCTCAAGCCCATCGCTTAGCCCGTAGGCCTCCATGGCGTGAATAAAGGTGCGCAGCACGGCGGCTCGCTCACGCTCATATGGGCGGCCCGAGCGCTCTAGCTGCTCATACCAGCGCAGTGGTGCGATATCGGCTGGCGGCATGGGCGCGAGGGGGACGCGGCTGGACTCGGGGATAGCTGTATTGCGCCAGATGCGTTCGGCGATGGCGCGATCCCCCACGGCCTCCGCCGCCCATTCGAGCGGGGTGTAGCGTGCGGCAAGCAAGGCGGGCGCAGGCTGCTGCCTTGGGGCCTTTAGCGCGTGGTGGATGAAGGCAAGCGCGTCCTCCAGGCTGGGCGTGTAGGATGCGATCTCCCCGCTGGGCCAGCCCGTCTCATCGGGGTGGCCGCCTGTTGCGAGCCGATAGCTGCCATCCCACGCGCTGATGTGTATGCCGTGATTGTCGGGGCGGTAGAGCGTGAGCTCGCCCATCTGCACATAGGCATTCGCCTGAAGATCCGGTGGCAGCCGCCGCAGCCCCGCGATGAGCGCGGCCATCATCTGCGTGTTTGCAAAGAAAGCCGCGTCAGCTGCGGGATCTGGCGTGAAGCACTGATCTAGCGACTGGCCCTCTCGGTTGCGCACATGGATCTGCACGTGGTGCTCCTCATGATGTTGGCTCGCACGCGCCCAATGTCCAGCCGCTGGAAGTATGCGGTCAGTCTGCCGATCCCATCGAGGGCCTGGCGTATCCGTCGCCCCTGCACATCGCCATCGCTCAGCAGGTACTCCTCGATAATGACATGATCGGGGATCTCCAGCAGCCGCAGGAGCGCCGCGACCACCACGCCAGTGCGGTCGCGGCCAGCCGTGCAGTGGATGAGGACGGGGTAGGCGAGCTGGGGGTTAGCAAACACGCGCATCACCTGGTTCAGCCACTGGCGCACCTCGGGCCGCTGGGTCGCGTACGTCTCATAGTGGTCGCGGGTTGGGATGTGGTAGGCCGCAGCGCCAAAGCTGCTCGGGTCGGGGCTGCGGCGCAGGTTGATGATCGTGGCCGGGGCGTGGATGTCCTCCGGCGAGAAGATCGCGTCGAGCTTGCCCGCGCGGTAGAGCCGCTGCTCAGGCAGCAGCGGCTGCCCGACGATGAGGTTGACAAACGCGCCGACATCGCGCAGGTTTGGGCATGTTTGGGATTCATCGAGCGGCATAGGTGTACCAGGTGCTTGAGGAGAGGGAAATGATGCCTCAGCCGCCTATAGTATACGTGATGTCATCCGTCTTGGAAAGCCTCGAACCGTGGCTTGCACAGCTGCTGCTCGATTTCGATGTGGTTGCGCGACACCACTTCACCCATCTCGTGACGGGGATCATCGAGCAGCAGCGACTGCTGTTCCGCCAGATAGAGGCGGCCAGTCCGTTCCAGTCAGAAGCAGTGAGTAATTTCATCCAGGTCCAGCGGATCATCCGCAATACCCGCCTGATACTGGAACAGATCTACTACTGCAACTCCTGGCTCAATCTCCTGCGACCCACACCCATCTGGCGATTGATTAGACGCCATGCCGATTTGTATAACATAGTTAGTTGATTTTTTAGGCAGTAAGTTGATCTGTAAATTCGTCCTGCTCGAAATCACTGCCAAGAGATAGATTTCTTTCAATGACCCGTTTCACTCTTTGATCGACTATAGAATATTCATGTGCAGGTTTGCCACCTGATCCACCCTCTGCTGCTCTGGTCCCTGTCTGGGCGACTATACCTGCATCAGTCCAGACGATAATTCTATTACGTGCTGTGTCATCATTAATTCTAAATGTTAATTGTACGTCTCGATTGATGAAGTTTACCTTACTTAATCTTTTAATTTGCTGAAGGTGTTTTCTTTCAAACACTCTCCTAATTGTGTCAACTGTATATTTATCCAAGGCTCTATTGATTGTTTCAGTTGTTAAGAGAGTAGGTTCTAATGAATTGTTATATTCATCATCATGTTCTCGAATTATTGTATCCATAATTCTAATAAGTTCTCTAGGGGATTTCATGGAAAGACGTATAATATGGTTAAGGATAGAGTTTGTGTTGACTGATGTTTGGCATAATTGTGAAAATTCCTGAATTTTGCCATCAGAAAAATATCTAAGACGTTTTTCAATTAGTTCCCGTAGATAATTATCTTCCCATTTTATAAATGCGTTGGCTATTTTATCTAAGCGAATTTTTTGATCACTAGAATAAGGCTTTTCTAATAAATCCCATAAAAAGAACAACCAACCAAATCCTTCTACCTCAAGAAGTTGCGTACTTGATAAGATAGGATATAGCAAACTTGCAGTTGATACTGCAGAGTTGTTTGTTACAGTTGTTTCATCTGCTTTATCAACTAATACTGTTACACCTGTGAATCCAAAAGTTCGAGCAAAGCGAACAAATTTTAGAAGAATGGCTCTTGCATATACAGCATTATTCCATTCGCTTGAGCCTCTTTTTAAAAGATCACTCAATGGCTGTGCAATATCGACATCAATCTCAGTTTGTTTTTTTGTAATCCCTTGAGCGATATTTGCAATAATCTTAACAATATCGTTCCACCGAGAACTTACCCAAACACCACCTCTTTTGTACCAAGCTTGATCCAAAAGTTTGAGAGGTTCTGAAATGGTTGAATTACGTACTAACTCAGGTAATATCAAATAATAGTTCTTCACTAGTTCAATTGCATTAGCTTCTTCTTCTTTATTTAGTACCTCAAGATATATCTTCCGTTCGTCTTCGCTAAGTTCAGCCAGCCATAATAGGATTGATTCGACCACTAAATATCCAATTTCAGATACAAAACTACCTAAATCAACTTTATTTAATCCTTTGTCTAATATTCTGCTAAAATCATCAAGAATAATGACGAGAGGGGTACTCTTGTTGCTCATCCTTGATGCTATTGCATTCTTATAATACGCTAATCTTGTCGCACTCTTCCCCGCTCCTCGTGCTCCAAATAAGATTAAAGACTGAGAATTGTTTCCACGATCTAATACCGTACTATAATACTGAGGTCGGATAAAATAATACTCTATTTCTGGTTCATTTTCTGCAACATAACTTGCAAAGGGATTCCCCTTTAGGCCAAGAAACTCAATAAGAGTTGTCATAATGGATGCACTCCTTAAAAGTTTGTAAATAGTCTCTAATTCGATAAAATAGCAGTGCAGTATTATCTTAAACTGTAGTATACACTACTAGGCAATAGTTGTCAGGTGAAATTTACTGATCCTGTCTACACATCGTTGGTGAGCCGGGAAACGGTTGGTGCTCAGTGGCAGTTTGAACCCTACAACGATACAATGTATCTTGTATAGAGTATAATCAGAAATAGAGTTTATGTTATGTAAACATATGAGAATTCGCGTATACCTACCCTCTACCCACACAGTCGAAGGCTGGCAGACGCTCGAAAGTGTCGCCCAACAGGGAGCGCCGCCCAGCCACATCGCTGGCTGGGCGGCGCTCTCGTTGGGCGGTCACTGCGCGAGCTGCTCCATCACCCTCGCCGCGCGGCCTCGATCGTGGCGATGTCGATCTTGCCCATCGTCATCATGGCGTCGAACGCGCGCTTGGCGGCCTCGCGGTCAGGGTCGGCGAGCGCATCGGTCAGCGCCAGCGGCGTGATCTGCCACGAGAGGCCCCAGCGGTCGCGGCACCAGCCGCACGCGCTCTCCTCGCCGCCGTTCCCCACGATCGCATCCCAGTACCTATCTGTCTCGGCCTGGTCGTCGGTGCGGACTTGGAACGAGAAGGCCTCGCTGTGCTTGAACTCGGGGCCGCCGTTCAGCCCGATGCAGGGGATGCCCAGCACGGTGAACTCGACCGTCAGCACGTCGCCCTGCTTGCCCGAGGGGAAGTCGCCTGGGGCGCGGTGCACTGCCGTCACCGCCGAGTCGGGGAAGGTTGCGGCGTAGAAGCGCGCGGCCTCCTCCGCGCCCCCGTCGTACCACAGGCAGATCGTGTTCTTTGCCGTCTTTGCCATGGTTGCTCTCCCTCTCTCCCGCGTGTCTGCGGGTGCTCTTCCCTAGTCGTAAAATGCTGGCGCTTTCCTGAGCGCCCGCCACTGCTCGATGTCGTGCCCGAAGATCACTAGCTCGACATGCTCGCGCTCGGCCAAGTCGAGCAGCTTGAGCATGCTGGCGCGGGTCGCCTCGGCGTCGGGGTTGCCCGCGTCGCCCTGCGCGTCGCGGCGGAAGCCCTCGCGGAAGGGTACGGCGTCGACCGTCAGCAGCACCGCGCCAGTCTCGGGCAGCCGCACCAGCACCGACTGGTGCCCCGGCACGTGCCCGCTGGTCTCGATCAGCTCCAGCCCCGGCAGCAGCTCGGTGTCGCCATCCACCAGCTGGATGCGATCCAGCGGCTGGTCCCACTGGGGGCGAAGGGCCGCGAAGCGCGGGTTGGTGGCCGCATCCTCGTGGTGCAGGCGCTGCACCACGTAGCGCGCCCTGGCGAAGGCCGCGTGCCGCCCGGCGTGGTCGATGTCGTAGTGGGTCGAGATGACGGTGTCGATGTCGTCCGGCGTCAGGCCGAGGTCGGCCAGCTGCGCGATGACGTCCCGCCCGTTCGCGAAGTCCGAGGCCTCCTCGGGGATGGTCTCGGGGAGGCCGGTGTCGATCAGGATGTTTCTGCCGTCATCGGTCTGCGCCAGATAGCAGACGATCGGGATGTGGTACTCCGGCATCACCCCAACCTCCATCAGATACAGACGCCTCACGATCGTGTGGCCCATCGTCCCCTCCTCGGTATGGTTGCAGGGCGGCCCGCGCCCGCAAGCTCGGCTTCCCATCGCGCGGTCGGCAGGGGCATTATAGCATGGAGTGAAACGTTTGTGCTAGTGGCATCTGGGTGCAGATGGGATTACGCAGAGCCGCCCAACGACGCGATCTTGGGCATGCTACCGCTTCGCGGGGCCTAGGGCAAGGGCCGGAAGAGGGTGATTGCGAGATCAAAGCGGTCGAGGCTGAACATGCCGTCGTCGCACGGATTAGCCGCCCAGCGCAGCTCGGCTGGGTAGCCCCAGCGCTCGTCGTAGCGCACCCGCTCCATGGTGGGCTGCCAACATGTGGGGTAGCGCGCCACACCAAGGCGCTCAAGCGCCCACCGTGCGAGCGGCGAGCGGCGCTTGAGCACGCCTGCGATAGGCTGCGCTGACGCGTAGGTCTCATCGACCCGCTGAAACAGCTGCTCAACAGGCAGCACGCGGGCGAGCGTCTGCAGCGATACATCGGGTATTGGCTGCGCGGCGGCGATGGGGGTGATGCTGACGATCTGCTGCCGCTGGACCTCGGCGCGAAATGTCCCCGACACCTCATCGCCGGAGATCGTGAAATCCAGCTGGTAGTGCTGGGGCGCGTGCTGCCACTTGGCCTTGGCCTGCGCAAGCTCCTGCTGGTCGGCGTGCCACACCGCAGCTACGGCCCAGGCGCAGGCGGCACAGCACATGCCTACGGCCAGCACCACAATCCACCAGCGACGCGACATATGCCCTCCAAAACAATTGCACGATTCGCCCAAACGCGAACGTTTGGCCACATCCATAGCGCTAGCTCTACGAGAGTAGATTGTAGCCTGATGTGCACCGCTTGGAATGGCGGGGACGTGAGAGCTTGGTGATAGGTATCTGGCCCAACGCCATGCGTTTCACCCAAACGGGGATTCACATAATCGTGAAAGCACCAGCACCATAGGCCTCCCCAATAGGCGCTGTGTTGAGCAGCTTGACCAGATAGAGGAGAATCTTCTCGCTATTCTCCAGCGCTACTACTCATCGCTTCTCGCGCCGGTGAGTGCGGTAAATCCCGCCGCTTGGATGCCGACAACCGCGCAGATCTCATCGTTATCGCCAAAATCGCCTGATATGCCGACCCCGCCCACCACCTCGCTCTTCGCGTCGAGGATCAGCACCCCGCCCGGCGAGGGGATGATGCGGCCTTGCGTCGCGGCGGCGATGGCGGTGATGAACGTGGCACCGCGCTCCAGCAGCTCGCGCGTCCCAAACCCCATGCCCAGCGCGCCCCAGGCCTTGCCGTAGGCGATATCGAAGCGGGCAAAGCCCGCGCCATCATCCCGCTTGAAGGCGATCATATGCCCGCCTGGGTCGAGCACGGCGACGGCCAAGGGCGCGAAGCCCTGCCTGCGCCCCTCCGCGAGCGCGGCGTCGATAATCGCGTTGGCCTGTGCCAGCTGGAGCGTGGTCATCGGTTGTCCTTTTTGTTCAAGATGTGTCTCTACCCCAGTTGCTCGGCCAGCCCGATCAGCAGGCCCTCGGGGCCGCGAATGTAGCAGAGCCGATAAGCCTGCTCGTACTGCACCACCTCGCCCACAAGCTGCGCACCGTGCGGTCGCAGCCGCGCCAGCGTGTTGTCCAGGTCGTCCACCGCGAACATGACACGCAGATAGCCCAGCGCGTTCACCGGCGCGCTGCGGTGGTCGGCGACCACCGGCGGGGCGATGAAGCGCGACAGCTCAAGGCGGTTGTGGCCGTCGGGGGTGGCCATCATGGCGATCTCGACGCGCTGGTCGCCAAGCCCGGTGACGCGCCCGGCCCACTCGCCCTCGATGGTGGCGCGGCCCTCAAGGCGCATGCCAAGCTCGCCGAAGAACGCGATGGCGGCATCCAGCGACTCCACCACGATGCCGACGTTGTCCATCCGCATGATCGCCATACCCAGCTCCTCTCGCTTTTGGCCTGCGCTGCTTGCCTGCCTGCGTATGATAGCGCATCGTTGGGCTTTGCGCTATGGCCTATGCGTTCTTGATTCACCAGAGACTCTTTACCACGAAGACGCGAAGGCTCGAAGGTTCTAAACTTTTCTCGTGTCTTTGCGTCTTCGTGGTTATTGGTTCCCTTGGTGCCTTGGAGTCTTGGTGGTAAAAGCATCGGCGCTCTGTCGAGAATGAAGCCCCTAGATGCGCGAAAAGTAGCGTAGCGCATCCTCCTCGCCCACCGGGCCACGCAGCCTGGGCAGGCACGCGGCGCGGAAGTCTGCGAGCATGTCGGCTGGCAGGGTCAGATCGTAGTCGCCTTGATCTAGCTCCTCTCGGTCGCTCTGCACCGCGCGAAACCGCAGGTACCACTTGCGCTGCGGCGGGGCGACGCCGATGCGGACAAAGTCGTCGGCGGGGGTGCCACGGCGGATGGCCTGCGGCGACTGGATGATCTGGATGAGGTCGGCGAAAGTGATTTGCACCTTGTGGAAATGCAGGCCGTCGTGCTGCAGCCAGTCATATCATTAACTGAGTGGGGAAGGTGTTTAAGCGCATCCATGCCAGTGCAACGTTCCCCAGAGCAATTCTGAGGCGCGGATGTATTCGTCGCGCATCTCCTCAGGCAACATCTGCGGATTTGGGATAAAGTAGAACCATGGCAGGCCGTCCTGTGCAAGCTGTAGCTCGTCAGGCTCATACCAATCGCAATCGCCCAGCACACCAAGCCGTGCACAGTGCCCAAAGTGGCAGCCACAGCGGCTGGTGGCAACAAATTCCTGTGCTTGATATGCGACCTGTAGATTTGGATAAAGACCTTCGGCAACCCACCCACCAGCCGCACGCCAGTGAAAGCAGTAGATCTGCGGGCAGATAGTGGATGATGGTTTCTTGAAACTATTCCAATGATTCATACTCATTCGTAGCAAGCCTCCAGAACGGAGGCGATGATATGTCTACCGTGATGGTACTCTGATTAGCCGATAATGCCTGCGTATACAGAAATACATGCGCATATATATGATAGACCTGCGATAGTGAGCCAGACTACACTCTTCTCTTCTTGTAGTTTCTGAGAAAGCACAAATGTTGGTACGCCTGTGGCAGTCATCATGCGGAATGCTGTGCTCGATAGAGAGATGGGGCGCGGCGGTAATTGCTGCATATGCTGAAAGAAGATGAAAGAAATAGCAGCAAGCCAGAAATATAGCCAAACAAGCAGAGGTGCAGGATTCTTTTTGATGGCGCCCCAGATAGGAAGGATGTTTTGAGAAAAGATAGATACCCAATAGATAGTTGGTAAAAGAAATATGGCAAGCGATAGCCAAGATGGAATCTGATTTAGCTGGCTAGTGGGGGTCTGTATAAGCAGCCAGAACCCTGCAAATGGAATGAGAATCCCGGCTGCCAGAAGCCAAAATTCGCGATTCAGTTTCACCGATAGACCCCTTCTAGAATAACGAGCGACAATGGATGTCTATATACGGCCCTAGCGGCACCATGTTTCAGCGGGATGTCATTACGTTCATGATGAGCTGCCATGCAATAGCTGTCGGGCATCCACCCCGCCTCACCCCAGCGGCGTGAGGCGGGCCGACTGGGCCAGGGCGTGCATCTGCTGGCGGGTGAACTGGGCCACGCCCAGAGCGGTAGCGTTTGCAGACATGGCCAAGAACAAATATGCCAGCAGATGTGTCGTAGGCGCTGAGCGGCATGGTGGGTGTCCTTTCCTGATTATAGACATGGTGCAAGATCCCGTAGAGCACGCTAGGCCGCGATATCTATTAGTGATTTCACGCTCAAAAACCCTCTCTTTTCCACTTGTTATCGTGTACGTGACCATTTTGAGGGATGATGCAAAAACCCCGATTTGGCTTTGGACCACTACCAATCAGTATCCAGCCTCGGCAGTATTTCCTTAAGTTGATCGATTCCCGCTTTGCTTACTGCTGTATCACTGATGGTAAGCCATTCGAGCTTGTGTAGGGTAGTAAGGTGTTTTAACCCGGCATCGGTGATCGCTGTCCCATCCAAATATAATGCATAGATTTCGGTCAGGCCTTGGAGGTGAATCAGGCCTGTATCTGTAATCTGTGTGTGCGAAAGCATTAATGAATCCATCTTCTTCAAGGCAACCAGATGAGTGAGGCCGGTATCTGTGATTTGGGTGTGGGCGAGACGGAGGTGTCTAAGTTTTGATAGATGTGCGAGCAATGCCAATCCTTGGTCTGTAATTCGTGTCCGTGAAAGACCGAGGAGTTTCAGGTTTGAGAGAGCACGAAGATAGGCTAATCCCCGATCTGTGATACGGGTTCCATCCAAATGGAGATGCGTAAGCGATGTTATCCCCCGCAGGGAGCGCAATCCCGCATTACCAATCTGTGTATTATACAGCGCCAACCATTCAAGCTGCGGCATTTGCGCTACAAATTTCATGGCCTTGTTTGAGATGTTGGTATTGCCTAGGTTAAGCCATTTGATCGGTGAGAGCACGCTGAGTTGAGCGATCTGATCATCGGTTATAGCAGTATCTTGGAGTTCAATATTCGTTGTAATCTGCCCGCCAAGGGCGGTAATTGTGGAAATAGTGTTAAGTGCGTTCATCTGTTCATTCTGCTAATGCAGAAGTGCAGTGCAGCGATCGCTACGACTGCCTAGATTGTTGAGGTGGCGCTAGGATTGCGGGTAAGAAATAGGTTGCTGTTGCCTGACAGCATGTCGCGCTTTCTACTCTTGCCGCCGCGCGCCTACGCTGATTATACGCCGCTGCGCAATACCCAACGACCCCCGGCGTGCGCCAGGGGTCGTGTGCGGGCGCGGGGTGTGGGGCATGTCACAGCAGCGCCAGCGCCTCGGGCAGGGTGGCCTGGGCTGCGGTGCCGCCCACGGCGCGGGTGGAGAGCGCGCCGGTGACGCAGGCCATGCGCAGGGTCTGCTCCAGCGGCCAGCCCGCCAGGTGGCCGTAGATGAAGCCAGCGTCGAACGAGTCGCCCGCGCCAGTGGTGTCGACGGCGTCGACGGGGGTGGCAGGGGCGTAGGCCTCGCGGCCCGCCTGCCTGGCCCGCGCGCCCTGGCCGCCCAGCTTCACCGCCACGGTGGGCACGGCCTGGGCCAGCGCATCCAGGGCCGCGACCTCGTCGGGCTGGCGGGCGATGGCCAGCAGCTCGGTGCGATTGGGCAGGAACACGTCGACGTGGCGCAGCGCCTCGGCCAGGCCGCCCTCCCAGCGCTCCAGCGGGTCGTAGTTGGTGTCGAGCGAGACGCTCAGGCCCAGCTCGTGGGCCTGGGCGAACAGGCGCGGGGCGTCGGGGCGCATGGCGTCGAGCAGGTAGTAGCTGCCCATGTGCAGGTGGCGGGCGCTGGCCAGCAGCGCGGGGTCGACCTCGTCGTAGCGCAGCGCGGCGATGCTGCCGGGGTAGGTGAGCAGGGCGCGGTCGTCGGCGCGCGAGAGGATGACGGTGAGGCCGGTCTTGAGCGCGGGGTCGACCACCACGCCAGCGGTGGCGACGCCGTGCCGCGCTAGCTCGCGCAGCACGAACTGGCCGAGCGTGTCGTCGCCGACCTTGCCCGCGAAGGCGACGCGCAGGCCCAGGCGGGCCATGCCGCAGGCGCAGATCGCCGAGGAGCTGCCCATGACGAGTGAGGCGTCGTCGATCAGGCGCTCGACCTGGCCGAAGGCGGGCGTCACGTCGCCGGAGAGGATGAGGTCGGCGTTGAGCTCGCCGACAACTACAACGTCAAAGTTGCGCATAGGGGTGCCTTTTGTCTGTGCGGGTTTCAGGGTGTGAGCATAAGCGCTCTGGTTCAGTGTCGCTTTTTGCGGGAGCGTGGGATTTTTGCTTGTTTGTTTTTAGTGGCGCGTTTCCTTCGTGGCCTTGGGTCATTTCCCCCTGGCCTTGGGTCATTTCCCCCTGACTTTCTATCAATCTACGTGTTATTCTGTTAATCTACGCGCCATCTTATGATTATGGGGTCTATTGATCTATAAAAAGCGATGTCTTTTATTTAGCGCTGTTCTTGTGGTCGTTTCTGTATCTGCGATGGCGATATTTTTGGCGGGTTGTGCCTGGGGGCAGGTTCTTCACATGATGTCACATTGTGAATTGTTTCTGCGTCGTTTTGGGTCGGCCCGACCGTAGGCGATGTTTGTAGCGTTGCCCGGTCGGGCTGACCGCTTGCTGCTTCGATGATAAGGGTTCCTCTTTTGCGCTGGGTGAATGCCCTACGCGGGCGGCGCCTAGGGGCTAGCCCCTAGGAACCCCACCAGGGGGCATCGCCCCCTTGGAACCCCCAATTTTGGGCGTTCCGATGCCGCTCGCTAGCGGCTGGTGTTCGTGCATATGGCCATCAAAACCGTAGCGGCACCTTCGCCGGATGGGCCGGGTGGGATGGGGCCGAGAGAGCATTGTTTTCATTGCTGTAGGGGCGGATCTTGTGTCCGCCCACATCGTGTTCATCGAATCCATCGAGCGCGGTTGCGATGCGGGCGATGTTGGGCGGGCATAAAGCCCGCCCCTACAATGCGTTCGTCGTGGTAAACGGTTCTAGGGTGCCTCGTCGGCCCCGATGTCGATGGTGCCGCCCTGCACGCGGGCCTGGCCGTCGATGTCGGTGCTGCCGGAGAGCGCGGACGAGCCGCCCGCGTTGTAGGCCGAGGAGCCAGCGGCGATGTGCAGGAACTGCTGCACCGAGCTGGCCGACCAGTTGCGCAGGTCGCTATCCGATGGTCGCGTGACCGAGATGAACAGGCCGCCGGGGTTGGGGCTGGCGCTGGTGGCCGTCACCTGCAGGTTGTTGGCCTCGGTGTTGCCGGTGAAGCTGGCGCTGTTGCCGATCACGCGCTGCTGGCCGCTCCGGGCGGCGTAGATGTTGTTCGAGAGCGTGCTGTTCTTCACGCGGTACTGGGCCACGAAGGCCGAGCCTTTGCCGGGCGTGTAGACGGTGTTGTTGACGATGGTGTTGTTCTGCGCGTTGCCGCCGCCCTCGCCCGAGGTGCTGGAGGCATAGCCGCCCGCCGCGATCCCGGCGAAGTCCACATTCGACACGATGTTGTTGCGCACCGTGATGTAGTCGGTGGACTTGCCCGCGTGCTCGGAGGCCAGCTCGATGCCGATGTTGGCGTCGATCACCAGGTTGCGCTCGATCACGATCTGGGTGCCGCCATCCACATAGATGCCATCGGCGCTGGTGTCGCCGCCCGAGCAGACGGTGCCGCCGCTGTTGCAGGTTGCGCCGTAGGCCGGGTTGGTCGAGCTGTCCACGCTCCACACGCGGTTGTCGGCGATGGTGCCGTTGCGGGCGCGGTCGTTCGACGGGCCGACGCCCTCGTAGCCGATGGCGTCGATGCCGATGTTGTTGGTGTTGTGCACCAGGTTTTTGGTGATGCTGAAGCCATCCACGTTGCCGTTCACCACCAGCGCCTCGCTGGAGCCGAGCTTCAGGTCGTACAGCTCGTTGCCGTCGATCACCAGCCCGGTGATGGCCGTGGAGCTGTTGCCATAGACCGCGATGCCGTGGGCGTCGCCGCCATCGGTGCCCTGGTAGGTGGTCGCGATGTCGTGGATGCTGTTGTTGCGCAGCTCCACGCCCGCGCTGCCGCCCGGCACGTAGATGCCGATCGGTACCACGCCCTGGGTGCTGGTCTTGTTGTTGCGCAGCTCGAAGCCCTTGAAGATGATGTAGCTCTTGCCGTTCAGGTTGACCAGCGGGTTATCGCCCGAGGAGAGCGTGAGGCCGCCGCCGTCAATCACGGCCAGCTCGCCGGGGTAGCTCTGGAAGGTGATCGGCTTGCCTGCGCTGCCCGAGACGCCGAAGGTGATGCGCTCGCTGTAGGTGCCGCCGCGCACATAGACCGTGCTGCCCGCCGTGGCGCTGCTGGCGGCCTTCTGGATGCTCTTCCAGGGCGCGGCCTGGGTGCCCGCCGCAGTGTCGCTGCCGCTGGGCGAGACGTAGAAAGCCGTGGTGGGCGCTGGGGTCATCACGATGGGCGTGTAGACCGCTGTGGGCGTGGCGGTTGCCGCCGCTGTCGGCGTGCGGGTGGGCGTGCGGGTGGCGGTGGCCGCCGTGGTGGGGCCTGCTGTGGCGGTGCGGGTGGCGGTTGCCGCCGTGGTCGGCGTGGCCGTGGCGCTCGCGCCGCCGGTGGTCAGCGTCACCGACTCGTAGTCGAGGTCGGCGCTGTCGCTGGTGTTGCTGGCCATCAGGCGGATGCGGATCTCGCGGGTGCTGCTGTTGATGTAGCTGGCGATGGTGCCGCTGGCGCTGAAGCTCAGCTGCTTCCAGGCGCTCCAGCTGGTGCCCGTGTTGGTGCCCAGCGTGGCCCAGGCGCTACCGCCCCAGCTGTAGATCTGCCATGTCCAAGTCTGGTCGGCGGGGGCCGGGCCGAGGAAGTTGGCCTGCACCTGGATGGCCGTCACATCCGACAGCGCGACGCTGGCGGGCACGGTGTAGGAGCGGTAGCCCGCGTAGCTGGTGCTTCCCGATGGGCTAAATTCGACATACTTGTTCCAGTTGTTGTTCGAGCCAGACTGATCCTGGGTCGCCAGGTTGGCCACCGGCTGGCCGCCGTCGCTGCCAGCGGTGGTGGTGTAGCTGCTCGGCGCGATCGCCACCGATGCGGCCAGCGTGGGCGTGGCCTGCCCGAGCGCCGCGATCGCCAGCGCCGCGACCGCCGTGGCACGAAGAGACTGGATGATCCTCATGTCGTTTCTCCAATGCGATCTGGTGCCGTGACACCGCGTAAAAGCGTGCCAGACAGGGAACACAGGCACCAGCATGAGCGCACCCCGCCACGCGCTCCATTCAACTGACTAGCTGCGGATGCCCTCCGGCAGCGCATCGCCGTGCGCCGCAATCAGCTCGTCGACCATGGCCCAGATCTGGTCGAGCGGCATGGTGGCCGCCGCCAGCGGGTCGAGCATGGCGGCATGATACACGTGCTCGCGGCTGCCCTGGAGCGCGGCGCGCGCCGTCAGCTCCTGCACGGCCACGTGCTGGCGGCTCATACCCGCCAGCTGGGGCGGCAGATCGCCGATATGGGTGGGCTGGACGCCGTTCTTGTCGACCAAGCATGGCACCTCGACGCAGCAGCCCGTGGGCAGATTTGTGATGAGGTTGTCATTGCGCACGTTGCCGTAGATCACGCGGGGCTGGCCGGTCTCCATCGAGTGGATGATCAGCGAGCCGTACTCGGCGCTGCGCTCGATCTCGAACGGCTCGCCGCGCTGCAGCTGGGCGCGGATGTCGGCGAACTCCTGCAGGTTCTCCTCGCTGCGGCGGATGTACTCATCGATCGGCACGTTGAACTTCTCGATCTGGCCGGGGTGGGGGATGAAGTGGGCCGAGTACTCGGCGTTGTGCTCAGACGACTCGGTGACGTAGTAGCCCAGGCGGCGGAATAGCTCGGCGCGCACCAGGTCATCCTGCGGGATGCGGCCATCCTCCAGGGCCTTGCGCAGCAGCGGGTAGATATCCCTGCCCTTGTGCTCGAAGCGCAGGATCCAGGCGACGTGGTTGATGCCCGCGCCCAGGTAGGTCACCTCGTCGTAGGGCACGCCCGCGTAGCCCGAGATCTGCTCGGTGGTGTACTGCACGCTGTGGCACAGCCCGACGATCGGGATGCGGCTGGATGCGAACCAGGCCCAGCACAGCATGGACATGGGGTTGGTGTAGTTGAGCATGATCGCGCCGGGGCAGACCTCCTCCATGTCGCGGGCGATCTCCCGCATCACGGGGATGGTGCGCAGCGCGCGGAAGATGCCGCCGATGCCGTGGCTGTCGCCGATGGTCTGCCTGAGGCCGTACTTGCGCGGGATGTCGAAGTCGAGCAGGGTGGCGGCGTGGCCGCCCACCTGGATCATGTTGATGGCGTAGCTGGCCCCGCGCAGGGCCTCGCGCCGGTCGAGGTGGGCCTCGATGGTGGGGCTGGCCCCCAGCGTCTGGGCGGTCCAGCGCGCCATCTGCTCGGCGGTCTCTAGCCGCTCGGGGTCGATGTCGTACAGGCTGATGGTGCAGCCCGCCAGCTCGGGGAAGGTCAGGATGTCGCCGAGGAGATTTTTGGTGAAGACGACGCTGCCCGCACCGATGAATGTGATCTTTGGGCCGGATGACATAACGGGTTCCTTCTGGTGTTTGGGATATCAGTAGCTGCCAGCGCTGGCAGGGGGAGTTGCTAGGTTTTTGTGTCAGGCCGATGTGCTGCGGCCTCGATGATGGTTCTTCTAGGTTGGCGGCTGGATGCCCCTCACATTTGGGGCTGGTTCCGTGTCGCTCCAACCGTGCAATGCTTGCAGCGTTGTACGGTTGGAGCGACCGCTTGCGGCCACGATGATAATGGTTCCTTTTGGTTGCTGGGTGAATGCCCTACGCGGGCGGCGGCTAGGGGCCAGCCCCTAGCAACCCCGCGAGGGGGCGATGCCCCCTTCGAAACCCCCAATTTTGAGTGTTCCTATGCCGCTTGCTGGCGGCTGGTGTTCGTGCATATGGCCATCAAGACTCTCGCGGCACCTTCGCCGCATGGGCCGGGTGGGTAAGGGGGACTGATCCTCAACAGGTGTCACTTTTCCCGTCGGCGCTGGGCGTTTTTTCCTTCAGCGATGGCATTGGTTGATGTTTGGCGGGTGGATGCCCTACGCGGGCGGCGGCTCGGGGCCAGCCCTTAGCAACCCCGCGAGGGGGCGATGCCACTCACATGGCGTCACTTTTTATGGCTTTCCGAAGCCTTCTTGTGAAAATATGCGTTGCGGTTGATTAAGCCAGGGTGCTACTTCGTCGATAGCGGTGGTGTTTGATTGGTGGGTGGATGCCCTACGCGGGTGGCGGTTCGGGGCCAGCCCCTAGCAACCCCGCGAGGGGGCGATGCCCCCTTCGAAACCCCCAATTTTGAGTGTTCCAATGCCAAATACTGGCGGCTGGTGTTCGTGCATATGGCCATCAAGACTCTCGCGGCACCTTCGCCGCATGGGCCGGGTGGGTAAGGGGTACTGATCCCTATTCCCTATTCCCTTGGAGTCTTGGAGTCTTGGTGGTAAACATGTTCTGCCGAATGAGAGCGCATCGCCCTACCGTTTCACGCCCGAGAGCGCGATGCCCTCGATGAACTGGCGCTGCGCGATGAAAAACAGCAGCATCACCGGGGCGATGCTCACCAGCGCACCAGCCATCATCACCGTCCATCTCCCCGCGTACTGCGTCTGGAAAAGCGACAGCCCAACGGTGAGCGTGGTCTTCTCCAGGTTGGCGGGCAGATAGATCAGCGGGCCAAGCAGGTCGTTCCACGAGCCGAGGAAGCTGAACAGCGCCAGCGCCGCCAGCGACGGCCCGGCCAGCGGCAGGTAGACGCCCCAGAAGATCCTGGGCAGCGAGGCCCCGTCCATGCGCGCCGCCTCGGCAAGGTCGAACGGGATGGTCAGGAAGTACTGGCGCAGCAGGAAGGTGCCGAAGGCCCCGCCCCAGAACGCCGGCAGCCACAGCGGCACCTGTGTGCCGATCAGGCCCAGCCACTTGAACACGATGAAGTTGGGCACCAGCGTGATCTGCGGCGGTAGCATCAGGGTGGCCAGCAGGCACACGAACAGCGCGCGGCGGTAGGGGAAGTCGATCACCGCGAAGCAGAAGCCCGCCATCGCGCAGGTGAGCAGCTGGCCCAGCGTGGTGAGCAGCGCGATCGTGAGGCTGTTCAAGATGAGCTGGGTGAACGGCAGCTGCTGCCACAGCCGCTGGAAGTTCTCCAGGGTGGCCGGGCTGGGGATGAGCGTGCGCGTGTACTGGTCGGCGGGCAGCTTCAGCGCGGTTGCGGCCATCCACACGAAGGGGCCGACCATCACCAGCGCGCCCAGGGCCAGCAGCGCGTATACGGCCACGTTGGTTAGGATCTTGCCTTTGGCAGCGCCGCGGCGGGCCTGGGCCGCCTGCCCCTGCGCGATCGAGAGCGATTTAGTCATAGACCACCCACCGTCGTTCAAGCCAGAAGTAGCAGACCGTGAGCACCATGATGATCAGCGCCAGCACCACCGCCTGCGCGCTGGCCGTGCCCATGCGGAAGAAGTTGAAGCCGTTGCGGTAGATCGAGAACACCAGCGTGGGCGCGTTCGACGCGCCGTTGGCGCTGCGCGTGAGCATGTAGACGTACTCGAAGGCCTGGAATGAGTTGATGGTGGTGATGATAGTCTGGAAGAAGATGCTGGGCGTGATCAGCGGCAGCGTGATGTGCAGGAAGCGCCGCCAGCCGTTGGCCCTGTCGATGCTGGCGGCCTCGTAGCACTCGCGCGGGATGGACTGCAGGCCCGCCAGGAAGATCACCATGCCGGTGCCCACCGCGCCCCAGATGTTGACCAGCACCACCGAGTAGAGCGCGTTCTGCGACCCCAGCCAGCTGACTGGCGCGATGCCGATCAGGCCCAGCAGGTAGTTCAGCAGCCCGCGATCCTTGCCATAGATCCAGCTCCACACCAGGCCGATGGCCACCGCCGAGGAGACCGTGGGCATGAAGTAGAGCGTGCGGAAGAAGCCCATGCCGCGCAGCTTGCGGTTGAGCAGCAGCGCCACGGCCAGCGACAGCGCGACTGTGCCCGGCACGTACATCAGGCTGAAGGCGAAGGTGACGCCCAGCGCTTTGAGAAAGAGGTCGTCGTGGAGCAGCCCGGTGTAGTTGGAAAGCCCGGCCCAGGTGGGGGCGCTCAGCATGTCCCAGTTCATCAGGCTGATGCCTAGGGTGGCCAGCACCGAGCCAAGCGCGCCGAACAGCAGCCCGAACAAGGTTGGCAGCAGCAGCGCCAGCAGCCACACGCGCTCGTTGCCCAGAGGTTTGATTCCCGCCTGCATAGCATCGCCTGTGTCTCGCCGTGCGCCCGGCGCATACACGCTAGGCGCACGGTCGCGCTATCTACTTGTTGTTCGCCAGCACCGCATCCGCCGCTGGCACGATCTCGGCCAGCGCCGCGTCCAGCGCTTTCTCGCCGTTCCAGACCGGCACTAGGCCATCGCCCACCGCCGCCGCCCACTCCTCGTAGCCCTTGAACGAGGGCTTGGGGCGCGCGTAGCTCAGCGCGTCGAGGAAGACCTGCTCGTTGATCGCGGTGTTCTTCTTCTGCAGGAAGCTGGGGCTTTCGGCCACCGACTTCAGCACGGGGATGGCGAAGCCCAGCTCGGCCAGGCGCTTTTGGCCCGGCTCGCTGATCGCGAACTGCACGAACTGCCATGCGGCGTCGGCGTGCTTGCTGTCCTTGGCGATCACAAACCCGGCGCTGTTTACGCTGGTGGCGCGGCCCGCTGGCCCGCTGGGCATGGGTGCGACATCCCACTTGAAGCCCAGCTGTGCGTACTGCGGCACCACCCAGTGGCCGATCGTGGTCATGGCCGCCACGCCCGCCGCGAAGGGGTCGCCGCCGTACTCGGATGCCACGCTGGGGCTGGGCATCGACTGGTCGTCGACCATCATGCCCGCCAGCTGCTGCCAGGCGTCGTGGGCCTTGCCCTCGGCCAGCAGCGTCTTGCTGTAGTCGGGGCTGATCACCGCGCCGCCGTAGCCCCAGATCGCCTCGCTCCAGATCAGCTCCATGTCCCACATGTCGCTGGCCAGGCCCCACTGGTCGGTCTTGCCGTCGCCGTCGGTGTCCTTGGTCAGCTGCTTGGCCACCTCGCGCAGCTTGTCGTAAGTCCATGTGTCGTCGGGGTAGGGCACGCCAGCGGCGTCGAACATGTCTTTGTTGTAGAACAGGGTGACGGTGTTGAAATCGCGCGGCAGGCCGTAGTAGCCATCGGTGCGCTGGTAGGCGGCCAGCGTGTTGGGGTAGAGCCCGCCGAGCAGGCCGGGGGTCTTGTCGATGTAGGGCTGGAGGTTCAGCAGCACCCCGCGCGACTGCCAGTCGGGGTAGAGCGGAGCATCCATCGCGAACACGTCGGGCGGGGTGCCGCCCGCGTACAGCGTCTTGAGCTTGTTCCAGTACGACTCCCAGTCGCTCACCTCCACCTTCACGTTGATGTCGGGGTGGGCGGTGTGGAAGTCGGCGACGATCGCATTCCAGACCTCAAGCTCCTCGGGCGAGCCCCACATCATGTAGGTGATGTTGGTCGGCTCGCCGGTGCCTGGGGCGGCAGGGGCGGCGGTCGCGGCTGCCCCGCTGCCCGCCCCGCCCGCCGCCGTGGGCGAGGGGGCGCTTGCGCCGCCGCATGCGGCGAGCAGCAGCGCGGCGATCACGGTGAGCATGGGCATGGTTCGCTTCATAGTGGCCTCCCTCGTCTGGCCCCGCTGCGGGGGGAGAAGTGCGCTATGGGTGCTAGCCGCTGGTGGGCAGGGCCTCCAGCCGCACCACAGCATCCAGGTTGTGCGGTCGGTCGGGGTTCAGCCCCCGCGAGGTGGCGCGCTCGTAGGCCAGCATCTGGCCGAAGGGCAGGTACAGCGCGCCGCTGGCGGCGTCGTCCAGCGCGTCGGGGAAGGGCACGTCGCCGCCGGGGCCGATGGCCACTACGGTCGCGCCGTGGGCGCGCATCTCATCCAGCACAGCGCGCTCGTGCTGGTGGTTGCGCTGCGAGAGCAGGCCCACGATCAGCGACTCGGGGCTGGCCATGGACTGCGGGCCGTGGCGGTACTCCATGAAGTGGAACGGCTCGCTGTCGCTCAGCGACATCTCTTTCATCTTCAGGCTCAGCTCGCAGGCCAGGCCGTAGCGCCCGGCGGAGCCGAGGAAGAACACGCGCTTGAGGCCGGGGTCGCGGGCCAGCTGCCCGGCCAGGCCCAGCGAGCTGTCGAGGATGGCCTGTGCGGCCTGGGGCAGCGCGGCCAGCTGGGCCAGCACATCGGCGCGGCCCGCCCAGGTGGCGGCCACGGCGGCGCTGGCCAGGTACAGCGTGCTGAACGCGCGGGTCTGGGCTACGCTCTCCTCCTGCGCCTCGGGGAACAGCAGATTCATATCGCCCATAGTGGCCAGCGCGCGGCCAGGGTAGCACGAGAGCGTGAGCACCGCGCCGCGCTGGTGGGCGCGGAACGACTCGACCGCCCGCAGCGTCTCGGTGGTCTCGCCCGAGCGGCTGACCGCCACCAGCAGGGCCCGCTGGCCGCTCGGGAACACGCCCTCGCCGCTCAGCCAGATCTCCGACGCGGGCACGCCGCGCGCGGGCCTGCCGGTGAGCGACTGCACCAGCGCGGCGGCGGCCAGCGCCAGGTAGTAGGTCGAGCCGCAGCCCGTCACCACCACGTGGTCGCACGCGCCCTCGGCCAGCAGCGCCCGCAGCCCCTCGGCGTGCTGCTGCACCACCTCCAGCGCGCTCGGCCAGACGGCGGGCTGCGACTGGATCTCGCTCCAGGTGTGGGTTTCGTAGGTCATAGCATCCTCAATCTGCGCAGGTGCGGCGCAGCACTGCGTTGGTAAAGGCCCCCTGCGCTGGGGTGATTCGCTTATTTCTGATCGGTGTTGCTCCGATTATAGCCCATGAATCAGCAATGTCAAGCATTTTCATTCATATTCAATCATATTCGATCATAAAAATGATTGAATTTTGTCAGTATCGCTTGACATGCGCCCCCAGCAGCGCCTACAATACGCCCATCAGATGCCGATTCAATGCAGGAAAGCATAGGTGAACCGTATGGCGACACGGCTCAGTGCCGAGCGGCAGCAGCTGATCGTGGAGATCGTGCGCGAGCAGCGCACCGCCACGGTCGAGGAGCTGAGCGAGCGGCTGGGTGTCAGCGAGGCCACCATCCGCCGCGACCTGGAGAAGCTGACCAACGATGGCTCCGTCCAGCGCGCCCACGGCGGTGCGCTGGCCCCGCACGAGGCCGAGCCGGAGCCGCCGGTGCTGCGCCGCGTGGGCGACAATGCCGAGCAGAAGCGCCGCATCGGCCACGCCGCCGCCGCCCTGATCGCGGATGGCGATACCGTGTTTATCGGCTCGGGCACCACCACGGTGGAGCTGGCCCGCCACCTGGGCGGCAGGCGCGACCTGAAGGTGATCACCAACGCGCTGAATGTGGCCAACGTGCTGGCCGCCATGCCCGAGATCACCACCATCCTGGTGGGCGGCGTGCTGCGCCACTCCGAGATGTCGATGATCGGCCACCTGGCCGAGCAGGCCCTGGCCGACCTGAGCGCCACCAAAGTGGTGATGGGCATCCGCGCCCTCAGCGTCGAGCGCGGCCTCTCCAACGAGCTGGGCGTGGAGACCTCGATGGACCGCGCGATCGTGCGCTGCGCGCCCACCCTGATCGTGCTGGCCGACCACAGCAAGCTGGCCAAGGCCGCCAGCGTCACCATCGCACCGCTGGCCGCCGTCCACACCCTTGTCACCGACGCCCAGGCCCCCGCCGAGGCCGTCGAGGCCATTCAGGCCCACGGCGTGCGCGTGCTGCTGGCCTAGCGCGCCGCAGGCAGGTCACGCGCCCCCGCGCCTGATCTGCCCCTCGCGCTGGGCGGCCCGCGCCGCCAGCCGCTGCTCGTAGGTCTCGCCCCAGGCCCGCATGGCCTGCAGCGTGGGCACCAGCGTGCGGCCAAACTCGGTGAGCGAGTACTCCACGCGCGGCGGCACGCTGGCGAACACCTCGCGGCAGATCACGCCATCCTCCTCCAGCTGGCGCAGCTGCATGGTCAGCATGCGCTGGGTGATCTTGGGCAGAAAGCGCCGCAGCTCGCTAAACCGCTTGGTCCCATCGATCAGGTGAAACAAGATCACCGCCTTCCAGCGCCCCCCAACCACATCGATCGTGGCCTCGACCGCGCACCCGTAGGGTGAGCCAGAGCTTGCGCCCATCGATTTATTCCTCTCTGCTGCTGCGAGTATCACTGGCGATACTATCTATACAAAATGTGCCTTCTTGTCAATCAGCGCGTGCTGTTTATACTATACCTCAGAACATGCGTCTTTCGCGAAGAAGATGCTATCTTTTTGAGATTCGTGTATTTTCCAGAAAATATGCGGAGCTTTGTCTGCGTAAAATACCGTAAGGAGTCTATTGGTGAACTATCTGATCGTCTACGCGCACCCCGAGCCGACCTCGCTCAACGGCTTCCTGCGCGACCACGCGCTGGCCGCGCTGCGCGATGCTGGCCACCAGGTGGCGCTCTCCGACCTGTACGCGATGCGCTGGAAGGCCACCGCCGACGCGCTCGACTTCCCCGCGCGCGACCCCGAGCAGCCGCTGGACTACGGCAGGGCCTCGGGCGAGGCCTACCGAGCGGGCCAGCAGTCGCCCGAGGTGGCCGAGGAGCAGCGCAAGCTGCTGTGGGCCGACTGCGTGGTTCTGCAGTTCCCGCTCTGGTGGTAT
Source organism: Chloroflexia bacterium SDU3-3 (assembly GCA_009268125.1). NCBI lineage: Bacteria > Bacillati > Chloroflexota > Chloroflexia > Chloroflexia bacterium SDU3-3. The sequence goes on along the minus strand of WBOU01000006.1, from coordinate 224,437 downwards.
GGCATGCCCGCCATCCTGAAGGGCTGGGTCGACCGCGTGTACGCCTACGGCTTCGCCTACGGGGTGGGGCAGCACGGCGGCGGGCGCTGGGGCGACCGCTTCGGCGAGGGCGCGCTGGCGGGCCGCCGCGCCATGGTGGCTACCACGGTGGGCGGGCGGGCCGCGCACTACGGGCCGCTGGGCGTGAATGGCCAGATCGACGACATCCTCTGGCCCATCCAGCACGGCGTGCTGTTCTACCCCGGCATGGCGGTGGTGCCGCCCACGGTGTTCTACGAGGTGCGCCACATCGCCCCCGAAACCGCCCAGCAGCTGGCGCGGCACTACGCCGACCGCCTGCTGGCCATGCCCGACACCGCGCCCATCCCGTTCCGCACCCAGAACGGCGGCGACTACGACCAGCACCAGGTGCTGCGCGAGCAGCACGCGGGCGCGGCCTCGGGCCTGCAGGTGCACCAGCGCGAGCCGCGCTTTCTGGCCAACACGCTGCTGGCCGGGCCAGCCGACTTCCAGCCTACCCACCTGGCCCCCACCTCGCGCGACAGCGCCGATGCCGACTAGCCCCGCAGCGCACAAAGCGGGCGACGATCTGAAAAACAGATCGCCGCCCGTTCTGTATCATATGCCCTTAAAGCCTTGGAGCCTTGGTGGTAAAACGGTGCCCCGCTCCCCTTCGTACCCTCGCGCTTTCGTGGTATTCGTTCCCTTGGTGTCTTGGCGTCTTGGTGGTGAACGCCCTCTTCGCGCCTTCGCGGTATTCGTTCCCTTGGTGCCTTGGTGTCTTGGTGGTAAGGGGTTCTCTTAGCTCGCGGGCGTCGCCAGCTGCGCGCAGATCGCACTGGCGATGTCGAGCGCGGCGCGCGGGCGGCCTGTGCTCTGGGCCTGGCGGCGCATCGCCATGAGCTGGTCGAGGTTGCCCAGCAGCTGCGCCGTGGCGGGCGGCACCATCTCGGCCATGCGCAGCTGGATGCCTGCGCCGCAGGCCGCCACCATGTCGGCGTTCCACTCCTCCTGCCCCGGCAGCGGGTCGATGATGATCATCGGCGTGCCGCGCCCCAGGATCTCGCTCACGATCAGCCCGCCCGCCTTGGTGATCACCAGATCGCTCGCGGCCACCAGGTCGTCCACATAGTCGATCGCGCCCAGCTTCAGCAGCCGCACGTGCGGGCCGCTGGGCACATCCGCGATCGCCTCGGCCAGCTGCTCGTTGCGCCCGGACACCACGGCCAGCGTCGCGGGCGTCTCGATCCGCGCGATCTCGTCCACTATCAGCCGGATGCGCTCGGCCTCGATCCCGCCGCCGAACAGCGACACCACCGCGCCCTCGGTGGGCAGGCCGTGGCGCTCGCGCATCGCGCTCATGGTCTTCTCCTCGGCGATCGTCAGCGGCACCGGGATGCCCGTCACCGCGATCTGCTCGGCGCGCGCGCCGCGCCTGCACATCATGTCGCGGGTCAGCGCGCTGGGCACAAAGTAGCCGTCGGCCTCGGGGGCGTACCACGTGCTGTGGGCCACAAAGTCGGTGACGACCACATACAGCGGGCAGTGCAGCGCGCCCTGCTGCTTGCGGTGCGCCATCAGCTGCAGCGGCAGCTGCATGGTGCATATGATCGCGTCGGGCTGCATCGCGTCGATCATGGCGTCCATGTCGCGCAGCAGCGGCCCGCCCAGGATGCTGATCAGCCGGTTGAGGCCCAGCGCCTCGTCGAAGTCGGCGCTGTCGCTGGCCTCGTAGGCGGCCTTGTAGAGCTTGGGGCCGCGCTCGCTGCTCTGCAGGTAGGCGGTGTTCAGGGCCTTCTTCACCACGCCCGAGCAGTAGTCGAGCGCGTCTTCGGTCACCACCGTGGTCTCGGGGGCGCACTGGGCCAGCGCCTCGGCCAGGGCCAGTGCGGCGGTGCGGTGGCCGGTTCCCAGCGAGGTGTAGAGGATCAGGATGCCTGGCATAGCGCGTTCTTCCTTGCGTGTGGTCGGGCGGATGGGGCGCGCGCCCCGCCGTTGCTGCCACACGCAAGGCACGAACTGTGCCACGGGCTGGCTAGCGCATCATCGCCCGCGCCATCGACCACAGGTCGCCCGCCGCCGGTGCCACGTTGATCTGCGCCAGCTCCTGGTGGGTGGATGCGGTGCACTCCAGATCGTAGCTGCCGGCCCGCTGGTAGCGCTGGTGCAGCACCTGGCCGCCCTCTAGCTTGAACGGCCCGAACTGCACCGGCTGCGTGTCCTCGTTGCGGATGATCACCGTGTCGAGCTGGCCCATCTGCAGCTCGATCACGCTGGGCAGGGTGCGGGTGTGGCTGCCCACCGTGGGGGCGTAGGGGTCGCTGCGCGGGATGACGAAGACTACCTCGTGCTCGCTGGCGTGGGTGCGCTCGTAGACCCAGGCTGCGGCCAGCAGCAGCGCCGCGCCCACGGCCAGCCCGATGGCGATGGCCAGCGCCGCCCGCATCCAGCGGTGCGCGCGCAGCGGGCGGATGATGAACGATGGGGCTGTGGGGACAAGTCTCATGGCGTTCCTCTCTTGCTCTAGAGCAAAAGTGTAGCGTTTTTCCTTGGCTTTGCGCAACACCGCTTGGTTAGCGTTGGTTAACGCAGCCGCAACTCGCTCGTAATGATGTGTCAACCTTCACGAAGAATCGTTGGCCCCGCCCCACGCCGCGCCGGAAAACTCCTGCGCGAGGTCGCTTTATTCCACGGCCCTGGTGCTACAATAGTCCATTATCCCCACGGTTGCTTGAAGGAGTCGCGTTATGACCAATGGCTATGGCAGCGCTGCGGAGCCGATGTCGCCCGAGGCGGTGCGCGAGATTCTGACTCAGACCTTTGCGTCGCTTCCAATAGATGGTAGGCGCGTGCTGGTGATCATCCCCGACGCCACCCGCAGCGCCCCCATCCCCCTGATGTACCAGCAGCTGAACGAGCTTGTAGGCCAGCGCGCCGCCCGCGTCGATTACCTGATCGCGCTGGGCACCCACCCGCCTATGTCGCCCGCCGCGATCGACCGGCTGGTGGGCATGGCGGCCAGCGAGCGCGCGGCCCGCTTTCCCAACTCGGCGGTGTACAACCACCACTGGGAAGATCCGGCGGCCATCGTCGAGGTGGGCCTGATCGCATCCGACGAGATCGCCGCGCTGAGCGAGGGCTTGGTCTCCACGCCCACCCCCGTGCGCATCAACCGCATGATCTTCGACTACGACCATCTGGTGATCTGCGGCCCGGTCTTCCCGCACGAGGTGGTCGGTTTCTCCGGCGGGGCCAAGTACTTCTTCCCCGGCATCGCCGCAGGCGAGATCATCAACACTACCCACTGGATAGGCGCGCTGGCCACCTGCATGGCCACCATCGGCGTGAAGGATACGCCCATCCGCCGCGTCATCCACCGCGCCGCCCAGTTCGTCGACCGCCCCACCACCTGCCTGGCCATGGTGATGCAAGGCTCTACGCTGCACGGCCTGTTCACCGGCGGCTACGTGGAGGCATGGGAGCAGGCCGCCGACCTCTCGCGCACGCTGAACATCGTGGCGCTGCCCCGCCCGTTCCGCAGCGTGCTCTCCATGCCCTCCGAGCGCTACGACGACCTGTGGACGGCGGCCAAGGCGATGTATAAGACCGAGCCGATTGTGGCCGATGGCGGCGAGGTGATCATCTACGCCCCGCACATCACCGAGGTCTCGTACACCCACGGCGCGCTGATCGACGAGATCGGCTACCACGTGCGCGACTACTTCACCAAGCAGTGGGAGAAGTTTGGCAGCTACCCGGGCGGCGTGCTGGCCCATAGCACCCACGTGAAGGGCGCGGGCGGCTACGACCCAGCCACCGGCGTGGAGACCCCGCGCATCCAGGTGACGCTGGCCACATCCATCCCCGAGGAGCGCTGCCGCCGCATCAACTTGGGCTACGCCGACTACCGCAGCATCGACCCCGCCGCGTGGGCGGGCCGCGAGGCCGAGGGCCTGCTGCTGGTCGAGCACGCGGGCGAGGTGCTGTTCCGTTTGGGCTAGCTTGCCTTTACCCCCAAGACTTCAAGGCACCAAGATCAACCATGCTTGGTGCCTTTTGTGTTGTTCGGCGGCCCCGATGGGTTTTTTGCCCCGCCCACCGCTTCATCCGCTACCCTTCAGGCAGTGTTTATCCTGCCCGATCCATCGTTGGTCGGGGTGCAGCTCGGCCACAGGGCCGATTGTTTGCCCGTGGTACAATCGCCCGAGCCGAGATGTTCGGCGCTACTGCTGCGGCGATGGCAGCAACTGAAGGAGCATGCAGTGAAAGTTCTTGTGACCGGCGGTGCCGGATATATTGGCAGCGTGACATCGGCGGAGCTGCTGGCGGCGGGGCACGAGGTGGTGGTGTTCGATAATCTCTACCAGGGCCATGCTGCGGCGGTGCCCGCTGGCGCGGCTTTCGTGCAGGGCGATCTGCACAACCCCGCCGATATCGAGCGGCTGTTTGCCGAGCACAAGGGTATCGACGGTATCATGCACTTCGCGTCCTACACGCTGGTGGGCGAGAGCATGCAGAAGCCCGCTAAGTACCTGCGCGACAACCTGGTGGCGGGCGTGAATCTGCTGGATCAGGCCGTGGCCAATGGCGTGAGCCGCTTCATTCTTTCATCCACCGCCAATCTGTTTGAGAACCCCACCAAGCTGCCAATCGAGCCGGATGAGCACATCGAGCCAGGCTCGCCCTATGGCGAGTCGAAGTTTTTTCTTGAGCGCTGCCTGCACTGGTACGAGAAGATCTACGGCCTGCGCCACGCCTGCCTGCGCTACTTTAATGCCTCGGGCGACACCCCCGACCGTGGCGAGGACCACGATCCCGAGACGCACCTCATCCCGATTGTGCTGCAGGTGGCGCTCGGCCAGCGCGAGAAGATCACGATCTTCGGTGGCGACTACCCCACCCGCGATGGCTCGTGCGTGCGTGACTACGTGCACGTGGTCGACCTTGCCTCGGCCCATATTCTGGCCTTGGATGCGATCGGACGCATCGGCAGCCGCAAGTACAACCTGGGCAACGGCAGGGGCTTCAGCAATATCGAGGTGGTCGAGGCCGCCCGCAAGGTCACGGGCCACCCCATCCCCTACGACATCGGCCCGCGCCGCCCCGGCGACCCCGCCGAGCTGATCGCCAGCTCCACCAAGCTGCGCGAAGAGCTGGGCTGGCAGCCCAAATACCCCACCATCGACGATATTGTGGCCTCGGCCTGGGAGTGGCACCGCACCCACCCCCACGGCTACGCCAAGTAGCGCCTGCGCAGTCTCGTTCGTCGGGCCGGATGCGTGCTGGGGCGCGCATCCGGCATGGTGCGCCCGCCCCATGGCATGCCATGTGCAATGCGTGGATGGGTAGGCTTGCCCGCGCGGTTGGTGCGCGGGTTGAGAATCGACATAACGCATCAATGACGAGCGAGAGGAGCAACGAATGCCAGCGAATCTTTCCGGAAAGACCGTAGCTATCTTGGTGGCCGAGGGCTTTGAGCAGAGCGAGATGGTCGAGCCGCGCAAGGCGCTTGCCCAGGCCGGGGCCAAGACCCAGATCATCTCGCTGAAGCCTGGGTCGGTGCAGGGCTGGCGGCATTTTGATAAGGCCGAGAGCTTCGCGGTGGATGCCACCGTGGAGACCGCCCGCGCCGAGGACTACGACGCGCTACTGCTGCCCGGCGGCGTGGCCAACCCCGACCAGTTGCGCGTCAGCGAACCGGCGGTGGCCTTCGTGCGCGGTTTCTTTGCGGCGGGCAAGCCGGTGGCGGCGATCTGCCACGCGCCCTGGTCGCTGATCGAGGCCGATGTGGTGCGCGGGCGCAGGCTTACATCCTGGCCTTCGCTGAAGACCGACCTGCAGAACGCCGGGGCGACTTGGGTCGACGAGGAGGTGGTGACGGATAAGGGCTTGGTGACCAGCCGCAAGCCTGATGATATCCCCGCCTTCAACCAGAAGATGATCGAGGAGTTTGCCGAGGGCATCCACGCTCACTAGCATATAGCTTCAATCATTCCAGCAGCGGCCTCAGACCTATGGTCTGGGGTCGCTGCTGCATGCTAGGCCTGCACACGGAAGGTGACGAGCATGGCCAGCACAAACAGCGCTAGATAGATCCATGGGAAGGCGATCACGCCGATGGTAAGCGCCTGGCCCCAGAGGCTGTTGGCCACCCACGCCAAGATACCCGCCCCGACAAATACTACCGGCACGCCGAGCGCCGCCACCAGCAGCGCCGGTGCCCACGGCACCTGCATGTTGGCAATGCTGATCACGCTCCCTGTGGTGAGAAAGAAGCTGCCAAGCACGCCCAAGATGCAGAGGATGGTGTGGCCGATGAGGATGGCGATGTGCATGATGGGCTACCTTTGATAGATAGTGGCTTTTGCATATGAACGTGTGCCGGTGTCTTTTTTTCTCCAAGGCGTAGCAATCAGATATGTGCTGCTGTGGGTTTTTTGTGAGGTCGGGTGAACGAAGCGTTGGGTCGGGTGAACGAAGCGTTGGGTCGGGTGAACGAAGCGTTGGGTCGGGTGAACGAAGCGTTGGGTCGGGTGAACGAAGCGTTGGGTCGAGTGAACGAAGCGTTGGGTCGAGTGAACGAAGCGTTGGGTCGGGTGAACGAAGCGTTGGGTCGAGTGGATGAAGCGTTGGGTCGAGTGAACGAAGCGTTGGGTCGGGTGAACGAAGCATTGGGTCGGGTGAACGAAGCATTGGGTCGGGTGAACGAAGCGTTGGGCCGATCAGCCCATGTGCTTAGAGCCTATATGTTTTACGTAGTCTTTGTGCTACGAAAAACGCTTTGCTGATTCCCATCCCTGATCCCCATGCTCCGTGCCCCTTCGTGTCTTCGCGTCTTCGTGGTATTTGTCCCCTTGGTGTCTTGCTGCCTTTGTGGTAAAAATGTTCTGCTGAACAAGAACGCATTGGCCCTACCCATATTCTTGATCAAAGCGCCTACACTGATCATGTTGCGATTGGCTCTTACTATTACCGCAAAAATAGGCACGGGATTACGAGAGATTGATGAGTTTGATCTGTTTTCTTTTTCCTGTCGAGTTAGGAAAAGATGTGCAAGCTGCCTACAACATCCTAAAAGAATGCAAGTATTGCGCATCCCAGTGCATAAGAGATGAGCGTTCGACGATCTGAGAAAGGCAACGGTTTAACGCCAGAACTATTTGTCCTATCAATTGTTTGCTTGCAAAAAAGTTAGGTCTATGCAAGAATAGCCTACCGTTGCATGCATGAAGATGAGGGGGCTATGCAAGAACGAGCACTTTCGCCCGCCGCAGTGGTGATGCAGATGAACAACACGATTGTTCCGCATCTATTGTACGTGGTTGTAGAGCTGGGGATTGCCGATCTGCTGGCGACGAAGCCCCAGACTGCCGACGAGCTAGCCCAGGCGACGGGCGCGCACGCACCTGCGCTGTTCCGCATGCTGCGTGGGCTAGCCAGCTATGGCTTGTTTACCCTCGACAGCGAGCAGCGTTTTGGGCTGACGCCCCTTGGCGAGGTGCTGCGGGCCGATCACCCCGAGTCGCTGGCCAGCAACATCCTCTATGTGAACCACCCCGAGACCCAGCGCATGCTGGGCGACAGCCTAAACGCGATCATGACCGGGCAGCAGGCTTTCGCGCATCTGCTGGGCACCGACGCGTTTTCGTACTACCGCGATCACCCCGAGGTTGGGCATCGCTTCAACCAGTTCATGAGCGATCAGTTCAACCAAGATGTGGCCTCGGTGGTCGCATGCTACGATTTTCAGCCCTACCGCCACGTGGTGGATGTGGGCGGCGGCATCGGCAGCTTCATTGTCGCCATCCTGCGCGCCAACCCACACATGCAGGGCACGCTCTTCGACGTGCCGTATAGCGCGCTAGCCGCACAGCAGGCCCTAGGCGACGCCGAGCTTGCCGATCGCTGCCGCTTTGTGGCGGGCGATTTCTTTCAGGCCGTGCCCGCTGGCGGCGACATCTACACGCTCAAGAATGTGGTGCACGACTGGGGTGACGAGCAGGCCATCGCACTGCTGCGGGCCTGCCACGCGGCCATGCAGCCGGGCAGCACGCTGCTGCTGATCGAGAACGTGTTTCCCGACCAGGGAGTGCCGACGCCGTATCTGGCCATATTCGACCTAGTGATGCTCACGCTGTACGGCGGGCACGAGCGCACAGCCCAGCAGTACCGCGATCTGCTAGCGGCGGCGGGCTTCCAGGTCGTGCGGATCATCCCCACCCATACAGCGGTGAGCATCATCGAGGCCCAGCTTCCCTAACGAGGTTGTTTGCGCAGGTAGAGGGGTATGATAGAATAAAGCAAGCCTAGAACATCTTCTTGAATTGAAGCGCACGTTTGGACAACTGATAGATGGCTATGATGCACAAAGGTCTGTTCAGGCAAGAAGCCTGTGCGGGCCTTTCTGGCGTTCTGCCTGGCCAGGTGTGCGCTGCCATGGGTGCTGCGAGCTTGCTCTGGCGCACCTTGCTGACATCGTTTATCCAACCCACAAGCCCAGCATCGCCATGATCTGGAGAATTGTAGATAACCCGCATGACATCGCATCCCGACATTGACACTACCGGCCCGGATCAGGAGACCATCGCTATCGATCTGCGCGAGGCTGCCGCGCTGCAGCGCGCCGCCGCCGTGCTCGACGCCATCGGCGACAAGGCCTCGTACCCTATCGCGGTGATGGAGGTCGCGTCGGCCAGCCAGAACACCCTGATCTACGCCAACGCCGAGACCTACAAGATGCTGCACTCCAAGCAGCATGCGGCCAAGATCGATTTTGAGCAGAACACCCAGGCCATGATCGGGCGGCAGCTGTGGGAGTGCGTGCAGCAAGGCCAGCCGCAGCAGCTTGAGGAGCATCTGCTGGTGGCCGGGCACGATGTGTGGACGCAGTCGATCTACACGCCCATCCTGCGCGAGCCGCCGCTGCTGCCATGGGTGGTGATCTCGTCGTTCGACATCAGCGAGCGCAAGCGCCGCGAGATCGAAGAGATCCGCAACCGCGAGATCGTGATCGAGAATCAGTCGCACGCTCTAGCCGAGCTTTCCACGCCGCTGCTGGCGATCAGCGAGCACGTGGTGGTGCTGCCGCTGATCGGCACGGTGGACTCGCGCCGCGCCCAGCAGATCATGGACACGCTGCTGAGCGGCATCTCGGAGACCAGCGCACAGGTGGCCATTCTCGACATCACCGGCGTGAGCGTGGTGGACACCCAGGTGGCCAACGCGATCATCCGCGCGGCCCAGGCCACGCGGCTGCTGGGCGCGCAGATCATCATCACGGGCATTCGCCCCGAGGTGGCGCAGACCCTGATCGGCCTGGGGATCGACCTCGGGGGGATCACCACCTGCGGCACGCTGCAGGCGGGCATCGCGCAGTCGCTGCAGCGCAGCGATCTGGTGCTGCGGTAGCGCCAGAAGCTCGATCTGGCCTGGTGATACCACTGTCGGTGCGAGCGCCCGTCATTCTTTGTAAAATAACGGATCTGTGATATCGGCACGCCTTTTGCTGATTGACGATCGGCGGAGCTTTATGGTACTTTTGAACTGCACATGCTTGCCTACATCGCAAGGAGCATACACTGATGCGAGTGTATACGAAGCGCAAGGGTTCAGAGTCCCCGCTTGACTCTTCGTTCGACTTTGGTTCCCCGTCCGGTGATTCCGCAGCAGCCGTGTCCGACACCGCCAACCTTGGCCACAGCTTTGGCCGCGTGCCCATGCACGGCCAGCCCGCCACCGCCGAGGCCGACAGCGCCGCGCCCACCATCCAGCTGAAGGCCACGCCCGACGCGGGCGGCGGCGGTGCCACACCCGCGCCCGCCCCTGTGCCCGTGGCCGGGCCAGCGCCCACGCCCACCGGCACGCCCACGCCCAAGAGCGCGGCCCCCGCGCCCACGGGCACCCCGGCCCCCGCGCCCACGCCCGCCACCGGCGTGACGGCGGAGAACTGGATGACCACGCTGCCCCGCGCCTCGCGCAAGAAGGGCGAGGGCATCAGCGTGACGCTTGGCTCGAAAGAGGTGAAGACCGACGCCACCGAGGTGGGCGAGTTCGACCGCCAAGGCTCGGAGACGGTGAAGGGTAAGGATGGCAAGAAGGTCAAGCAGGACTACGTCATCCACGCGCCCTCGCTGAGCAACGAGGAGAAGGGCCTGGCCACCGCGCTTACCGCCGAGCAGCAGGCCTTTGTGGATGAGGTGGTGAAGGCCCGCGAGGGCTTCGACACCAAGACCATGAACCTAGTGAAGTATCGCGGCCAGTACGGCTGGGAGCATAACGGCAGCACATCCACCGACGCCACCCCGACCTCGGTGCAGGGCCAGGCCGACGCCAGCACCCCCGAGGGCAAGGCCAAGCAGGCCGAGCAGTGGGTGTGGGAGGAGCTGCAGCACGAGGGCAACTCGGCCTCGATCAACGCCTACGACAGCCAGATGGTGACGTGGGGGCGCGGCCTGGGCGCGCGCACTGGCGGCCTGAACCCCACCATGACCGAGCTGTTCAAGGATGCCGACATCGCCGCCGCCTTCCGGAAGATCGGCGTGAGCTTCGAGAGCAACAAGTGGCTGGCGGTCAACACCGCGACCGGCGCGGTGGAGGAGGGCAACAACGCCCTGGCGATCATCCAGGCCAACCCGCACATCCTGGCGGCCATGGTCGAGATCGGCGAGGGCGAGGCCCACAAGCAGAAGGTCGCCGACGCGCAGTGGAAGGCGATCAAGGAGCACGGTACCGCCAAGGTTCCCAAGTACGCGCTCTCGTGGTCGAAGGAGCTGATCCAGATGGTGGCGCACATCACCCACTGGGGCCCGGCCTACGGCTGGCACTCGGCCAGCGCGGGCTACGAGGCGGCGGCGGGCGACGCGCTGCAGATCGTGCAGCACTTCTTGAAGAAGGCCTCGGGCGGCGCGAACAAGAACGGCGCGTACAGCGTGGTGAAGAACGGCCCCGAGACGCTGCGCAACCTGGAGCGCTGGGGCGGCGGCATCGGCCTGACAACGATCAAGGACAACTTCACCGATACCAAGATGTCCAGCGACGACATCCAGACCAGCGCAGACTACAGCGGGGCCTATATCATCAGCCACGCCGCAGCTGAGAAGGATGGCAAGACCCCCTGCTATGTGAAGAAGTAGCGCGCACGCCTTGCGATGGGGCAAGCATGGGGCCGGGTGTCACAGCGCTGTGGCACCTGGCCTTTTTTCGCGGCCACGCACCACGCGGTGCGAAAGAACGGGCCAGGTGATCGCATCACCTGGCCCGTGGTTGTGTGCGGATGTGGCGGGCGCTCTAGCGCTCGGGCACGCCGAAGGTGCTCGCGCCGCCACGGTTGCCCGCGTCGGTGGGGGCGCTGGGGAAGAGCGAGCGCTCGGCGATGATCGGCTGGGTGGCGCGCACCGTGGCCGAGATGGCGCGCTGGCCAGGGTAGAGCTGGTGCACCGCCATGGTGTAGCGCGAGCTGCCGGGCATCACCACGCCCTGCTGGGCGGTGCTGCCATCGGCCAGCACGAAGTCCACCGTCACCCGCGCCTGGTTCTTGCTGGGGTTGTTGAACAGCAGGTACTCCTGGAAGCCATCGCTGGTGCGGCCATCGGCGAAGCGCCAGGTGTAGGATGTGGTGGTGGTGCCGGGGGTGACGGTGCCCACACTGGTGTCGCGCCAGTACATGGCGCGCTCGGCGGCCACCGGGCGGTCGCTCTCGATCACCGTGGCCACGCCCAGCTGGGGCACGAACTCGTTGACGTTGATGGCCAGCCGCGAGGTGGGCGGCACCGCGTAGCGGCGGGTCAGCGACACGCCGTCGGCGTTCGAGAAGGTGACAGCCACGTTGGCGGGCTGGGCGTTGGGGTTCAGCACCAGCACGGCCATGGTGAACGGCGGCTGGGTGGTGCCCTCGGCGAAGTACCAGCGCTGGGCCAGCTGGGCCACGCCCGGCGCGGTGTGCACGCCGCCGCTGTTGGTGGTGCTGCCCGGCCCAAAGATCATGGTGCGCTCGGCCACGATCGGCTGGCTGGCGATCACGCGCGTGCCGAAGCCCACGCCGGGCAGCACGCTGTCCACCGCCACCACGCTGCGCTGCATCGGCGGGATCTCGACCTTCTGCTCGGCGGTGGTGCCGTCGCCCTTCATATAGGTGAGCGTGGCGCTCACCTGGGTGGCCTGCGGGTTGAACAGGGCCAGGTAGGTCTTGAATGAGCCGTCGGTGGAGCCCTCGGCGAAGTACCAGACGCGCTGGAGCATCTGCACGCCCGGGCTGGTGGTGATGTCGGTCTGGAAATCCATGAAGCGCTCGGCGATGATCGGCTGGTTGGCCTCCACGATCGCGGGCACATCGGTGGTGTCGCTGAAGATGCTGTTGATCTGCAGATCGTAGCGGCCATTGCCCTGCAGCGTCACCGTGCGCTCCTCGGCGGGGCCGGGCTGGCGCAGCAGGCGGAAGCGCACGCTGGCCGTGCTGGCGCTGGTGTTCAGCACCGACAGGCGCTCTTGGTAGTTGAAGGTGTTGCCCTCGGCGAAGTACCAGCGCGAGCGCACGGTGGCGGTGTCGGCGGCCTGGCGCAGGCTGGCGATCTGGCCCGCGAGCGCCGCCGATGGATCGGCCACGCCGGGCACGGCCTCGCTATGCGCCGCCACGTTGGCGCGGGCGCTGGTGCCGCTGCCGTTGGCCACGCTGTGCTGGCCGAGCGGCGCGATCTCGAAGGCCTCGCCGAGCCAGGCGATCAGGCTGGCCAGGGCGCGCTGCTGGGCCTCGCTGGCCGCGCCGCCGCCCACCAGCGCGATGTGGATGGCATCGTCGCCGCCCGCGAAGCGCGGGATGCTGGCGGTGGGGCCGCCCGCCTGGCCCTGCAGGATGTCGCCATCTGGCCCGACCACAAAGTGGTACGACAGATCGCCCCAGCCCAGCACCTCGGCCTGGTACGAGGCCACGGCGCGCAGGAACGAGAGCGTGTTGGTCACCGCTGCTGTGCTGCCGATCTGGTGGATGATGATGCCGTGTGGGGCCTGCCGCGAGATCTGCGGGCTGGCCGCCGCACCGCTCCAGTCGGCGCGCGGGATGATCTGCGGGGCTGGGGTGAGCGTAGCGGGGCCGAAGGGGGCCGCCACCCGCGTGAGCGCGGGCGAGAGCGTGGGGCCGCTGTTGCCGTTGAGGTAGCTTAGCTCTAGCTCCTGCACCACCGGCGAGGCGTTGAGCGCCTTGGCCTTGAAGCTGGCCCGCACCTGGAGGTACTGGCTCTCCTCGGGCAGGGCGATCAGCGACTCGGTGGCGAAGGCCCCGTCGGCGCTCTGCGAGCGGGCGTCGCTGGTGGGCAGCTGCTGCCAGTCGCCCAGAGTCTCTGGGGTGGGGCCGCCGCGCGCCTCAAGGCGTAGCTCGGCCTCGGCGGGCACGCTAGCCTGCCAGACCGCGCCGAGGGCGTTGGCGGGGAAGTCGGTCTTGGTGAGACCGGAGGTGTAGGTGCCCTCGATCTTGCCGTCGGCGAGCCGGATCTCGCCGTTGTCGTTGTTGGTTATCTGGATGCCTTCGGCAAGCCCGCCCTGCCACTCAACCACCGAGCTAAAGTGGACGCTGCCACGCTGGACTTTCGCCTGGGCGGCCGCGTGGGGCGCGGGGGCGATCAGCAGGGCGGCAGCAAGGACGGATAGCAGCAACGCGCGTCGCATAGGTACTCCGTATGTCGTTCATGCTCGGGCGCGGCTGGCGCACGTGTCGCCAGCCGCGCCCGAGTCGCAAGGGCAACAAAGCGCTTTATTGGTCGGCCTTCAGCGCATCGTCGTGGTAGGCGTTCGCCGAGTTGTAGAGCATCCAGCCCATCGTCGGGTCGAAGTCCTCGGTCGCGTCGATCTGCGCGCGCACCTCTTTGGCGGTGTACTCGATCACGCGATTGCCCTGCCATGGGTCGGTGTGATCCTGCAGCCAGGGCCGGTCGAGGGCGCGCTTGCCAGCGAACTGCGGCGCGGCCTCCTTCAGGCTACCCTGGATGACCTCGTAGGGGTGGGCGGTGGGGTTGTCGAAATCGAGGAAGCCGGGCCACCACAGCGAGGGGTAGATCATCGGGCAGATGTAGTCGGCGTAGGGGGCCATGCGCTCGATGTCCTGGCCGATCGGCAGCGAGCGCTTGAGCGCCACGCGGCCAAACACATCGATCGAGAAGAACGCACCGGCCTTGTTCAGGCGCGGGTGGGCGGTCTTCAGGAACTCGGTGAGGGTGTCGTACATCTTGTCGCCATCGGTGGTCGGGTCGATCGGCTCGGAGAACTGCAGCTTCTTCGCGTAGTCGGACAGATCGCCATACCAGTCGCTGAAGCGCACATAGTCGTAGTTGACCTCGTCGAAGCCGAGCTGGGCGGCCTCCTCGCCGAGCTGGATGTTGTACTCCCACACATTCTTATTGGTGGGGTCCAGGTAGGCGTAGCGGATGCCCGGGCCGGGGTAGTCGGCGTAGACCTTGCCGGTCTCGCGGTCCTTCACGGCCCACTCGGGCTTGGCATCGGCCAGCACGTTGTCGTGCGAGAACAGCTGCACGCGTGCGATGGTGTAGATGCCGCGCTTCTTGGCCTCGGCCAGGATCTTTTTCAAGTCCATGTAGTCGCGGCCTGTGCCCAGCTCCTTGGCCATGGGGGCCTGGGTGTCGTAGTAGACCTGGCCTAGGTCGTCGCGCAGGTCGGACTTGAGGTCGATGATGATCGTGTTCAGCTCGGTCTTGTCGATCATGCTGAAGTACTCATCGAACAGATAGTCGGCGCGCGCGCCCACGGCGGCGGTCACATACCAGGCCTTGGACTGGAAGGGCTCCAGCTTGATCTCGGTGGGCAGCTTGCCAGGGGTGATCTCGACCTCGGCGCGCTTGTAGCCGGGGGCCATCACATACAGCACGCCGCGCTCGGGCAGGCCCTCAAGGGTGAAGCTGCCGTCGGCGCTGTTCTTGATCTCCACCGAGGCCACGTCATCCGCGCCGATGGCGGTGCCCGCGAACACCGTGGCGAAGGCCACCGGCTTGCCGGTGGTGCCGTTCACCAGCGTGCCCTTCAGAATGTCGGGGCGCAGCGTGGCGTTGATCACCGTCTGCTTCTCGATCGGCTGCGAGAGCTGCGAGTAGCTGTCGGCGGTGATCTCAAGCGTGGCATTCTCGGGCACATTCGTCAGGCGGTAGCTGCCGTCGGCCCCGGTAGTGGCGGTGGCGTCGCCCGCCTTCACGCTGGCGTTGGCCAGCGCCGCGCCGGTGTACTGGTCGGTCACGGTGCCGCTCAGCACATTGGGGCGCACGGCCGCGTCCAGCGTTGCGGTGCGGCTCACCTCCTGTGTGAGGGTGGCGTGGTCGGCGGCGCTCACCGTCAGGCTGAACGCCTCGGGCAGGCCCTTGAGCGTGTAGCGGCCATCGGCCCCGGTGGTGGCACTGATGGCTGCGGTGGCCTGCACCACCGCCCCGGCCAGGGGCTGCGCGGTGAAGCTGTCGGTCACGGTGCCGCTCAGGGTGTTGGGGCGGATCTGGGTGTCGAGGGTGGCGGCTGGCTGCGCGGGCGTGGCGAGCTGGGGCTGCTGGCTCAGCGCCACGGTTGCAGGCTCATACCCATCCGCGCTGATCTGCATCGTATCGTTCTGGCTCCAACTGCCGATCTGGTACTTGCCCTGGGCATCGGCGCTGGCCGTGCCCCAGCCGACCTTCACCTGGGCGGCGACCGGCTTGCCCGTGTAGGCATCGGTGATCGTGCCAGTGAGCGGAACGCCAGCGCCACAGGCGGCGAGCGCCAGCGCGGCGAGCGATAGTGTCGAGACACGGATGGATCGGGGGACACGAATGGACATGGACCTTGCGCTCCTCACACGGGTTGAATGGTGTTTCAGGCGTCAGGGCGTGCTGTGTGCGTACACGCTTCTGAAGCATCAGGCTGCATTCTAGGCATCAAACGGGGCTATCATAAACGTTTGATAATGCCGTGTCAAGGGCGCGGCGACGCGGCGCTACGGGTCTTCATAGGCGGGCGAAAAATGCTGGGGGTTTCCTAAAGATCTGGTGGGCGGCGGGTATCATGTGGCGCGGCGCAGGCGTGGTCGCGCGGGCCATCCCTATGCGCTCGGCGGCGGCGCACTGGGGCCGATTTGACAAAACCTGGACTGTGGGCTATAATCCCGACCGTCGTCACTGCCGGAGTGGCGGAATGGCAGACGCGGCGGTCTCAAAAACCGCTAAGGGCAACCTTGTGTGGGTTCGACTCCCACCTTCGGCACCAGCCAACCACGGGGTTGCACAACCAAATACACGTCGGGGCGTGGCTCAGCCTGGTAGAGCGCAGCGTTCGGGTCGCTGAGGTCGGAGGTTCGAATCCTCTCGCCCCGACCATAAAGCCGTCAAGGTACGGCACCCGGCTGCATTCGTGAGACTTGCAAGGGAACACGAATGTGGCGTTCGGCGGCCTAGTGACTAGCAATAGTTACTAGGCCGTTAGCTTTTTTTCTCGCGGCATTCCGTTGCGGCCAACCTCCCTTTGGTGTCGGGAGTCCTTCGGCGGCGGCGCGGTCTGCGAAGGCTTCCAGATCGGCATGGAGAATAACCCATGTTGGTCGATGCTGGCCTGCTCCTGTGTTGGTAGCAGGGAGATCCCCTCGCTTGATGTAGAGCTGTATCGTCTGTCTACTAACCGTCCGCCCTAGTCGCTCACTGAGCCATTCAGCGGCTTTTGATGGGTTGTACATGCCTCCTCTTTTGGGTAACAGGCGGTTGCAGGCATACTATCATCTTGTGATTATGATGTCAAGCAAAAGCCGCCCATAAGGCGGGCGGCTTGTCTATAACAAGAGGCTCAACTATGCCACGGACGCGACCCACGACAGTGCGAGCGATGACCGGCGATACGCAGCCCCTCTACCCTGAAGACCTAGTACAAAGCACGCTACCGAACTTTGAACCCGCCCCCACCCCTATCACCACGCCTACCGCGCCTGCCCCTCGGGCAACCACAGGCGCACGCCGCACAACGTCGGGCACTCGCCAGAAGACCACCACCCGCACCACCGCAGCCCGCACCACCCGCAAGGCCACCACAAAAGCCAGGAAAAGCCGCCGATTTAGGTTCTTTGGCCGCTTTCCTAAACGCCTCGTAGAAAGTCTCTTTGGTGTTAGCATTTTTCTGGTTGCGCCTCTGCTTCGTTTCCATCTTGAAAAGTGGGGGGTATCCTCGGATTATTCCCTCTTAAGTGCGATTGGGATCATATTTGTGGTTTTCGTGATCCTTGTGAACTTCTTCTAGCTACCATGCGTTCATACCTGGGATGCTGATCACCGAATCGCGCAGCTGCTCGACATCCGCGCTCACGTAGATCTCTGTCTGCTTGAGCTGCGAGTGACCAAGCGCCTTGCTCACGGCGTAGACATCGTGTGACCCGCGCAGCGCGAAGGTTGCGAAGGTGTGCCGCAGCACGTGGGCGCTGAAGGGTATACCGCAGTTGGCCGCGCACATGCGGGCGATCTTGCCTATGCGTTCGGGGACGAGCTGCTGACGGTCGAGGCTGAAGATGGGGCCATTGTGCAGATCGTGGGCTTGCTGCTCCTGCCGCCAGCGCTCCAGCTCGTATTTTAGCTCGGGGTGGATCGGTATAGCCCGCCCTCTGCCCATCTTGGAGAGCTGAATAGCGATAGCGCCTGCTTTAAGATCGACATGCCGCCAGTGCAGCGCGGCAGCCTCCATGCAGCGCAGGCCTGCATACAGCAGGGTGATCATGAGCACGCGGTCGCGCCGCTGCTTGCGGGTCTCGCGGTGCTCGTTGAGGTAGCTCAAGAGGTTTCGCACTTCTTCCATAGAAAGCGCACGGGGGAGCGGCTGCGGCTTCTTGGGAGTCTTGAAGCCGACAGCAGGCGAAAGGGCCACATACGCTTGCTCGACGCTCCAGGCGTAGAAGGTTCGCAGGGTACAGAGCATGTTCGACCGTGCGGACACGCCCACATCGCGGGCGCGTACAAACCGTTGCAGGGTGCGCCGGTCGAGCTGGTGCCATACCAAGTTGTTTTCTTCGCACCAGCGGTCGAGCCGGTTTAGCTCCTGCTCGTGTTTGTGGATGGTGCCCCGCGCTCGGCCATTTATCCGCAAATCCATGCAGAACTCGTTGATAGCGTTCGTTAGATCCATGTGAAACCTCCGTGTGGTATAAGAATACACGGAAGGGTAGAAATTTCCACACGCGAATTATGTGCTTTTATAGCATGTTGTCAAGGGGCGTTTAGTCATTCTCTGATGACTTTGAAAAAATTGATGAGATGATCTTCATTTCATCAAAACTAATATTAGTTTTTGATTCATTTGTAAGATATGTTTTTAGTGTTTTGTTTACGGTTCTTATAATCATATCTGAAGATATATTTTCTTTAGATGATTCGTACATAATACACCTTATGGTATCCTTCCAAAAATCTAGCTCCTTTGTGTAGTCTGAAATTTTAGCAAGAAGTAATAATTTCATTTTTATAAAATCATTCATATACTGCTTGCTATCTTTATTTAAATCATCGATTTTTTGTATTAATGATCTTGATTCTTCTTTTGATTTCTCTAATTCTTTTTGTATTTCACTTCTTGTTTTTTTAATTTGTGAATTTAGTAAGAGGTTTGATATAATTATAAATATAAAATACATTGATGCACTAATGATCATATTGAATATAGCTTTATCCCAAGGGTACCTTGGAGAAGAAGATCTTTCTGTTGAAAGCTTTAAATCACTATAATTTGTAACCGATATTAAATTTAATTGATCTGCTGTGATAATAGGTATTAATAGATTTGTTGTATCTTTCGGTTTTATATTGGATATTGTTATTAAATCGGTTGATAAGTTTGTTAATAGATTTGATTTTTTCTCTATATAAACGGGTGATGTTGATATTGTATTTGATATGATAGTTGAAGAAGGTATTGTAATGGAAATACCTTGTATTTCTGAGTCTGAGTAGTTTGTTATGCTTATGTTTGCGTATTTATGATTAGAAACATCTATTATTGGTCCTATCTTTACATTCCCTGTTTCTTTAAATAAGTAACCTATTAGCAGGTTAACTAGGAATATTATTATTGATGGCAAGATTGCGCCGATTAGAGTCTGTCTGATCTCGGATAGTATAGTCTCGTTTTTCATACGTACTGCTCCTTGATTATTTGTGGTTCAAGTTCTATACGATTATATGCCTTCAAGGTTTCTTTTTCTACCTGTCTAGTAAGCTCGATAACCGCCATTATCGGACATGTGAGGCCCCTAACCGCAAGGGTAGGGGCCTATACGTGTTCTAGTACCTTTGTCTTACAAGAAAAGATATGAATGACAGGCCCTTCGAGATGTGATGTACTAGGGGCATGGAAACCACACCCTACACCACCACTACTGATCTGGCCAGCGCCTGGGTTGTCCCACTTCCGAGCGGGGCGCACGGGGCCGTAATCGCCACGGCCACGTATGGCGATGTGGTGCTGGCGCTGCTGCTTGCGGCGGTGCTGGCGCTGCTGATCGTTCAGCTGTGGCGGACACGGAGAACGGCATGATTACCCTGCTGCATCCGCTTACCCAATTCCTTGTTGGCATGAGTCTGGCGCTGGGCTGTGACGCCCTGCTGACCGGCATGCAAGCGTTTTTACGCGACACACTGGAGCGGAACGATGCTCGCTGATCTTGCCTACTTCGTGGCCGCTGTGGCGGGCAATGAGCTGTGGTGGCTGCTGGCGCTCGTGGTGCTCTTCACCATGGTGCTGGCCGTGCGGGATGGGGGGCTGTAGGGTGTTGGCGTGGTATACGACAGAAAGGACACCGTACCGATGGATGCCTTGCTGGATGTGGTGGAGTTCCTGATCAAGATCATGATGCTGTTCTGGGATTTCGCGGCGGGCATGATGATCCCCAAGCTGAACGAGGCGGGCACCGCCTACGATATCACGCTGCTGCACGTGGTCATCTGGGTGCCGATCCTCTTCGGCCTGGGCAAGCTGGGTATCTCCCTGGTCAAGACGATGATCCCTGCGCGAAAGTAGCCTGCTATGCGCGAGGTCATGCGCACCCTGATCGATGGGGTGATGGCATCAAGCATGGGGCCGTGGGTGACGGCAGCCTGTGTGGCGGGCCTCGCGATCTGGCTGGTGTTTATCCTGGCAGGCTCGAAGGGCGCAGACGAGTAGGAAAGGGCGGCTATGGCGCAGGCCGTAGCCGCTTTGGTGATCTATGGAGATGTTGCCGTTTGGACAGATTGGGGATGGGCTAGCTTATCTGACCGATCTTGTCCCGCACCTGGTCGAGACTGAGGCGGGCATGCTGGTCGTGATCCCGCTGTTCATCACCATGTTTTTTGGGATGATCCGCACATGCGTTACTGCCTTTTCGCTGCCCTAATCCTGCTGCTGCTGGTGGGCCTGGTCGGCCCCGCCCGCCCGCCGGTGGCCGCTGCCGCGCCACGCGGCCAGACCACCGCGCCCTGCTACGCGGCGGCGGTGGCTGCGCTCACCAAGCGCGGGGCGATCTACAGCCAGGGCGGCGAGCTGGCGGGCGACCCCATCGACCCTGTGACGCTTACACCCTACCCGCGCACGGGGCCGAATAGCTTTGACTGCTCCGGCCTGGTGTGGTGGGCCTACGCGCAAGCGGGCGTGACCATCGGCAGTACCACCTACCAGCAGCAGAACAACGGCGCGGCGATCCCCTGTACCCTGGCCGATCTGCGCGGCGCGGCGACTACCTGTTGGGCCGTGGGCGATCTGGCGTTCTTGCGCTACACCGGCGGGCAGCACGTGGCCATCTACGTGGGCGATGGCCTGTTCATGGACTGCTACAACCATGATACGGGCTGCATCTTGCATAACCCCGCCCTGGATGACTTCTACCAAGCGCACTGGTGGCAGGCGCGGCGCATTGTGGAGGGCTGCGCGGGGCTGACCACCAACCCCGGCACGCCCAGCGACCCCGCGCCGACCGCCCCCAGCTGGGAGGAAGTGCCGCCGCTGCTGCTGCCCATCGACCTGGCGTTTCCCTGGACGTGCAGCACGGCGGGCGGCACGGGCCAGACCGTGGCCCCCTATGCAGTGCCCCCAGATCAGTGGTGGGACATCCGGCTGTGGGTGGCCTGGCTGGCCGTGCAGATCTGGAACATCGGGGCCATGCCGGTGGTGTGCTGGCTGATCGCGCTGGCCAACGCAGCCTTGGCCGTGGTCGAGGTGGTGGTCAACGGCGTGGCCATCCTGAGCATCAACAGCCTGTGGCGGCTGCTGGTGTGGGTGGTGCAGCAGCTGGCGTTCTTCTGGGTGGGGGCCTCGGCGCTGCTCGACCGCGCACGGGTTGAACTATGGTTGGCGCTCGAACCCGTGGCGCAAGGGCTGGCCCAGCTGGCCAGCCTCGGCCCGCTGCTGGCTGACCTGGCGGCGTGGCTGTGGTCGCTGATCGTGGCGCTGTGGGATCTCCTGACGGCGGTGTTTGGGGCAGTGGCGTATGGCGTGGCCGTGCTCATGGCCGTGCTGCCCGAGCTGCTCATGGGCATGCTCAACCCGCAGCCAAACGAGCACGTGATCGCGCTGCAAACCAACATCTTTTTTTTGCTGTTCCGCGATAGCTTCCAAGGCTTTCTTGATTCGCGGTTGGGGTGGGTGTGGGGGGCGATCATCGCATTGGTGTATGTACAGTGCGCCCTCTGGGTGATCGGCGTGTTTAGCGAGGCCAATACATGAAATCACGCTTGGCGCTGCTGGTGGTGGTGCTTATGGGCCTGCTGGTGGGGCTGGCCAGGCCGGTGCAGGCCGCGCCGCTGCGGGCCTTTGCCACGTTCGACCCGCTCGACGCCGCCGACGATGTGGCGCTGGCCAGCTGGTCGGCCTCCTCGGCGGTGCGGGCCGGAACGGATCGCTACCATGTCCTGCTGGGCAGCATCGTGACCGTGCCAGGGGCCGCCTATCGCATCACCGTGGCGGTGTCCTACGGCAACACCAGCTATAACAACGTGAAGTGGGGCTATGCCGACACCAGCGCCGGATGTGTGGCCGATCTCTCGAACACGGATGCGACTGCGGCGGGCATGGCATCGGTCGGCAATGGGTCGTATGTGCTCTCAGGCGTGCCGCGCCGCTTGCAGGCGCTGGACGCCGCCGCCAGCAGCTGGCCGCAGGAGGGTGCAACCCTGTGCGTGTATGGCCTGATGCCCAGCCGCAACGGCGAGACGGCCAGCGCCACGATTAGCCGGATCAGCATGCCGATCCCGGAGGGGAATGCGTGGCTGTTCGCGCTGGGATCGGCCAAAGCGGCGGGTGATGCGGATCTGTTCCCCATGTTCCTGCACTTTCCACAGGGTACGGTGCAGCTGACCACCCATTTTCTGGACAGCGGTACGCCCAGCGTCTCGCTTGCGAATATTCTGGTGCAGTTGGGGTCGACGCCAGGCAATGTGGGGACGATCCCCACGGGGAATGGGAGCTATGCGCTGGGGGAGGGGGCCGTACTCGCGCTGTCGCTGCCTGGCGCGATGCGCTGGGTATCGATCACGATCAGCGGCGCGGCGCTGCCCACGGCGATTCCCACGAGTTCGGCCATTCCCGCGCCTGGTCAATGTGAGGATTACATCATCCGAGGCAGCGGCAGCGGCTCGATCCGCGATGGCGAGGTCATCCAGACCGTCGCGGGGGCGCTCACGATCAGCGATGGCAGCAAAAGCGCGACGGTGCCCGCCTACCCAAGCGCGGCGGTGGCTCCGTTGACGCTGGGTCTCGCGGGCAGTGGGAGCTACACGTTGACCGGCAATGGCACGCTGCGGATCTGCCCTGGTGCGCTGGCCACCACCACGGCCACGGCCACGCCGGTGGGCTGGGAAGAAGGCCACTGCATCGACATCGTGGCCGGTGCGGGCTATACCTCGTTCCCGCGCAACGCCGAGATCGCGGCCTATGGCAGCTGGACGCCCGCCAGCGCGGTGATCGAGATCGTGGGCAATGACCCCACAGATCGCGAGAACAGCGCGTTTACCTTCACCTCGACCAGCAGCAGCTATAGCTCGCTGGTGCCCAACTTCGCGCCGACCAAGGCGTTTGTGTACGGCAGTTGGGTCTATTCCTACAAAGTGCGGGTCGTGTCGGGCGGCACGCTGGCCGATGTGGCGTTCTCGGCGCTGAAGCTGTGCGCGTTCGGTGCGCCGGATGTGTTCCCGACGGGCACGCCGACGCGCACGCCCACGGCCACGCCCTGGCCGACCCCGCCACCGTACCCGACGCAGATCCCCTACCCGACTTGGCCAAGCTACGCCACGCCGCCGCCGTACCCGACGCAGATCCCGTACCCGACGCAGCGGCCCTACCTGACCCCGCCGCCGTACCCGACGCAGATCCCGTATCCAACGCAGCGGCCCTACCCGACGTACCCGCCGTGGCCATCGGTGGTGGTGCAGTTCCCCACGGCCACGGCCACGCCCGAGGGCGGCACGGCGGGCACCCTGCCGGGGCCATTCCCAACCGCCTGGATGCCGCAGCCCTACAACCCTACGGCGCTGCCCAGCAGCGGCCCGCCCGCGCTGCCAGGGCTGGGCACCGCGCCCACGTGGGGGCCGCTGCCGACCTGGGCGGCGGTGATAACCTCCACCTGGTCGCTGCCAGGTCAGGGCGTGGTGATCACGGCCACCATGGTGGCGCTGTTCGG
Organism: Chloroflexia bacterium SDU3-3; assembly: GCA_009268125.1. Taxonomy (NCBI): domain Bacteria; kingdom Bacillati; phylum Chloroflexota; class Chloroflexia; species Chloroflexia bacterium SDU3-3. Next base: position 200,802 of record WBOU01000006.1, on the reverse strand, counting down.
GCCGGTCAAGACCATGACGGCGTGGAGCGAAACGACCTTTGGCCCCGACCCGTGGGCCAAGGGCGGGGCTGATGCCGCGCCGATTGCGGCGGAGATCGGCGGGGCCTTCGGCTGGCTGGGCGTGCTCTCGCTCTTCGAGCCGTTCGCGCCGCTGCTGCCGCCGCTGCTGATTATCTTCTTTGTGCGCCTGGTCAAGCTGATTATTTCGGTGGTGCGCTATGTTAAACAAATTCTTCCTGTGGTTGGCTAATCTGGTTGGCGATGAGATCGTTAGGGCGTATACTGTAGCGGTCATTCCCCTGCTGGTGCGCACGCTGCTGCGGCGGCGCTGGTGGAGGTGGTGAGATGGGCCGCACGCAGCGCCGGTACAAAGTGGTGGTGCTGGGGGCCGAGCCAGGCACGCCCGCAGCGGCCAGGGCGCAGCGGCCCGCCCCGCGCCGTGTGGGGCTGCTGGGGCGGCTCTGGCGGGCCTGGCGGGCTTGGTCGTGGAAACTGCAGCTGGCCAGCGGGTGTTTCCTGCTGGGGTCGGCCATCCTCTTGCACACCTTCACACGCTAAGGAATGACACCGATGAACATGAGCATTGTGATCTCAGCCCTGATCTGTAGTAGCCCCCTGCTGTTTGGGGCGGTCGGGTTCTACCTTGGGCGGTATGGCTCGCCCATCGTGGTGCGCTTCCAGCGGCCCCGCGACCGGCGGGCGATCCCGTCCGATGACTACGATGAGCCTGACGACCCCATGGATGCGGAGTAAGTGAGGTTTCCCCATGTACGTTGCTGCGATGAGTTCCCCTAAAGGCGCAGCGGGCCATGTCCTTGCGGCGATCCGTTCGTTTGTGTCCTCCGGCAATGCGACCCCGAGCTATACCGAGCTGAGTAACTACACTGGCTATAGCATTCAGACCATTCACAAAGTGGTGCATGTGTTGGTGCGTGATCACTACATCACCATGCAACCAGGGGGCTGTAGCCGCCCCCATCGCTATACGCTGATTGCCCCCGAGCGCCAGCGGGCGCGATATGCGGCGCGGCTAGCGGGGCTAATCCAATAAGGTGTGCCATGTGGTTTTTTCGCAAACGTCACCCGCTGGAGCTGGCCGCCGAATCGGCGGCCAACGTGATCCAGCACCAGCTCACGCGGTTGAACTTGGCTTATCGGGCCAAGAGCAAGCAGCATGGCGACGTGCTGCAACAAGTGGAGTTCGTGCAGCCCTTGATTGCGACCCCGCACGAGATCCGCATCGAGGTAGATGTATTGCGGTTGCCGCGTGGGGTCTCGATCACCGACCTGCGCAAGCCGGAGGTCTGCGAGACGCTGGCGGCGGCCTGCAAGTATCCAGTGAGAACCGACCACAAGAAGGGCAAGAACGGCGGGTTTTGGTTTGTGGTCGAGCTGCAAGAGCGCAGCGCCATACCGCGCCTGGTGCGCTTCGCGGAGATGGCCCTACCGCCCAATGCGCCGCCGCTGGCCTTGCCCATCGGCGTGGGCGTGAACGGCGCACAGCAGTGGGAAGACCTGCGCGACTTGCCCCACCTGCTGATCGCGGGTGCCACCAAGCAGGGCAAGAGCGTGATGGTGAACGCGCTGCTGTGCCAGCTGGCGGCGCGGCTGCCGCCCGAGCGGCTGCGGCTCTACCTCTGCGATCTGAAGGGCGGCATGGAGCTGGCCTTTTACGAGGATCTGCCGCACGTGGCGCAGTTCGTGACCCGCGCCGACGCGCTGCCCGCGATGCTGAAGCAGCTGCAAGAGGAGATGGAGCGGCGCACCGTCCTGATGCGCAAGAAGGCCCGCGACATCGACGGGTATAACTACCAGGTGGGGAAAGAAAAGGCGCTGCCCTATCTGGTGGTGGTGGTGGATGAGATCGCCAACGCCATGTTGAGCAGCGACAAAATCCAGCTGAATGGCGAGAAGCGCAGCATCTCCAGCGCCACCGAGGCGCTGTTGGCCGACCTGGCGGCGCGGGCTAGGGCCGTGGGCATCCACCTAATCATCTCCACGCAGCGGCCATCGGTGGATGTGGTGACGGGCCTGATTAAGGCCAACTTCCCCTGCCGGATTGCCTTTGGCACGGCCAGCGAAGTGGATTCGCGGGTGATTGTAGATGACAGCAGCGCCCATGGGCTTTCCCGTGGCCGCATGCGCTTCCGGCGCAATATGGAGCTGATCGAGCTGCAAGCGCCCTTGCTCACGGACAAGGATGTACGCGACCGCGTGGCCGCGATCTGCACCGGCGCGGCCCCCGCCGAAGCCACACCCGAGAGCGCCGAGGACAAGGCGCGGCGCGAGTGCGCCCTGCTGCTCCAGGTGGCCATGGCCGACTTCGGCGGCAAGTTTCCGATTAAAGAGCTATTCCGACATCCCACGATCCAGCGTGCCAAGATCGGGATGCACCGGCTAGAAGAACTCGCGCAGCGGCTCGAAGCAGAAAAGATTCTGAGCAAGGCGATTGCCCATCGTCCGCGCCGTATCAGGGCGCTTTCTCAGCAGCAGCAAGCCATATATGGCCAACGTGGCGCGTGGCGCGTGGCGCACGAATCTGCGACGAATCCCGACCCTGCGGCCCCGATCACGGATGAAATCGACCAGCTCACCGGCGAGGAGGCCCCCGCCCTCGACCAGCTCACCGGCGAGGAGGCCCCCGCCCTCGACCAGGTCGACCAGGAACCCGCCGACCAGGCCGACCAGGCCGCGCCCACACCGGCGCGGCGCTGGCGACGGGCGAGGGCGGCATGATCGAGGTGGTGCAGCTGCTGTTCTCGATTATGCAGCTCTTTTCCTCTTGGGTGTTGGGCGTGATGGTGCCGAGCGGGGGCGATATAACGCTGCTGCATGTGGCGGTGTGGGTGCCGAGCGTGGCCACGCTGCTGGCCGGTGGCGTCAAGGTGGTACGGTTCCTCGCCCGTCCGCGCCGCGCCCCGCCAGGTGCTGGCCCCGCGCCGCGCCCTCAACTGGCCCGCCGCCAGCGGCGCAGGCATCGCCGCGCCCGCGCCGCCGCGCCGACCACGCCCCGCCAGGTGCTGGCCCCCGCCGCCCCCCGCCAGGCGAAGCCGACCACGGCCCCCAATAGCCCGCAGCGCAGCCCCGAGGAGCGCGAGCGGGCCAAGGCCGAGCGCGAGGCCCAGCAGGCCGCAGCACGCGCCCAGCGGGCCGAGGAGCGCCGCGCCGCCCTCGCCCAGGCCCGCGCCCAGCGCGAGGCCCAGCAGGCCGCAGCACGCGCCCAGCGGGCCGAGGAGCGCCGCGCCCAACAGGAGCAGGCCCGCGCCCAGCGCGAGGCCCAACGCGCCCAGGAGACCGCCCAGCGGGCCGAGGAGCGCCGCGCCCAACAGGAGCAGGCCCGCGCCCAGCGCGAGGCCCAGCGGGCAGCCGAGCGCACCGAGCGGGCCGCAGCGCGGGAGCAGGCCCAGGCCGAGCGCCGCCGCAACCGCGCCGAGCGGCCACCCCGCCCACGTAAGGCCCACAGCGCGTCGGCCAGCGCCGAGACCCGCGCCTTTGGGGCCGACCCCAACAAGGTCTACCGCTTTCGCTACCGCCTCGTTGACCTTGACCAGCTCGTGACCTCGAACACCGATACCGGCGGGATCAACCCCGCCTATGATGCCCGCTTGCAGCCGCGCATGCGCGACCGCGCTGCCAGCCAGCAGCAGATCGACCGCGTGGCCCGCGCCATCGTGCCCGAATCGCTGCTGTGGGATTTTCACGCGCTGGACAAGGGAGCGCCCATCATCGGCGCAGATCGCCAGGTGGAAAGCGGCAATGGCCGTGTGCTGGCGCTGCGCCGCGCCCGTGCGGCCTATGGCGACCAGTGGGATGCCTACCAAGCGAAGCTACGCGCCACGCTGGCCGAGCGCGGGCTGGACGCCGCCGAGCTGGAAGGCATGGCCGCGCCGGTGCTCGTGCGCGAACGGCTCGACGAGGTCGACCGCGCCGCGTTCGCCCGCGAGGCCAACGCCCCGCCAGTGCTTCAGCTCTCGACCTTGGAAACGGCGCTTGTTGATAGCCAGCGTATGACCGAAGCCAGCTTGCTACAGCTTCAGGTCAGAGAGGATCAGAGCATTGACCAGGCACTACGCACCAAGGCCAACGCGCCGTTTGTGCGGGCCTTTGCCGACACCCTGAGCGACAACGAACAGGCCATTTTAATGCGCAAAGATGGCACCCTCTCGCAGATGGGCATCTGGCGGATCAAAGCCGCCGTGTTTACCAAGGTCTTTCCCGGCGCGAGCGGCCAGCGCCTGGCGGAAACCTTCCTAGAGAGTCTTGATAGCAATATCAAGAACTATGAATCGGCCATCGCGGGCACGCTGCCCGCCCTGGCCCGCGCCCAGGCGCTGATATCCAGCGGCCAGCGCGCCGCCGATCTTGACCTGGTGGCCGACGCCAGCGCCGCGCTCGACATGCTGGCCAGGCTGCGCGAGCAGGAGCTACCACCCGCCGTCTACGTCGAGCAGGCCACCATGTTTGACCGCGAGTTGACGCCCACCCAAGAGCGGCTGTTGCTCTACTTTGATACCATGGGCCGCAGCCAAAAGAAGATCCGCGCCTTCTTTACCAGCTACGCGCAGCTGATCGAGGACGCGCCCGCCGTGGGCCAAGCCGACCTGTTCGGCCCCGTCACCCTCAGCAGAGATCAGCTGCTGGATCGGCTGATCTAGAAAGGACAAAGCGATGACCGAAAAACCACGAAAAATCCCACCCCTACGCAAGAAGCAGCATTCATGGGCTAACACCGACCCCAACTCGCTGGCCGCTGCGCTCTTCCACCAGGAGATCGCCAAGGCCAGCGAGGAGGAGAAGGGCGAAGAGGGAGAGGAGGAGAGACAGCAAGAGAAGGAATAGAAAAGAGGCCCGCCGCCCCAAGTTGGGGCGGCGGGCCTTGTTTTTGCTGGAAGAATAGGTATAAGTTAGAGGCTCATTCTATCATGTATATATACATGATGAAAAATCTCATCATCGTCAATATAACCAACAACATATGATGTGTCATCAAATTCATCATCATATTGATCAATAGCAACATTTTTTGTACTTAACTCATCATTGAACACAAAGAATATTATAGGCTTTAGGTCAACCTCAACATTGTCTACGGTATTTTTTGAAATCCTTAGATTTCTACGAAATCTAGATAAACTTATACGATAATTTCCCATGTAATTTACTAATACCGCGAAATGATTACCAGAAATATCTGAAAATATGAAATCAACTGGATCTTCAGTATTATTATTCACCCTAAAATAAACACTTTTAAGAGCATATATATTTTTAATCCAATTAACTAATGATTTATTTATAATATCTAATCTATTAACTATATTCTTTGATGTGATTTTCGTTTTAGATTCAACTACATGTGTGATTGATTCTTCATTTTTTACTTCTTCAACAACTTCTTTGCTGACGCCAAATATTTTTAGCATATTTGAGAAAGAAACGATATGGAAGCTATTGCCACCTGATTTTCGTCTGAACTCATCAACTAATTCGTATCGTGGGTATATATTTTGATTTTCACTCTTATGCCACCAATCTGGCTTTTCATCACCGGAAACAAATATAACATCTTTATTTCTGATTTCTCCTATCTTTAATATGGTGTACCAAATTAATAAGTCACCCATACCATTATCGCTTTTAGACGCGTCTTTGTATCCGGGTGGGATATTATAGTTTATCCTTCTTTCTAAATCTTTAGAGAATTCATCCTTATCTATGTCTAAGTCAAATATAACGTTGTTATTAAATACATCTGAATACATAGTTGTAACTGGGTCATTCCATGACCAAGATTTAATGGTGTTAAGTAATTCAGATATATTTTTTCTATAATCTCCTATAAGCTTAGTTAGATCGTTCTCGGTTTTCAGTAAATTTCTATAAGATTCTACCGATTCAAGTATTGCATAATTAGTTTTATTCAGTTGTATATTTTGTTTTCTACTTAACTGACTAAACAATTCTGTTAATTTAGTAGATCTGTTTCGTGAAAACTCTCTTGAAACTTGTCCTGGTATAAACAGCCTATTTTCATGTACTAATTTCTGGTATATCGTTTTTATTTGATCCAAGCTTTCTAATCCTACTGCATATGGAAGTAAGAGCGCGTTTGTATCTAGTATTACTAAACATTCATCTTTTATGTCCTGAATACTTTTTGATTTGTATAGAAATACAGAAGAAGCATCTGGATGAATATCAGTTAATATAAAAATATTATTATTGTCGTTTTTCTTGTCTGCCATTTGGAGGCTCCTTAATTAAATCAAATAGGAAGGAAAAAAGAATGAGGAAATGTTCTACTTATAGTGTTTTATTAGAATGTAGAAACTTAAAATACCCAATTGGTATACATACAATTCTCACATTGTACGCCGATGGTAATTTTTCCATTGCCTTCGTCATTGACTATAGTAACTAATGAATGATTACATATAGGACAGAATGAAGCACCTAGTTTTACATTAGCGTCATCTCGAATATTCTCCTCCTCAACTATTAATGAATTAGATGGTATTTCACCTATTTTCCTCAAGGCACTTGATATATTTTGTTCTACTGATATTAACTTTTTCCCTGTTACTTTAATGAATTCCTCTTGAAGTATATGAATGTTTTCAATATATGTTTTATCTCTTGTTACAATAATTAGATCGTCATCTATATTTTCTAATATTGATTCCCATATTACTTCGTCACCTATGGTGTATTTGTTGCTAGATGTTGGGGGATTGCCCAAAGCTTTGCGGTCTTTTGCTGCTTCAATATTAGTTTTTGTAACGGGGAATACTGAAACATTATTATTGTTGGTTAAAAGATAGAATTTATCAGCAAAGCTGTCATTCTTTATATCTAATATTGAGTCTAAGTATGAATTTACATCTGCTAATTTTCTTGAAAATGTATTTTTAATACTATTCAACTCAATAAAATCATTATTTTTATTTAATATCGAAGAACTAAATGATTTTATTTTCATATTATTATTCAGACTGTCTTTTGCTTGTTTTATGACATTTAGTCTTGTTCTGTAGAATTCATTTAAAGTTTGTTTTGTGAATATTAATGAATTAACGTGTTGATTAAGCTCGTCTAATACACTGTAATTGTCTGACATGGAATGATAAAAGCTTGCAAAAATATTGGTATCAATATATATCTTAGTCATTATGTTTCCTTTCAAATATACGGTATTAACATCTGAGATTCATTGAACTTTGATTTCCTTCTATTTACTAGTAATCAAGCTAATGTTCATGTTGATGTCTCAATCCCTATAAGCTTATTTCTGAAGTCTTTTCACCAACTTGAGTATAGTCGATCTCAATAGTGCATGCAAGATCATGTTAAACAGGCCCGCCGCCCTAGCTAGGGCGGCGGGCCTGCGCGTAGCTGCTACCCCTTCGCCTGATACATCCCCCGCCCCGCCCGCTCGACCTGGCCAGCGCTCACGGCCTCGGCCAGCAGCCGATCAAGGGTGGAATCCCCGCAGCCAAGGGCCTGTTGCAGCTCGTGGCGGGTGCGGCGCTCGCCCGTGGGCAGGTGGGCTAGCAAGTCGGCTAGGGCGTAGTAGGATATACCGACCCCACCTCGCTGGCCGCTGCGCTGTTCCACCAGGAGATAGCCAAGGCCAGCGAGGAGGAGAAGAGCGAGGAGGAGAAAGCAAAAGAAGAGACGCCAGAGGGAGCATAATATATAGCCCCGCTACCTATCAAGGGCGGCGGGACTATATATTACACATATAAGCACAATATACTACAAATTACCCTTGTATAATATCTCTACATCTTCTTATTGCATTAATCCAATCATTGCTTAAAAATACAACACTATCAGGCAATCCTAAAGCGTTTACTATGTACTTCAATAACACGGCTGAATTAGAAAACTGAAATATCAAAGGATCCTTGATATCCCAATCTGGGTTAATTATTACAAAGTCCTGTAAATCCTTTCCTGGTGGAGCAAATTGATCTTCACGCTGAAGTATTGGGAAATTATGTCTATCTACAAAATCTAAATATTCTTTAATATCTATATAAGGAGTTGTTCTCCATATATTATTCAGATATGCCTTAGCATAGAAATGCCTTAAATCCCCTTTTTCCGACATTAACCTTAAATGTTTATTTATGAATGTTAAAACTACCAATATAACTAGATTTACGTCTATAAATTTAATATACTTATGGTTTTTTAGGTTAGCTATATCTAATAAGGAACTTCCATACTCGTATTCAAGTAATCTTGCATCTTCATTGTGTCTGTATTCATTGAAATCATTCCAATCGTAGTGTCTTAATCTGAAACTTACAATACTGGAACCATCATAGAAATATTTCCAAGTCATACTCATGTTATATGGATCATTATTACCTATATATCTCGCAACAAAGCCATCTGAATCTGAAAAAAAGTTATCAAATTTAATAGAGTAGCCGTCTTCTGATCCTGACATTACATCTACGAATTTATCAAAACCAAACCCATTATTATTAAAACTATCATCTAAACCATTTAATAAGAATAAGTGCATAAATATATCATCTTCTTCACCCTTAGATATATGCGGCATTTCATCTAATCTATCTAATATAAACCGTTCACGCTTTTCGCGTTGCCTCCATAAGTCATCTAATACGACGCGATCTGTTTCCTTTTTAGGGTCTGAGGAATCAGCTATACGTCTATATATTCGACCGTCAGTTATATATGGCAGGTGAGTACCGCTCGGTATACGAACTATAATTATATATTTATCACTTTGTAATCCTAATAGATCACTAGGCCCTTGTATGACTTTGGATTCATAATATGGTGGTGGAGATATGCTATCCTTAGCAGCATTTCTTATATTTTCAATCATCTTGGACGTATCAGATTGAGATAATCCAGGAAAAGCCACAGCTACATTACCTCCTCCTTTCTCACCTTCTACACCGTAAAATATCCAACCGCCAAAGTGATTAGCAAATGCTGAGAGCGATTTAGCTATATTTTGATTCGGAACAACCTGGCTTTTATATTCTATATACCAACCCTCTGCAATACTCCTCAATTTACTCAGATCGTCTACATCTATTTCATCGATACTTTTCAAAAATGGGTTGAATGCCATAACTGACATAACTTTACTCCTGAATGTAAATAAAACTAGGGATGAATTATGTGATCATAAATAATATTGTGAAATTATTCTTGCTTGATAAGAATTGAACTTGAAGTAAAGCAAGAAACTTGATAATTGAGTATAGCCGATTCTAATACCACATGCAAGATCTCCATGTACAGGCCTGCCACCCCACTTGGGGCGGCAGGCTTGCATATAGCTGTTACCCCTTTACCTGATACATCCCCCTGCCCGCCCGTTCGACCTGGCCAGCGGTCACGGCCTCAGCCAGCAGCCGATCAAGGGTGCTTTCCCCACAGCCAAGGGCCTGTTGCAGTTCGTGGCGGGTGCGGCGCTCACCGATGGGCAGGTGAGCCACCAGGTCGGCCAGGGCGTAACGCGGGCGGCCTGGGGACAATGCCCCCGCGACCGCTTCCCCCAGCGCCTCGACGGATGCCCCCACGGAGAGCCGCGCTGTTTCCCCCAAAATGCTTTGGGATGCTTTTTGGGGCTTTTGGCCTCCGAGCTTCACGGGGCTTTGTATCAGCTCCTCAAGGGCTGTCGTCTCAACCAAGAGGCGCAGGCGGGCCAGCTCGACCCGCTGTGCGGCCCCCTCGACGGACACAACCGCCACGGGGATAAAGGCCGGAAGCAGGAAGGCAAAGAGCACATCGAGCAGCGGAAGCACGCCGGTGCGGATGGCCGCATCCAGCGCGGGGGCGTAGCGCACCACATAGGCCGCGTTGAGCAGGAAGGTGAGCAGCATGAAGAAGCCCACGCCCCAGCGGCGGCGCTGCGGCCCCAGGGCGAGCGCGGCGGTGCCCGACGCCGCCACGCAGTAGAACGCGGCGGCATCAATCGCCAGGGTGAAGGCCCCCGCCGTGGCGTGGTACAGCGCGGCGGGCAGTTGCAGCTCGCCCACCCATGTGGGCTTCACCAAGGCGATGGTATCCCAGATATGCAGGAAGGACACCGCGATCACGGCGATGAGCAGCGGGCGACCGCAGCGGGCCAGCACCCCCGCGCTGGCCAGGGCCTCGCGCTTGGCCTGCAAGAGGCCGACCTGCAAGGCCCGCTTGGCGGCGGGCGTCTCCAACAGCGCGGCGTCCAGCTGGAGCAGGTCGGCCCCGCTGGCGGCCTCCGTCGTAGGCGTGGTTTTGATGATTGACATGGGCTAGGCTCACTTTCTGTTATGATATTGGGTGGCGGGTGGCTCACTTCCCGCCACGTGGCGCGGTGCGGGGAACACCGCGCCATACTTGTTTGTTGGGGCTAGTCTTCATCCTCATCCCACCGTTCCCGCAACCCCTCAACATAGTATTGGTAGGCGGCCTCGCGGGCCTGCTCCTCGGCGATGGCCTGGCGCAAGCGCTCACGGTGCTGGTCGAGGTCTTCCAGGAAGGCCCCAAGCGAGTGGCCCAGGCGGATGGATGGCCCGATCTCGCCCGTCGGCCCCACCGCGCCCAGGCACAGCACGCCCCCGCCAAACTCCCACAGCCAGTAATCCCCGATCTGCCGCACGTGCTGGGCGTGCTTGGGGATGCCCAGCGGCCACGCGTCGGCGGTCGCGTAGGGCGTGGCGGGATGGGTCGGCACCACCGGCACGGCCACCGGCGTGCCCAGCTGCTGCGCCTGGCTGATCAGCTGCTCGGCCTCCGCGTCGTCAAGAATCGGGATTTGGTAGCGGCTGATCACCCCCGACACCAGCTCATAGCGCGCGCCGCTGGGGTGCAGCGACGGCGGGGCCAGGACATACCCGCCCGCGCCGCGCGTCTCGACCTGGATGACGCCATCCAGCGCCGCCAGGGTGGCGCGGGTCTGGTGCATGAGCTGATGCCCCGTGCAGACATACACATGGGTGCCGTGCGCGGTGTGCACCACGGGGAAGCGTTCGGTATCCAGGCCCGTGGCCGCCAGCCAGCTGGCCGCAGCGGCGCGGTGCTCGAAGTCGAACACCAGCAGATCGCCGCTGATCGGGCCGCACACAATCCCGATCTGTGCATCTCCCTCTCGGAACCATTCGCGCAGCTGCGCGGTGGTGGGGTGGCTATGCGAGAAGCGGCGTACCATGTCGCGCTCGTAGGGCTGTTTGGTGCCGGGGCGGATGGGCAGCACGCTGATGCCGGTATTCCAGTAGTACAGGGCGGCGTCGTACATCTCTTGGGGCATTGTGGTTTCTCCTTTGTCGGTATGTGGGGCATGTCCACCATGGTTTTTCGCGTTTTTCCACCGCCCCCCCCCTAGTGCTATGAAAAAGTTCATGTGACACATGTGACACTTGGCGTTTTACCCGCTCCTAGAGCGGGCGGAAGCTGTCACATGTTCATTTTTGCTTCATGTGACAGGCCATTGCAAAATGGCGTTTTAGGCCATTGGGATGCCATTTCTTTATGTGACAGCTCATGGCCATGAACATGTGACACATGCCCGTTTTTTTGCCTGTTGTCACATGTGTCACATGTTTGTCACATGAATTTTTGCCGAACATGTGACAGCTGATTGGTGATAGGGATGCGCCAAAAAGGGGTGCTGTCACATGTGTCACATGTTCTGTGAATACACCCCCTTCCGTCAGTCGAAAATATCCGCCGGAAGGTGCCAACATGTGGGCCTCGTGCCGTTGATCCGCTTGTGCATACACAGTGATGGGGCCTCCTTCGAGCATAAGAGCCCATCCTGATCGAGCAGCTGCGAGACGGCCCGCTGTGATGCCCCAAACGTGCGGCCCGCGCTGCGGTGCAGGCGCGCGATCTCGTCATAGGCCACGTTGCAGATCAGGTAGACCCCTTGCCGGTCGCGTGCGCCGAGCAGGATCTGGCTGGTGGCCATCTCCGGCTGCGCCTCGCCTTCGAGGTTGACGATGTAGCCGCGCCCGCTGGCCAGCAGCCCGCGCAGGCTTTCGAGGAACAGCTGGCTATAGCGCTCGTTGGTGGTGAGCTGGATCTGCTGCTTGGCCAGTGCCAGCAGCTCGTATTTGCATGTCTTGATCCAGCTGCTGATCTGCGTCTCGCTCCAGAGCTTGCCGCCCTTCAGAAAGCGCGTGAACATCTCCCAGGCCACAAACAGCGCGGCCACATTCCCCGCGACGCGCCCCGCGTTGGTGGCGTGCTCGGTCTGCTCCAGCGTGGCCAGGATGGCCGCACGGGTCTGCTTGAACGCCTCTTTGTTGGTTTCCACGAGGTCGGCCTGGTGCACGGCCAGCCACTGCAGGTAGCCCATGGTGATGTGGTGCAGCAGCCGCGCCTCGTGCTGCAGCGTGGTGAGCCGGTCGCGGTCGACCGACCCGCGCTGGAGCGGCACCGAGAGGATGCGGGCCAGCGTCGAGGCCTCGCCCTCGGGCTGATCCTCACCCGAGGAGATCAGCACCGCCCGGACGGGGAAGACCGCCCGCGCGTTGCTGTTGGCGTCGAGCCGCCCGCGCGCCATGCCGTCGCCGTAGTTCTGCAGCAGGAAGGTCACATGCTTGGGCTGCACGTTTGCGGCCTTGTAGTCATCCAGGATCATGGGCACATCTTTGAGATGCCAGCCAAGCTGCTGGATGCTGTTGGCCGTGCTCGTCCATGTGTCGGTGGGGTGGGCGGGCATGAAGTCGCCCCACAGCGAGAGCGCCGCACATGAGATGCTAGTCTTGTGGCAGCCCGTCGGGCCGTAGACATGCACCATGGGCGCGGCGGTCTCCAGCTGGGTGAGGATGGGCGAGAGCAGCACCGCGCCGACCAAGGGCACCATCACCGCGCTGGGCGCAAGCTGCAGCAGGTCATCAAACAGGCGCATGGCGTCCACCATGCTGGCGTCGCTGGGCGGGTTCAGGCGGTAGCGCTCGATCCGCTGCGGCAGGTGGGCGCGGTTGGGGCTGTCGCCCGCCGCGCCCTGCCAGCCCGCCGCGCTCACCGCGCCGTTTTGCAGCAGAAATTGGCCGTCGACCCAGCCGGTGTGGTTGTGGATCACCTGTTCGGTCAGGTCGGTGGAAAGGCTCTTGATCGCGTCGAGGATGTAGCGCGACTGCGCGGCGGGGTTGACCCGCGCCTTTGCCCCCAGGGAAGCGACGATCCGCCCCAGCGCGGCCTCGCCCTCGTACTCGCTGCACTCCATCTCAAGCGTGCGGGCCTTGGCCCCACAGCGCGCCGTGATGCGGTAGAACTCGGTACAGTTTTCCCCATCGTGCTGGGCGACCTCGGCCACGATCTGCGCCGTCCAGTTGGTCATCATCAGCGGCGCTTTTGGCCCGCCGTCACGGTCGGTGCGCTCCATCCACATGCCGCCCTCGTGCAGGAAGTAGGGCCAACTGGTGTTCTCCTGCTCCATCCCGCCCCAGCGCCTGCCTTGCTCCAAGAGCGCCGCAGGGCTGGGCGGCGGGCGGCTGATGCCCAGCTCCGCCGCAGCGGCCCGCACGGCCGTTTTGAGATCGCCGCCGTGGGCCAGCTGGCACCACGCGCTAAAGGGCGAGTGGCTATGCAAGCCACCGCCTGGGGCCTCGCTGTAGAGCGTGTCGGTGGGGTTGTAGTGCGTGCTGCGCCCCTCGTGAATGACCACGCTCGAACGCTCGCCGCCAGGGCGGATGAAGCGCCCGCCGCGCTCGGCCTGGTAGCCGTGGGCGGTCAGGATCTCGGCAATCGTGCGGCGCTGGTTGAAGGTGTCGATCACGCTGCGCCCGTCGCCGGTGGCCGCGCCCTGACTGTTGGGGTGCTCGGTGGTGGGGGCCAAGGCCCGCGCCGCGTCGATCAGCGCGGTGGCCTCGGCCAGCGTGAGCATGGGGATGGCGTCGGGGTCTCCGGCGCACCATTCGTAAATTGCGCCGGTGGGGTGGACAGACGGCGGGGCCAGCACATAGCCGCCCTCGCCGCGTGTCTCGGCCAAAATGGTCTTGCCGACCTTGGCCAGTTTGCGGTTGCCGATGGGGTCGGGCATGCGGAAGTACACATGCTTGCCCTTGCCGGTGGCCACCACGGGCAGCCGGTCGAGCAGATCGGCGCTCACCAGGTCGGCGGCGATCGCGCGCCACTGGTCGGCCAGGGCCACGCTTTCCAGGTCGATCACCACCAGGCCCCCGCTCACCGCGCCGCCCACGATGCCGATGCCCGCATCCGTGCCGCTAAACCAGCGCTTCAGCTCTTGGGGGTAGGCGCGGCGCTCTTGGAAGGGTTTCCATGTGGCCCTGGGCTGCTGCTTCTCGTCATCCCATTCTTTGGGCAGCAGCTCAGGATGTGGGGCCTTGGTGCCGCGCAGGATCGGGATGACACTTAACCCCGCAGCGGTATAGCCTTGGGCGATCTCATAGGTATCGAAGCTGTTCTGTCGCATGCGCTAATCCTGTTCGGGTTCCCAGAGGAGGATGAAGACCGGCTGCGGGCGGCGGGCGCGGCTGCGCGGGCGGCGGTAGCACACGCGGCGGTAGACGGCGATGAGCTGGCCGGTGGCGTGCTCCTCGACCGTGCGCGGCTGGCGGGCGCGCCGCCAGCGCTCATGCGCGCCCTTGCGGCCTAGCTCGCGCATGTACGCCGCGCCGTAGCGCTGGGCGGTGTGCAGCCCGCCCACGTGGCCGATGCCCGCCAGGTGGGCCGCGCCGCGCCGCGTGGCCAGCGCCAGCCCGCCCAGCGTGCCCGGCAGCAGCTCGCGTAGCTCATGCTGCCTAGGCTGCATGGTCGTCCTCCGGCGCGGCGGGCGTGGGCTGGGCGTCGGCAGCGGAAACCAAGCGCCACATGGCCTCTGTAGCTCGCAGGCCCTCACCGGCCTCCGGTTCGGGGCGCTCGTTTTCCTCGCTCATATGCCTGCGGGCGGCCTGTTGCAGGTAGTACCCATATTCATAATCGCTCTCACATGGGGTTTCGTTGTAGCTCTTGAGCATGCGGCGCTTATATTCGTTCAGCAGCTCCAGGGTGTATGCGTCAAGGGTGATCGTGATCGTCTTGGGGGTAGTGATGCTCATACATGCCTCATATGGTTTCAGAGTGCAGCACAGCAAGGCTACCCACGGTAGTGGGTGCTGTGCTGCAAAAGGCCGTTGGTTGGATGGGTGGTGGGCTGCTACACTATGGGCATGCGCCTAGTGAGCGGGGGCGCTGCGGCCCCTGTGCGTGGGCCGGTGGTGGGTGGCCCATGGAGGCTTGAAATAGGCAAGATTTGCGGGTATTCTGAAAGGGTGATCATAAACATGTCCTGTTGAAGCCTCAGAAAAGAGGCAACAGGCTTTATCGTTAGGGTTTGGCTTCGAATCCTCTCGCCCCGACCATCACCCGAGAAGACCCAGTACCATAAGGTGCTGGGTCTTTGTCATAACATCAATCGTGCGGTGTGGGCAACCCTCCAGCAAAATGCCAGCAAGATCTCAGCGAAAAAGGCTTGCGTTTTCATCACAAGCCTGCTATACTCACTTTGACGTTTACGTCAAGGTACAATCATGAAAGACAAGATGCGTATAGGCGAGCTGGCTGAAGTGGCCGGCGTCACGCCTCGGACGATCCGCTACTACGAATCCCTTGGCCTGCTCGGCCCCTGCGAGCGCGAGGGCCAGGGCTTCCGCTACTACTCCGACGCAGAGGTAGCGCGGCTTCATAAAATCGACATGCTCAAGCAGCTCGGGCTGCGGCTTGAGGATATCGTCGAAGTCATCCCGCTCTACTGCGAAGATTCGACCGGCATCCGCGGCAAGCGGCGTGTGCTCGAGATCCTACACGAGCACCTGGCCGAGACCGACGAGAAGCTCTACACCCTCCAGCAGTTCCGCGACGACCTGCAGGCGAGCATCACTCGCATCGAGGAGTCGATCGCTGCTATTCCGGTAAGCGACTAGTTTTTTTTACCGCAAACTTGACGTTAACGTTAAAGTTACATCTGTCAGTCGGGCGGGCCGACAACCGCCCAGCACTGGCAGGAGTCAGGAGTGAGAGATGCTGATCAAAGCGAACGACGTGAGCGCGAAGGAGGCAGCCACGAACGACAACGGCGGCAAAGGTAAGCAGGTGGCCCTGTGGATGGGCTGGACGCTGTTTGTGATCGGTTTTGCCTTCTTCCACTGGCAGATGGATCTGACGGCGGGCCGCCCCGACCCGATCATCGGCCTGATCATCCACACTATCCTCGCCGGCCTGGTCGGCCTGATCATCCTGACGGTGGTCGAGATGCGCGTCAACCCCGAGGGCTTCCTCGATCGACACGACCGCTAGTCACTAGCCCCACATCTTTATGCAAACAGTCTATCTCGCAGGCGTGGCAGCATGTGCCACGCCTGTGGTCGTTTTGCGCGCCCGCGCGGGCTAGAGCAGCAGCTGCTGCTGGGGGGCCTGCAGGTCGATCTGGGGGATGCGCCCGTGGGATGCCAGCCCGTCGGCGGCGCGGGTGGTCTCGGGCAGGCGGTACTTGGTCACGCAGCTCATCACCACATCTAGCGCGGTGGGTAGGCTGATGCGGTGGCCCACCGAGATGTACAGCGGCTTCACGCCCACCTTGCTGCGCAGCACCGCGCCGATCTGCTCGCCGCGGTGGGTGAGCGGCACCGACGCGCCGCGTTCGTCGGGCAGCGGGTCGTGGCGGCCACACAGCAGCGATTTGGCGCAGCCAATCGTGGGGATGCCCGTGAGCACGCCCAGGTGCGCGCCGATGCCCAGGCGGCGCGGGTGGGCGATGCCCTGGCCATCCACCACCAGCATGTCGGGCTTGATCGCGATCTCGTCCAGGGCGCGCAGCACCGCCGGGGCCTCGCGGAACGAGAGAAAGCCCGGGATGTAGGGGAAGGGCGCTGGCGCGTAGGCCAGCGTGTAGGCCAGCGGGCGCAGGTCGGGGTACGACAGCACCACGATCGCGGCCTTGGCCTGATCGCCCTGGTAGCCCGCATCCACCCCCGCGATCGTGCGGATCTGGCCAAAGTCGTCGCTGGCGATCACCTGGTGACGCAGCATCTGCTGGATCTGCTCAGCCTCTTCTAGCGTGGCGGGCCAGGCTTCCAGAATCTCATCGGTATTCATAGATAGTCCCTCTTCTAGCCTTTGGCTGTGCCCACTGCAGATTGCACGCCACGGCAGAACAGCCGCGCCAGGTTTTGCGGCGTGCTCTGCGGGTTGGGGATGCCGATCATGCTGCTGGGCTGGAAGTGCAGGCAGGTGACCAGGGCGTAGAAGGCGCGCATGATCGTGGGCGTGTCGAAGCGCGGGTCGATCTCGCCCATGTCGAGCGCGGCCTGGATGAGCGTGCTCATACGCTCTTCCAGCTTGCTGAAGGCATCCATCATCTCGGGGTGATCGTAGATCAGTCGATTCATCTCGGGGAACCAGATGCGCGTGGGCTGCCGCTGGTCGTTGATCTGCTTCTGCACAATCATCTCAAGGATGCGCCCCAGCTCTTGCAGCGGGGTGCCGACACAGTCTTTCGGGTCGGTGATGGCGAGGATGCGGTGGATCTCGCGCGCGATCAGGGCGGCGATCACCTCATCTTTGCCGCTGGGGAAGTGGTTGTAGAGCGTGGGCTTGGAGATGCCCGCCAGCGTGGCCAGCTCGTCCATCACCACGGCGGCCATGCCGTTCTGATCGAGCAGGGTACGGGCCGCATCGAGGATCTCGTCGCGTAGCTGCTGCTTTCGTCGCTCGCGGAGTGAGTGTCTCATGTGTTTTGCCTTATGCTGAGCCCCCGCTATTGGTTGCATGCTGAAGGGTGCGCTTGGTCGCTTGATCGGGTGTAGCCGGGGTAGTAGGATCTCTTGCTGAAAAGTAAACGAATACGACCAAATAGCTACTTGCGTGTTAGAATAGTTTACTCTATAGTTAAGCTTGTTACAAGATCTTGAAGGATGATTTTCTGAGGTAGATGATGGCGAAACCCGCACGGAACGACGGGCTGGATGGCAATATCATTGCCGATACCTCAATCCGCCAGCCAGTATTCATCACCATGCTGATGCTGCTGGCGGTGGTGACGGGCCTGATAGCGTACAGCGCGCTGCCAGTGAACCTGCTGCCCGATTTCAACATCCCCATTGTTGCGGTGACCGTGCCCTACACCGGCGCTGGCCCGCAGAGCGTGGCCGATCAGGTTGCCGAGCCGATCGAGGATCGCATCAACACGATCAACGGCGTCAAGCACATCACCTCAACCTCCAGCGAGGGCACCGCCACAATTGTGGTCGAGTTCCAGGCCGGTGTGGATGTCGACCGGGCCGAGCAGGATGTGCGCGAGAAGGTTAACGCGCTGCTGCCGCGCCTGCCCAGCGATGTGGGCGACCCGACCTACCTGAAGTTCGACCCGAACGATCAGGCCATCCTCACGGTGGCGGTCGCCTCCGACGGCAGCCGCTCGCCGCTGGAGCTGCGCAAGCTGGTGGATGACGACATCGTGCCGCGCCTGCAGCGCATCCCCGGCGTGGGCGCGGTGGATGTGAACGGCGGCCAGAAGCGCCAGCTGAACGTGCAGATGAACCTGGATCAGCTGAAGACGCGGCAGATCCTGCCGTCGCAGATCATCAGCTCGCTCCAGGCGGCCAACACCAACTATGGCCTTGGCTCGATCGGCGATGGCGAGCGCGACATCAGCCTGCGCGCGCCCAGCATGATCCAGGAGCCGAAGGACATCGAGCGCATCCAGATCACCGGCACAGCGTTTCGGGTGGGCGATGTGGCGCGGGTGGTGGATGGCATCGCCGAGCAGAAGAGCTACGCGCGCCTGAATGGCCAGGATGCGATCAGCCTAGCGGTGCGCAAGCAGTCGGGCACCAACACGGTGTCGGTGGCCGAGGCGGTGAAGGCCGAGCTGACCGCGATCTTCGCCAATCGCACCGACCTGAAGTACTACATCCCCAACGACCAGTCGGATGCCGTGCGCAGCTCGGTCGAGAGCGCGATCGAGGAGCTGCTGATCGCGGCGGTGTCGGCCATGCTGATCGTGCTGATCTTCTTCCGCGACATCCGCAACACCCTGGTCACTATCTCCGGCCTGCCGGTGATCATGATCGGCACGTTTGTGGCGCTGCAGGCCTTTGGGCTGTCGATCAACCTGATCACGCTGCTGGCGCTCTCGCTCTCGGTGGGCCTGGTGATCGACGACGCGATCGTGGTGCGCGAGAACATCTTCCGCCACATGGAGCGCGGCGAGACCCCGCGTGTGGCCTCCAGCCGCGGCACCGCCGAGGTGGCGCTGTCGGTGCTGGCCATGACGCTCACGATCATCTCGGTGTTCCTGCCGGTCACGTTCACATCGGGCATCACCGGCATCATCTTCAAGTCGTTTGGCCTTACGGTGGCCTCGGCCATGGCGCTCTCGCTGATCGAGGCGTTCACGCTGGCCCCCATGCTCTCGGCCTATCTGTTCAAGCAGCGCCTGCCCCACGGCTCGCTGGCCGAGATCGCGGCCCGCAAGCTGAAGGGCCAGCCGCAGGCCGAGTCGACCCGCGCCGAGACGGTGCCGCCCACGGCGGATGCCGAGGCCGACCACGCCATGCTGGAGGCCGAGGACGACCCCGGCGCGCTGGGCCGCTTCTACGGGCGGGTGCTGGGCTGGGCGCTCTTGCACCGTGGGCTGGTGGTGGTGATCGCCGTGGTGGTGCTGCTGCTGAGCGGCTGGGTCGCCACCCACCTCAAGTTCTCGTTCTTCCCCGGCCAGGAGAGCAGCTCGTTCACCATGCAGTTCGAGCTGGAGCCAGGCACCGCGCTGGCCCAGACCGATAAGCTGGCCCGCCAGGCCGAGCAGGTGCTGCTGAACGATCCGCGTGTGGATGCGGTGATCTCGACGGTGGGCTTCACCGGCAACGCCGAGCGCGCCAGCTTCTTTGTGAAGCTGAAGCCGGGCACGCCCACGGTCGAGACCCAGGATGAGCTGCGCCCCCAGCTGGGCTTCCTGCGCAAGCTGGCCTTCGCGCAGCCCTCCTACCAGGGCGGCAGCAGCGCCGATGTGACCAGCCGCACCATCCAGATGAGCGTGCAGACCACCAAGCAGGTCGAGGAGATCGCGCCGGTGCTGCTGAAGCTGCAGGGCGAGGCCAACAGCATCCCGGGCCTGGTGGATGTCGATACCTCGTACAAGCCGGGCAAGCCCGAGCTACAGTTCCACGCCGACCCGGCCAAGACCGGCAATCTGGGCATCACTAACCAGAGCATCGCTATCTCGGTGCGGGCGCTGATCAACGGCGACACCGCCACCGTCTTCCGCCAGAACGGCGATGATGTGGATGTGTTTGTGCAGCTGCAGCCCGGCGACCGCGCCTCGACCGACGACCTGCGCGGCATCGCTGTGCCGACGGCGGCGGGCAGCGTGCCGCTGAGCGCGCTTGTCACCGCCGAGGGCGGGGCCAGCCCCACCAGCATCCGCCGCTACGACCGCATGAACCAGGTGCTGATCGGCGCAAACGTGGTCGGGCGCACATCCGCCGAGGTGCAGAAGGACATCCAGGCGCGTGTTGATGCGGTCAAGAGTTCGCTGCCGCCGGATATCTCGGGCGACCTGATCTTCAGCTTTGTAGGCACCGCGCAGATGCAGTCCGAGGGCTTCTCGACGCTATTTATCGCCATGGGCCTCTCGGTGCTGTTTGTGTATATGGTGCTTGCCTCGCAGTTCGGCTCGTTCACGCAGCCGCTGGTGATCATGCTGGCCATGCCGTTCAGCTTCATCGGCGCGTTTATCTCGCTGATCCTCACCGGCATCGAGATGGACATCACCGGCATGATCGGCCTGATCATGCTGCTGGGTCTGGTGACGAAAAACTCGATTCTGCTGGTCGATTTCACCAACCGCCTGCGTAAGGCCGGGATGCCCAAGCACATGGCGATCGAGCGCTCTGGCTCGGTGCGCCTGCGCCCCATTCTGATGACCACGCTGGCGATCGTGGCCGGCTCGCTGCCCACCGCGCTCAGCATCCACCTGTTCTCCAGCGGCCAGGGCACCGAGTTCCGGCGTGGCCTGGCGGTGGTGCTGATCGGTGGCCTGATCACATCGATGTTCCTGACGCTGCTGGTGGTGCCGGTGGCTTACTCGCTGCTCGACTCGATCACCACGCGATTCACGCGCATGTTTCGGCGCGAGCGCGCAACCGCCGCCGTGGGCGCGTCGCCCGAGGTGCGCGGCTCTGCCGACTAGCGCGGCGGCCTCTTCCCGCATATTGCAGCATGTCACGAAGGAGAAATAGACCCGTGGAACGGATAGTTGTTACAGGTGTTGCTATTTTGGCGCTGGCTGGGGCGGCCACCGGCCTGAGCGGCTGCGGCGAGACATCGCACGCGCCCACCGCCGCGCCGCTGGCCCAGGCCACCGCTGGAGGCGCTGCCGCCGCGCCCTCGCCCACCCCGCTGTCGCTGGAGAGCGCGACCGCCCAGGCTGGCAGCATGACCATTGACTTTGGCGTGAGCGGCGTGGGCGAGGTGAAAGCCGCCCGCGATGCCGATCTGGTGTTCCTGGTGCAGGGGCCGGTGGCCCAGGTGCTGGTGAAAGAGGGCGACCGCGTGAAGCAGGGCGACACGCTGGTGGTGCTCGATACCAGCACCTTTGATCAGCAGGTGGCCCAGGCCGAGGCCGCGCTGACCATCGCTAGGGCGCAGGAGAGCGCGCTGACCGAGGCCCCCAAGTCCGCCGATGTCTCCGCCGCCCGCGCCGCCGTGGCCCAGGCCGAGGCCGCGCTGAACCGCGTGAGGCAGGGCGCGAAGGCGCAGGATCGCCAGTCGGCCCAGGCCGCGCTTGAGGCGGCCAAGGCCAACCTGCAGTCCACCAAGGACAAGCTGTCGCTGGCCAAGACTCAGGCGGAGTCGCAGCTGGAGCAGGCGGTGCAGGCGCTGACGGCGGCCCAGGCTAGGTATGCCCAGGCCAAGTACAACTGGGACTACGTGCAGGAGACTGGGAATGACCCGATCACGCCAAACGTGACCTCCAGCGCTGGCAAGAAGTCGCCCAACAAACTCTCCGAGGGCGGGCGGCAGAACTACGCGGCCCAGTTCCAGCAGGCCGAGGCCGCGCTGAAGCAGGCCGAGGAGAATGTGGCCGTGGCCCAGGCCGCCGCCGAGACCGCGCGGCAGTCCGAGGTCACGGGCGTGCAGGCCGCCGACCAGCAGGTGGTGCAGGCCCAGGCCGCCACCGACAAGGTCAACGCCGACGCCGATGTCGCCGATCTGGCCTCGGCCCAGGCAGCGCTGGCCCAGGCCAAGGCTAACCAGGCCAAGCTGCAGCCCTCGCCCAACAACTCGCAGAAGGCCCAGGCGGGCGGCGCGGTGGCCCAGGCCACGGCGGCGCTGGAGCTAGCCAAGATCAGCCGCTCGCGCGCCGAGCTGCGCGCCCCCTTCGATGGCGTGGTCTCGGTGGTGAATGTGGACCCGGGCGACTCCAGCACGGTCAGCGGCGGGCCGGTGGTGCGCGTGGTGGACACCAGCTCGATGCACGTGGATGTGCAGATCAGCGATGTGGATATCGGCAAGGTGAAGGAGGGCCAGCAGGCCGAGCTGCGCCTAGATGCCCTGCCCGATCAGGTGATCACCGGCACCGTCAGCTATATCGCCCCCGCCGCCTCGGTGCAGGGCACGCTGCGCACCTACCTGGTGCGCGTGACGGTCGACACGATCGAGGGCATGCGCGCAGGCATGAGCGCGCGGGTGGATATCATCACATCCAGCAAGAAGTAGCCACCCTCGGGCAGCAGAAAGCGGCGGTCGCACCGTGCGACCGCCGCTTTCTGCTGCCCTGAACAGGCCCTAGATCAGCTTGCGAACCTTGCGGATCAGGTCGTCGTACTCGAAGGGCTTGGTCAGCACATCCGAGCAGCCCACGCTGCTGGCGTGCTGGATGTCGGCGGGCGTCACGTGGCCGGTCACAGCGATGATCGGCGTGTGGGCGATCGCTGGCTCGGCCTTGATCGTGCGGGTGGCAGTCCAGCCATCCACCTCGGGCATGGAAAGATCCATGAACACCAGCGAGGGCCGCTGGGCGCTCACCTGCTCGATGGCCTCGCGGCCATTGCGGGCGTAGATCACCTTGAACCCGTTGACCTCAAGCATCTGGCCGATGATATAGCGGTTGTCGTGGTTGTCATCCGCAACCAGGACGGTTTTTGTGCTCATAAGTGCTACCCTTGTGTTGACGTAAGATTACTAGGCGGTCGCGAGCATCAGCGATGAACCGGCCTGCGCCTCGCCCTCGGGGCCGATGGTGAGCGGCAGGGTGAGCGTGAAGGCCGAGCCGACCCCCGGCGTGCTGGCCACGGCGATCTCGCCGCCCAGCATCCGCGCTAGCTGTCGGCTGAGCGCCAGGCCGAGGCCGGTGCCGCCGTAGCGGCGCGTCACCGAGGCATCGGCCTGCGTGAACGGCTGGAAGAGCTTGGCGATCTGCTCGGCGCTCATCCCTATCCCGGTATCCTCCACGGTGAACACCACGCACGGCTGAGCGCTCTGGGTCGCACGCGCGATGCTGATGCGGATCGTCCCATCCTTGGTGAATTTTATGGCGTTGTTGGTCAGGTTGAAGAGAATCTGGCGGATCTTCGAGCTGTCCGACGACATGGCGATCTCCTCGGCAGGCAGGCTCGCGATCAGGCGGTTGCCCTGGTCGCCCGCCAGCGGCTCGGTGATCCCCACGATCTCCTGCACCAGCTGGCTGACCGAGAAGCTGGTAATGTCCAGATCCATGCGGCCCTGCTCGATCTTCGAGAAGTCGAGGATGTTGCTAATGATGGTGAGCAGGTGCTTGCCCGCGCCGCGTAGCCGATCCAGCTCGGGCACCATGTCGGGCTGCTTGATCGAGGCGCGCATGTGCAGCAGCTGGGCGTAGCCCAGGATGGCCGTGAGCGGCGTGCGCAGCTCGTGGCTCATGGTGGCCAGGAACATGCTTTTGGCTTGGCTGGCGGCCTCGGCGGCGGTGCGGGCGCGGGTGGCCTCCTCCTCGGCCTGCTTGCCCCGGATCAGGTCCTCGGTCAGCTGCTGCTGGCGGCGCAGGCTCTCGGCGATCTCGGCGTTGCGCTGCTCCAGCGCGGCCCGCTGGCTGCGCAGGCTGTCCACCATCTGGTTGAAGTTCTTGGCCAGCACGCCCAGCTCGTCGCGGGTGGCCACCTCGACGCTGCGGTCGAGGTCGCCCGCCGCCACCGCCACGGTGGCCGTGGTGATCCGCCGCACGCGGCTGGCGATCCGGGTTGAGAGCATCAGGCCGATCACCGCCGAGAGCACCAGGGTCACGATGGTGTCGGCCAGCACCACCATGCGCGAGGTCTGGTAGCCCTGCTGCACATCGCCCAGGGCCTCGGTGGCCTCGCGCTGGTTTTCCTGGCCCAGCTGCTGCGCGGCGCTGACCACGGCCTGGTACAGCGGGTTGAGCCGGTTCAGGGCGGGCTGCACCGACCCGGTGTTGCTCTGCCGCGCCGAGGGCAGGAAGCGCTGGTGGGTGGCCTCCACAAAGGCATCCCAGGCGGCCTTGGCCGTGCCGAGCGAGGGCGTGCCGCCGCGCGCGCCCTCGATCTGCTGGTAGCTGGCGAACTGCTGGCTCATCTGGCCCTCCAGGTCGCTTAGCTCCTGCTCGATCCGTGTCTTGTCGGCGCTGCTGTTGTTGATGATGTATTCTAGCTGGAGGCCGTGGTACTTGGTGATGATGAAGTTGATGTTGTCGGCGATGTCGAGCGATGGGATGGTGGTGGTCTCGACAAACGAGGCCTTCTCGTTCATCTCGCTCATCTGGTGCAGCCCGAAGAAACCGAGGCTCACCATCAGCAGCAGATCGAGCGCGAAGGCGGCGAGCAGTTTGGTGCGTATGGAGAAGATCATGGGTGTGTGCGATGATGTGTGGCCTCGGGCGTGGAGGCTCATCTGTTCTCCTCAAGGTTGAGCAGCTGCTC
The DNA here is from genome assembly GCA_009268125.1 of Chloroflexia bacterium SDU3-3. Classification (NCBI taxonomy): domain Bacteria; kingdom Bacillati; phylum Chloroflexota; class Chloroflexia; species Chloroflexia bacterium SDU3-3. The sequence goes on along the minus strand of WBOU01000006.1, from coordinate 175,915 downwards.
AATGGAGACGCCGATCTGGAGCTTGCCGCCAAACACCGAGCCTGTCTTCTGCTGTTGGGCGCGGGCGCGTACCAGCGCGGCCACGTTTGGCGTCAGCGGCACATATTTCACATTGGCCACGGCCTGGCTCGCGTGGGCCAGGTAGGTTTCCACAAAGGTGCTGACCTCGGGCCGCGCCAGCGCATCCTTTCGTACGTAGATGAACAGCGGGCGCGCGAGCGGCTGGTAGCTGCCGTCGGCGATCGTCTGCTCGTTGGGCTTTACGCAGCCGTGCCCGGCGTCGATGGCCAGCACCTTGAGCTGATCTTGAAACTCGCGGTAGTAGGCGTAGCCGAAGAAGCCCAGCGCATAGCGGTTGCTGATGATATCCTGCACGATCAGGTAGTCATCCTCGCTGCCGGTGTAGTCGCTGCGGCTCAGGTGCTCGGTTCCCACCACGGCGCTGGTGAAGTAGTCGTAGGTGCCCGAGTCGACGCCGGGGCCTTCGAGCTTCAGCTCTTCGTCGGGCCAGCCAGGGCGGATCTGCTTCCAGCGTGTGATCGTCTTCTCGGCGGCTGGCTCCCACATGCGCTTCAGCTCGTCGGTGGTGACGCACTCGACCCAGGTGTTGCTATTGTTGACCACCACCGAGATGCCATCGAAGGCGACCGGAAGCTCGATAAACTCGATCGTATTTGCCGCGCACTGCTGGATCTCCTCGCTGCTGATCGGGCGCGATGCGTCGGCGATGGTCAGCTCGCCCAGGCAGAACTTTTTGAACCCCGCGCCGCTGCCGCTGACGCCCAGCTGCACATGCACATTGGGGGCCTGCTGCTGAAACTGGCTGGTGATCGCCTCGGTGATCGGGAAGACCGTGCTCGACCCGTCGATCACGATCGTGCCCACCAGCGACGCGTCGGCGGGGATGGTGGCCGCCGACACCGATGGTGCCGCTGGTGCGGTGGCTGCCGGGATCGTGGCAATATCGGTTGACGATGCGACCGCATTCGGATCACTGCACGCCGTCATGCTGCCGAAGATCGCGATCAGGAGTAGTCCGCGTAGGCGACGTTCCACGGTTGTTCCTTATAGCACTGGACGCTGGTATGGCTATAGCCTACGGGAGAATAATTAAATCTGTGTTAACGCAGCGGCAAGCCTTGGTTAATTGTTGGGGGTGCGAGCGGGGATCGTATGGGGCGGGCGCACCATAGCGGTGCGCCCATGTGGTTAGGAAAGCTGTGTTTTGCCTAACTTGCGGCCAGCGCCAGCCAGAGCAGGGCGCGCATACCCTGGCCCACCCTGGTGGTCTCGATATACTCGTCGAGCCGGTGGGCGTTGGCCCCATCGGTCACGCCGATGCACACGGCGGGGATGCCCATGCTCAGCGGGATATTGGCGTCGGTGCTGCCCACGCCGGATGAGGTGGTGGTGCCCACGGCCTTGTAGGCCGCCTGGGCCAGCCGCACCAGCGGGTGGTCGTGGCCGATCCGGCCTGCGGGGCGGTCGCCCACCACCTCGGCGCTGATCGTCACCTGCGGCTCGGCGGCCTGGGCCGTGGCCACGATGCGCTCGGCCTGGCGGATGAGGTGGCCAAGCGCGTCGGACTCGACCGAGCGCAGGTCGAGCAGCAGCGAGGCGTGCTCGGCGATCGCGTTGATGCTGGTGCCGCCCTCGATCACACCGATGTTGTAGCTGCTGTGGGCCTTGGGAAGCTCCAGGTGGGTGAGGCGCTCGGCCAGACGCACCAGGCTGTGGATAGCGCTCGGCGCGCCGAAGTTCTGCCACGAGTGGCCGCCAGGGGCCTTGGCCGTGATCCGGTAGCGCCGCACCCCGATGGCCTCGTGCACGATCCGGTCGTGGCCGGTGCCCTCCAGGGCGATCGCGCGACGGATGCTGCCGCGCAGCCGCCCCACCGCCGCGCGCATGCCGCGCAGGTCGCCCAGGCCCTCCTCGCCCACATCGGCTACCAGCCACAGGTCGTGGGCGGGCACGATCTGCTGCGCGATCAGCGCCTTGCCTAGGTGCAGCAGCGCGGCCACGCCCAGGCTGTTATCGCCCAGTCCGGGGCCGTAGATCCGCTGGCCCTCGCGGCGGATGGCTAGGTCGGTGGCTGCGGGGAACACTGTGTCCATATGCGCGGCGATCAGCAGGCCTCCCTGCGGCTCGCGGCCCGGCACGCGCCCGTATACGTTGCCGATCGCATCCACATCCACATCGGCCAGCCCATACTCCAGCATCAGCTGGCGCACGGCCTCGGCGCGCGCCCCCTCGCTGAAGGTGGGCGCGGCGATCTGCTGGATGCGGATGGCGGTCTCGATCACGTCGGCGCTGTGGTCGAGCTGCTCGGCGGCTCGCTGGGCGAGGGGGCTGCTGATCCAGGGGCTCAGGGTGGCGGTTGTGTCGTAGATCATCGAGCTTTCACTTTTCATCGTGCGGCGCTGCGCACCTAACTATATCGTTGGGTTGGCAAAGGTGTGGAGCACCCACGCCTCCTCATCTGCGCGGCTGGAGACCAGCCCATCGAGCTTGGCCGCGCGCAGCTCGGCGAGCATCTGGCCGATGCGCGGCCCAGGCGGGAAGCCCAGCTGCTGCAGATCGCGCCCGTTCAGCGCGATGCGGGTGGGCCGTAGGGCCTGGATGTAGCGGCGGATCTGGGCGGCAGCCGCGCCGCCCTCGGCGCAGGCGGCGGTGTGCAGGGCCGCTGCGCCAATCCCGTTCAGCAGCCGATCCAGTGCGCTGTCGGCCAGGGCGGCATTATGGATCTGGCCCATAGCGCGCCGGACCGCGCCCACATCCTCGGCCAGCCGCACGATGTTCGCGGGCGGCTGGTAGCGGGCGAGCAGCTCGGCGCGGTCAGCATCTGCAAGCGGGTAGATCAGCAGCCCCAGCACCACCAGTGCGTATGGCGTCTCGCCCAGCGCCGCCGCGCGGGCGGCCTGGGCCTGGCGGCTCTGCGCCGCGCCCCAGCCTAGCGTCGGGTAGATGGCCTGCAGCGCGCCCAGCTCGTCCAGTAGCTCCAGGGCCAGCGGGGGCTGCGGCTCGTGCAGCACCAGGCTCAGCTCGTTGAAGAGGCGCTGGGGCGAGATCACGCCCAGCAGGCCGCGATCCAGCGCGTCGCCGATCAGGGCGCGGGTGTGCGGCTCGATAGTGAAGCCCAGCCGCGCGGCGAAGCGGGCGGCGCGCAGGATGCGGGTCGGGTCGTCAATGAAGCTCAGGCTGTGCAGCACGCGGATCTGCTTGGTTTCCAGATCGCGCTCGCCGCCGTGCAGGTCGTAGCGCCAGCCGTAGCGCGAGGCGTTGAGGCAGATCGCCAGCGTATTGATAGTGAAATCGCGCCGCCGCAGGTCGTGGCGCAGCCCCGCAGGCTCGATCTGCGGCAGCGCGCCCGGTGCGGCGTAGAACTCGCTGCGGGCGGTCACAAAGTCGAGCGAGCGCGTGTCGATCTGCGGGTCATCCAGCGCCAGCGTGGCCGTGCCGAACTGGCGGTAGCTGGTCGCCTGGCCACCCAGCCGGTTGGCCAGCGCCTCGGCCAGGCGGATGGCGTTGCCCTCAACCAGCAGGTCGAGGTCGCCCTGCGCCCGCCCCAGCAGCATGTCGCGTACGGTGCCGCCCACCAGGTAGAGCCAGCAGCCCTGCTGCTCGGCCTGCTCGGCGGCGGTGCGCAGTAGCTCCAGCAGCCGTGGGGCCAAAAAGTGCTCTAGCTCCTCCGCATCGTTGGGGTGGTATGTATCGGCATCATCCACCGGCAGATCGGCCCGCGTGATGATGCCCATCAGCCGCCCGCCCATGTCGGTCACCAGCAGCTTGCCATGGGGGCTGCCCTGGCGGTCGGCCAGCAGTCGTCGCACCTCGCCAATCATGGTGTGCGGGGCCACGGTCGGCGGGCATGGCCACATAAACGCGCTGACCGCCGCGCCGCCCAGGCCGTGGCGCATGGCCGTGTCGGCATCTTGGCGCGTCAGGATGCCGCGCGGGGCCTGCTGGGCATCCACCAGCGGCAGCGCGCTATGCCCGCTGCGCTCCAGCGCGGCGCTGGCCTCGGCCATGGTGGCGGTGGTGGGCAGGCAGCGCACCACGCGCGACATCAGCTGCTCGGCAGCGGTGCTGGGCCGCAGCATGCGCCGGATGGCCCGCTCAAGGTCGGCCTGCACCGACTCGCAGCCCTGCCCGCGCACAAACGCCGCCGCCGCCGCCGCGTGCCCGCCGCCGCCGAAGCCCCGCGCGATCGCCCCGGCGTCGATCGCATCGGTGGCGGCGCGCAGGATGATCTGCGTGCCGTGGTGGTTGGTGCTGATCGCTAGGCCGATCACCGATGGCGCGTAGAGGTCGGCCAGCTTCTCGGCCAGCACCGCCAGCTGGGGAGCGTCGCCCTGGATGGCCGCCGAGGCCAGCAGGATGCTCCAGCCGTCGATCGTCAGGATCTGCATGCGCGACTCGATCTGGCGGAAGATCCGCTCCTGCTCGGCGGTGAGTGGGCGGTGCAGGAACTCGCCGACGGCCTCGATCTGCGCACCCTGGCCCAGCAGCCATGCGGCGGCGGCCACATCCTCTTGGCGGGTGGTGGGGTAGGAAAGGTGGCCGGTGTCCTCGTAGATGCCCAGCAGCATCAGGGTGGCCTCGGTGGCGCTCAGCCCGCAGCCGCGCTCGATCAGGCGGGCCACCAGCAGCGATGTGGTCGCGCCCAGCTCGGCGTGGATCAGCTCCTCGTGGGGGCGCGGCGGCTGGCTGCGCGGGTGGTGGTCGATGATCAGCGTGGGGATCTGCTCATCGTCCAGGCCGGGCAGCGATGGCGCGCTGGGCGTGTCTACCACGATCAGTCGGCTGACCGGGCGCTCGGGCAGATCCTCTTCGCGCACGAAGGGGAGGTGCTGGTGGTGCAGCGACTCGAACTCGGCCACGTTGTCGCGCAGGCGGTGGTTGAGCACCGCGATCGCGCGTGGGTAGAGCTTCTGGGCCGCCAGCTGCGCCGCGAGGCCGTCGAAGTCGGTGTTGCTGTGTGTTACAATCAGTTCCATGCTTCGCCTGACGTGGTATCCGATGGGTTGCATTATAACAAGGAATGGCGCGAAAGGCGCGTTGTTCAAGAAAAGCGCGCCGAATTATAGCACTTTGTGCGCGTTTGCTGCCTTACGGCTGTGGCTGCATGCTAGACATCGATCAGCTTTTTAAACACTACGGTCAGATCGCCGCGCTACGAGGCGTGAGCCTAACCGCCGAGCAGGGACATGTGGTCTGCCTGCTTGGCCCATCGGGCTGCGGAAAATCGACCCTGCTGCGGCTCGTGGCCGGGCTAGAGCAGCAGGATGCTGGCGCTATCCGCTTTGCTGGCCAGGCGGTGGATGCCACCCCCACGCACCAGCGCGGCTTCGGCCTGATGTTTCAAGACTACGCGCTGTTTCCGCACCGCACGGTGGCCGAGAATGTGGCTTTTGGCCTGCAGATGCGCCGCGCCGCCAGGGATGAGACCCAGCGCCGCGTGGCCGAGCTGCTGGATCTGGTGGGGCTGGCTGGCTACGGCCCGCGCCGGGTGGATGCGCTCTCGGGCGGCGAGCGGCAGCGCGTGGCCCTGGCCCGCAGCCTTGCGCCCGCCCCGCGCCTGCTGATGCTCGACGAGCCGCTGGGGGCGCTCGACCGCGCATTGCGAGAGCGCCTGCTCGACGATCTGGCGGGTATCCTGCGGCGGCTTGGCCAGACCAGCCTGTATGTCACACACGATCAGGCCGAGGCCTTTGCGATCGCCGATCGGGTCGTGCTGATGAACGCCGGCCAGATCGAGCAGGTTGGCACGCCCGAGCAGGTCTACCGCCAGCCGCGCACGCTGTTTGTGGCGCGCTTTCTCGGCTTCTCGAATGTGCTTGCGGCCACGGTGGGCGGGCAGGAGGCTGATCTGGTGCGGGTCGACACTGCGCTTGGGGTGTTGTATGCAAAAGGTTCAGCCGCCGAAACCCTAACGTCTATTGTCATCCGCCCCGAGGCTGCCCAGCTGGCCCACCCCAGCAGCGCCGGGCCGAATCTGCTGGCCTGCACGGTGATCGATCGGCTGTTTCGCGGCGGTAGCTCGCGCATCCAGGTGCAGCCAGCCGCTGGCCCCGTGCTCACCTTCGAGCTGGATGCAGCCGACCTGCCCGCATCAGGCCAGCCGATCACGCTCCAGCTGCGCCCCGACGCCATAAGCCTGCTTGCGCCCTAGCCCCAGCGCACATCCAGCCGCACCCCGATGTGATCCGACAGGAAGCCCATACCTCGTCCCAGCTGCACTCGCTCGCCAAAGCACAGGTCGCTCTGCACCGCCAGCCCCGGCAGCGCGGGCGCGCGCACAAAGGTGTAGTCGATCGGCAGCGCAAACCGCGCGGGGATGCCCGGCAGCGGGCGGTAGCTTGGCCGCTGGTCGTGGGCCAGCGGGTCGAGCGCGCCGCTGGCCTGCACAAACTCGTCGTACAGGGCCGTGCCGCGCGGCACGTTGAAATCGCCGCAGGCCACCACCAGGGCATCCTCGGGCTGGTGCCGCATCACCTCGGCCAGCTGTTCCAGCTGGCGGCGCTCGGTCTGCAGGTAGGGGTTTTCGCTCTGCCAGTCGCCGCGGTAGTTGGCGCTCAGGTGGGTGTTCAGCACCACCACGCGCTGCGCGCCGCACCAGTGCTCGGTGCGCAGTATGCCTTTGGAAAGCGCCACATCGGCCAGCGCCGGGCTGTACCACAGGCCACGGTCGCGGTAGGGTATAAAGCTGTGGCCGCCGATCGGCTGCTGGGCGAGGCTGAGCAGCCCGCCGCGCGGGGCGTGGATGTGCGGCGCGGATGCGCTGTGCGGGAAGTGCGGGGCGCACGCGGCCCGCAGCAGCCGGTGGTATGGCCAGACCTGCACCTCCTGCAGGCAGACCACGTCGGGCCCTACCGCATCGAGCTGCTGCGCCAGCGCGCGCAGCCGCAGGTGGGTCACCGGGCCGGGCACGCCAAAGCAGTTGAATGTGATCAGTGAAAATGTGCTCATGCTGGCCAACAAGCACATGTGGTGCCAGCGGCACGCGGGTTGCATCGGCAGGGGCAGAACACCCGATAGCAGAAAGGCCCGCCATGAACCTGCCCGATCTTGCCCGCTACGCGCTGCTGGCCGGGGTCGCCGCCACCGCCGAGGCCAACCGCCGCCACTACCGTATGCGCACCACCTGGCTCCCCCACCTGGCGCTGAACGCCGCCGCCCTGCTGCTGCCCGATCTGCTGCGCCGTGCCCTTCCCAGCGCCTCCCAGGGCCAGGGTGGCCTGCCATCTGCCTTGGCCGCCACCGCCCGCGAAATCGCCTGTGAGCGGCCTGCCTACGCCGCCTACGCCGCGCCGCTGGCGGCGGGCTACATGCTCTCGCACCCGCAGTTCAACATCTACAAGGGCGCGTGGGGCGAGATGCGGCTGGCGGGGCTTGGCTTCGATGCGCTGCCCCACGCCGCCGCCGGTTTTGCGCTCAGCGCCACCGCCATGGATGCGGCCAGCGCGCTTGATCGGCACCTCGCGCCTAGCGCGGTGGCGGCGGGTGTGGCGGGCTGGGCCGCTCGGCATCGTGCGCTGACCGCCCTGGCCGGGCTGGCGGTGGTCACGGCCCTGTGGGAGCTGGCCGAGTACCGGACCCACCGCTACGAGCTGGCCAAGCGCGGCGATGTGAGCGCGATCAATATGCAGTGGAGCGTCGAGGATACCGTGGGCGATGTGCTGGCCAACCTGCTGGGCTGGCTAGCAGCGGCCCTTTGGCGGGGCAGAAGGCGAACTGCGCCGCAATAAGCGGGGCTGAAAGCGCAATTCTCTGGTATAAACATCGTGAAATATATGATACCATACCGGCATCGGCAAATGTGCGGAAGATGATTGCGTCGTTGTCTGACGCAAGCTGTTGATGAGGTTTGGTAATGCCAGCTGTCTCCGATCCACAAACGTTAGGAAAGCTACCACTTTTTCATAACCTTGGGCTTGAGCAGCTTCAACACCTCAACACCATTCTCCGCCGCCGCCAGGTGTCGGCGGGCACCGATATCGCCACCGCCGAGCAGCCCGGCGAGGTGGTCTACATCATCCTCTCAGGCACGGTCAAGATCCACGCCGAGCAGGTTGATGGCAGCAGCGTGATCCTGGCCATCCTCGGGCCAGGCGAGCTGGTGGGCGAGATGAGCGTGCTCGAGAACATCGGGCGCTCGGCCACCGTCGAGACCCTCGAAGACTCGCAGGTGCTGTGGATGGATGGCCGCAGCTTCGAGCAAAGTATCCAGCGCATCCCCGAGATGAACTCTAATCTCGTGCGCATCTTCTCGCGGCGGCTGCGCCTGGCCAATGCCCAAATTCAGGCCCTGGCGACGTTAGATGTATTTGGGAGGGTCGCGCGCCAGCTGCTGGCCTTCGCCAACGAGTACGGCCAGCCCCAGCAGCTGGGTGTGCTCATCCCCCTGCGGCTCAGCCAGACCGATCTGGCCGGCATGGTCGGCGCATCGCGCGTGCGGGTCAACCAGGTGCTGGCCTTCTACCGCCAGCAGGGCTACGTGGCGGTCGACCAAGATTCTCGCATCACGGTGCTCAACCAGGATGCCCTCGCCCAGCGCTGCCAGTAATTAACCGGGTGTTCCTCATCTGTTTTTAAGTTAACAGCTCCCCTGTAAAGTATTTAACTGCGTATCCTTCATCGGTCGGGTAGAGTAGAGCTACGAAATAGTTCTGACTAGTACTGATCCCCGCCAGCCGCGGGTGCAGAGGAGATAGCGCAGATGTATATGCACCAGACCACCACTGTTTCCCGCCACACCGCCGAGCCGATGTTCGCGAGCGAGACCCCCCTTCTGGCGCAGATGGATCTGTCAATCCTCATCCAGCGCTGCGCCGCCGAGAGCGAGCGCTTCTACCGCGGCCAGGTCAACGACACATCCTACGCCTACGAGCTGTTCCGCCGCGCCCTGGTCGACGAGTGCGAGATCGCCTGGGAGTATATGTACCAGCACTACTCGCCACTGGTCGAGAGCTGGGTTCGCCGCTGCGGCGCGTTCTCGCAGACAGGCGAGAGCAGCGAGTTTTTTGTGGTGTCGGCCTTCACCAAGTTCTGGAAGGCTATGCGCTCGAAATCCTTCGAGTCGTTCCCTAGCCTAGCGGCCCTGCTGCACTACCTGCAGCTCTGCACCAACTGCGTGGTGATCGACAGTGTGCGCGCCCAGTCGTGGGCCGAGGTGCTGCCCGAGGAGGCGCTGGCCACCGCCCAGGATGATCAGGCCTCGCCTGACGAGATGGTGCTCGACCGCGCGCACCGCGAGGAGATCTGGTCGTGCATCACCACCCTGCTGAACGACCCCTCCGAGCGCATCATCCTCTACGAGTCCTTCGTGCTTGGCATGAAGCCCGGCGACATTTTCTCTCGTCACAGCGACCTATTTGCCACCGTCAGCGTGGTCTACAACCTCAAGCGCAACCTGCTTGAGCGGCTTGGCCGCAACCAGCAGCTGCGCCGCCTTGTCGGCATTTGACAAATACTGAGACCCGTGCTAATATGCACCCCGTCGCGAGCGAGTAGAAACGCCGAAGCGAAACAGCGCAGAAGGCATCAGAAAGCTCGTGAACCACTTGCCGAAGTGGCGGAACTGGCAGACGCGCTACGTTCAGGGCGTAGTGAGGGTGACCTCGTGTGGGTTCAAATCCCACTTTCGGCACCAACAAGTCCTTTGGCTATGGCTTGTAGGTATTGGGGAATAGTTTAACGGTAGAACGCTGGATTCTGGCTCCAGTAGTTGGGGTTCGAGTCCCTGTTCCCCAGCCAACTGCGTAGCGGCAACGCTTGTTACCGCTACGCGAAATACCCACCGCGCGGGGCGCGGGCACATTGACAATTTGCCGAAGTGGCGGAACTGGCAGACGCGCTACGTTCAGGGCGTAGTGAGGGTGACCTCGTGTGGGTTCAAATCCCACCTTCGGCACCAACAAGCTTTGGCTTGTGGTGTATTGGGGAATAGTTTAACGGTAGAACGCTGGATTCTGGCTCCAGTAGTTGGGGTTCGAGTCCCTGTTCCCCAGCCAGCCGAGACGCCGCCTTGGATAACCCAAGGCGGCGTCTTTGTATTTTCTCTACGACATCCCCGTTTAAATCTGGCGATTGTGCACATTTTTGGCCCTGCTGATCCTTGCTGCACGAAACGCTTTCTGCTACACTATACCTGCAAAATAGCATTCCATACGCATTTCTGCATCATATGCGATGCACCGTATGCGCCATGCCGCCCTTCCCTTGCCACTGTCTTGCGCTGCGCTCTGCGATCGAGGGGCATGCCTATGAAACCTACCCACGAGGTGACAGGTGAGCAACCAATGCCCACATCAGCCTGCGCTTGCTGATACCTCTGTCTTTCTCTCCTACCGATGGCTCACCTGGCTGCTGGCCGGGGCTGCGGTTGTCTGGCAAGGGGTCACCCAGCAGTACATCCTGCCGCTGATGGCCGCCGCGCTGCTGAATCTGCTCGCCGCCGTGCTCTCGCGCCAGTACGCCCAGGTTTCCCAGCGCTACCCCGCGATCCTCAGCCTCGATATTGTCTACTGTGTGGCCATGCTGATGGTGACCGGCGGCTGGGCCGGGCCGCTCAGCTTCTATGCCTTGAGCGGCGTGGTGCTGCCTGCGCTGCTGTTTGGCTGGCGCGGCGGGTTTATGGCCGGGCTGCTCACCGTCTCGCTCACGCTGGCGCTCTACCTGCGCAATGGCCAGCAGCCCACGCTGCTGGTCGCCCAAGAGCGCAATGTGGAGCTGCTGGCCATGCTGCTGCTGGCCCCGTGCTTTGGCCTGTGCTTTCCCGTGGCGGTCGAGTATCTGCGCCACCGCAGCGCGCGCCGCGCCGCGCCGCGCCGCGCCCCGCGCTCCTACTTCGACGAGCCGAGCGGCGGCGAGCGCGGCGATATCGGCGGTATCCGGCGGGGCGGTGGGCCGGCCCGTACCGCCGACCGTAGCCTGGCGCTGGGCGGCCATCCGCAGGGCGGCGCTGGCCCCGCCATCCGCACCGCCGCCGAGCCGCATGTCGAGGATCTGCGGCGGATGCTCTACGCGCCCATGCCCCAGCTCGATATGGATTTTCAGCGCTGGATGCAGATCTGCATCACCCGCTTTAGCGACTATACCGGTGCCACCGCCCGTGTGACGGTGCTTGGCCGCCCTCACGCGCTCCGCTACCCTCACCAGGTTGTGCTGCAGCGCCTGCTGCAGGAGTCGCTGCTGAACATCCACCAGCACGCGCACGCCACCAAAGTCGATGTGACCCTCCGCTACGATCCGCTCTCGATCGCGCTGCTGATCCAGGATAATGGGATCGGTCTGCTTGATGGCAGCTTTGAGCGCCCACGGCTGCATGCGCTGCGCGCCATGCAGTATCGCTTTGCCGAGCTGGGCGGACGGCTCGATGTGTTCGAGACCGAGGGCAGCGGCGTGACGGTGCGTGCCACCGCGCCGCTTGAGCCGTAGCGCGCCTTCGGGCTGCCGCCTGTTTCCACCGCCAGGCTCGCACATGCTGGGCGCTGCCCGGCGCGGCCCCTTGCTCGTTGGTATGCCCCGCCAATAAGTTGTGGTAGGATGTGCTGCCAGATGTGGTCGCCTCGCGCAGGGGCGATCGCTAGTGGTCGTTGTACACAGCACCCCAGCGCTGCCGAGCGCCTGAGCCATAGCTTAAGGTTGAAAGATACATGAAACGCTCTGTTCGACATCCAAAAGCAGCATTTGCCCGCAAGCGCGGCGGCACGGTCGATCTCTCCTCGCGTCGGCAGACGGTGACCGTACGCCAGGCGGTGAGCATCGCATCCATGATCGGCGCGGCCCTGCTGCTGATCTACGGCATGCTCCAGCCGGTGGAGCAGGACTCGCGCTGGATCCTGTCGCTGTGGCTGGCCGCGCCCCTGCTGCTGCTGACAATTCGCTTCTCGCTGCCGAAGGCGCCGCACGGTGTCGCGCGCAGCATCCAGAACCTGGCGATTGTGGTGGCGGTGGGCTTCTCGCTGCTCAGCTTCGAGCTGCTGCGGCAGCAGTTTGTCCGCTCGCATGAGATCTACAACTTCATCTATACCGATGACCAGACTGGCCAGTCGACCAGCAATGTGCGCCCGATTATTGATGCCGAGCGCGTGCAGCGCGGCAAGATCGTGGATAGCACCGGGCGGGTGCTGGCCAGCAGCCGGGTGACCAACGGCTTCGCCACGCGCACCTACCCGATCGAGCAGGAGTTCGACCCCACCTCCTTTGGCAATGTGCTGGGCTATTTCAGCAGCCGCTTCGGCCAGAGTGGGCTAGAGCTGACCTATAGCGACTACCTCAGCGGCGAGCACGACGCCTGGAGCCGCTGGCAGGATTGGATGCTGGGCAACCCGCGTGTGGGCAGCGACCTGCATCTGACGCTCAGCGCGCCGCTGCAGGCGGCGGCGGGCCAGATCTTGGCGGGCCGCACCGGGTCGATCGTGGTGCTGAACCCCAAGACGGGCGCGGTGCTGGCCATGGCCAGCGGCCCGAACTTTGACCCGCGCGGGCTGGCCACCAACAACGACGCCGAGGATAGCGCCGCCGATAATAGCCGGGTGGGGGCCTACTGGAATGAGATCACCAGCGATGCCTCGGGCCAGCCGCTGATCAACCGTCCGGTGCAGGGCCGCTACCCGCCGGGATCGACCTATAAGACCGTGACGGCCATCGGCGCGCTGGAGAACCCGCAGCTTGGCCGCCCGGATGAGATCGACTGCCCGAACGAGCGCTACACCGACGAGGGCGCGCCGCCGGTGGTGAATGCGGTCAACGACCTGTTTACGCGCACCGGCAACCCATCGAATCTGGAGCATGTCTACGCCTTCTCGTGCAACACCGCGTTTGCAGAATATGCCATGCGGCTGGGACAGGAGAAAGAGGTGGAGATCGCCGAGCGCTTCGATATCTACCGCCCGCAGGATACGCCCGACAGCTACAGCGGCTTTACCGACCTGCCCACGCGGGCCAGCCAGATCTACGTCGACCCGGGCTTTCTGAACACCAAGGCGGCGGTGGCCGACACCGGCTACGGCCAGGGCCAGCTGCTGGTGACGCCGCTGCAGATGGCGATGGTGGCGGCCTCGGTCGCGAACGATGGCGTGATGATGCGCCCCTATCTGGTTGACCATATCACGCGGCCCGACGGCGCGACGATCTACACCCACGGCCCCAGCGCCATCCGCCGCGTGATGTCCTCGGAGACGGCGGCCAAGATGCGGGTGAACATGCGGGCTGGCGTCGAGTACGGCTTTGGCAAGGCGGCGCAGCAGGTCGACCCATCGGTGGCGCTGGTGGGCGGCAAGTCGGGCACCGCCGAGAATGTGCCCGGCGCAACCCCGCACGCGTGGTTTATCGCCATCGCGCCGGTGGACAACCCGCGCTACGCGGTGGCGGTGATGATCGAGAATGGCGGCGAGGGTTCGAGCGTCGGGGCGCGGGCGGCGGGCGAGGTGCTGGCCGCCGCATTTAGCCTGGAGCAGTAGAGGGTGCGCTACCGTCGACATCTTGTGATGCTCAGGCGCTCGGTGCGCCTTGGCCTGGTCGCTGGGGCGCTGGCGGGCTGCGCGCCCCAGCTGGCCCACGAGCCGCAGCCCATGCTGGCCCAGCCTGCGCTGAGCGAGACGGCGCTGGCCACCCCCACCCGCTTCCCCACGCCCACGCCGCTGCCCACCATCACCCCCGAGCCGACGCCGCTGCCCGCCAGCGCGGCCCCGCCCACCAGCGTGCAGCCGACGCCGCTGAGCGCCACGCTGCGTCGCCAGGTCTACGATAAGGTCTGGGAGCTGGTGGATGAGAAGTACCTCTACCCCGATTTCAACGGGCTGAACTGGGCCAATATCTACGACGAGTACCTGCCCAGGATCGAGCAGGCCCAGTCGAACGATGACTTCTACGCCGATCTCTCCGAGATGATCGCGCTGCTGGATGACCACCACTCGCGCTTTCTGCCGCCCGCCGCCGCACAGAGCCAGGACACATCCAACACGGGCGTGGAGACCACGGTGGGCATCGGCATCATCGCATCCTACGAGCGTGACAGCGGCTATATCAGCACGGTGTTCCCCGATAGCCCGGCGGCGCTGGCCGACATCCGCCCGCGCGACCGGATCATCGCGGTAGATGGTCACCCCTACACCCAGGACGACGGCGACCTGCAGGGGCTGGCGGGCACGACGGTGCGCCTGAACATCCAGCGGCCAGGCGAGAAGCCCTACGATGTGGTGGTGGTGCGCCAGGAGGTGCAGGGGCGGGTTGTGCCGACCTACAAGCGTATGCACGGCGACATCGGCTATCTGAGCATCCCGACGCTGTGGGTGGAGGATATGGATGCGCAGGTGAGCGGCGCGATCACCGAGCTGGTGGCGGCTGGGCCCATGAGCGGCATGATCGTGGATCTGCGCGGCAATGGCGGCGGCTGGGAGCATGTGCTGGCGGGCATCCTGGGGCACTTTGTGCGCGGCCCGGTCGGCACGTTCTACGACCAGCGCTCGTCGCGCACGCTGAACGTCACATCCTCGGCGGGGCCGGATGTGCGCCGCATCCCGCTGATCATCCTGATCGATGGCGACACGCAGTCCTACGCCGAGGTGCTGGCGGCGGTGCTTCAGGAGGGCGGGGCCAAGGTGGTGGGCGTGCCCTCGGCGGGCAACACCGAGTCGATCTATGTCTACTCGCTGCGCGACGGCTCGCGGCTGTGGCTGGCCCAGGAGAACTTCAAGCTGCGCAGCGGTGCGAACCTGGAGGGCCGCGGCGTGCAGCCAGACTCGCTGGTGGATGTGGACTGGAAGCGCTATAGCGAAGAGGACGACCCGCAGATTCTTGAGGCGCTGCGCCTGCTGGGCGCTGGCCCAAAGTAGGCGATTGAATGGAGAGCTTGGGAACCATGACACGCACTGGGACGATCACCCGCACGACGGGCGAGACGGCGATCACGCTGACCTTTTCGATCGATGGCACGGGCCATGCGGATGTTGCGACGGGCGTGGGCTTTCTTGACCATATGCTGACGCTGTTTGCCAAGCACGGCCTGTTCGACCTGGCGGTGAGGGCCGATGGCGACCTGCATATCGACGAGCACCACACCGCCGAGGATGTGTGCATCTGCCTGGGCAAGGCGCTCGACCAGGCGCTGGGCGAGCGGCGCGGGATCGTGCGCACCGCCCACAGCTATGTGCCCATGGATGAGGCGCTGGCCCTAGTGGCGGTCGATCTGGGCGGGCGACCCTACTGCGTGTTTAACGCCGCGTTTGATACGCCGCGCATCGGCCAGCTGGGCACCGATCTGATCTTTCACCTGTTCGAGAGCATCGCGTTTAACGCGCGCATGAACCTGCACGCCCGTGTCGAGTATGGACGCAACGACCACCATAAGGTGGAGGGCCTGTTTAAGGCATTTGGGCGCGCCCTGGATGCGGCCACGCGCATCGACCCGCGCCTCGATGGGGCGGTGCCGAGCACGAAGGGCACGCTCTAGATCGGCGCGGCCTGCCCGCTTTTGAATGTAAAGGAACTGCCTGTGGCGATGAGTCAACCGCCCTCTCTTGACCCACCGCAGGGCGGGGAGCCAACCCCGCCTTTTCTGCCCGCCGCGCCGCCCGAGCTGGTCCAGCCAGCCCCGCTCGCCGCTCCCAGCCTGCCCTCGGCTGGGCGGCTGGCCCAGTGGCTGCTAGTGGCGCTGGTGCTGTATGGCATCGGCTGGCTGCTCTGGCAGTCGTTCGCGGCGCTGACGCCCTTTATCATGGGGCTGGTGCTGGCCTATATCCTCACGCCCTTTGTGAACCGGCTGGACCGCAAGATGCCGCGCTGGCTGGCCATCCTCACCGTGTATGTGGCCATGATCGTGATGCTGGTGATCAGCTTCGCCTATGTGGTGCCGCCGGTGGTCCAGCAGATCGATCAGCTGGCCGACAGCGTGCCATCCATCTCCGAGCTGGAGCAGCGGCTCAGCTCGCTGAACACACTGTATCGCGAGCGCGTGCCGCCCCAGCTGCAGGCCCAGATCGATCCGGCGATCGCTAGCTCGCTGCAGAGCCTGCGCACCGCCATCGGCTCGAACATCCAGCAGATCACCACCTTTTTGTTTACCCAGATCAGCACAATCGTCAGCACGATCACCTTCTTGGTCGGCTTCCTGATCATTCCGATCTGGCTGTTCTATGTGTTAAATGATCAGCGCAAGGGCCAGGATTTTGTCGATCGCATGCTGCATCGCCGCATCCGTGCAGATTTTTGGAACGTCTGGACGATGATCGACAAGGTGTTTAGCGACTACATACGTGGCCAGATCATCCTCTGCTTTGCCGTTGGGCTTGCGGTGGGCATCGGCCTGCTGATCCTGGAGCTGCTGCACATCAAGGTGAGCTATATTTTGCTGCTGGCGATTGTGGCGGGTATTACCGAGTTTATCCCGGTGCTGGGGCCGGTGATCGGCGCGATCCCGGGCATTCTGGTGGCGCTGATCAGCGCGGGGCCGCAGGGCGCGCTGGCCGCCCTGGTGGTGTACGTGGTGGTGCAGCAGCTGGAAAATAACATCCTGGTGCCGCGCATCGTGGGCGATAGCGTGGGCGTGCACCCGGCCATTCTCACGGTGGTGCTGATCGCGATGGGGCAGGTGTTCGGCCTGCTGGGCGTGATCCTCTCGGCCCCGCTGACGGCGATCGCCCGCGACCTGTTTGTGTACACCTACGCGCGGCTGGGCGGGGCCACGCCCGAGGCGGCGATCGATCGGGCGCATAGCCGCGCTGCCCCCGAGCCGCCTGTGCCGCCCGCCGCCCCGCCGCCGCTGGCGGCGCAGTAGCGCGGGCGGGGCTGGTCGAGGCCGCGCTTGTTGCCAGTGTATTGAGCGCATAAGGAAAGCCCAGCGAGCAAACGCTGGGCTTTTTTCATGCCTTCAGTGGCTATAGTGATCGATGTTGGCTAGGCTGCGACCTTGCGGGAGAAGATCCGCCGCCGTGGCTTGGCGCTGTAGTAGGGGTCGCTCTCCATCAGCTCGCGCCGCACCCGTATGCTCTTGCCGCTGATCAGCCCCGCCACGAACTGCTTCATGTCGCCCAGCGATGCGGCCTTGTCGGCCAGCACCAGCACCCAGGCCTCGCGCGAGGTGGGGGCCGGGCCGAACGGGTACATGTGGCTGACGATCGCCTCGCACACTTCGTCGCACTCGCCCTGCGCCGCCGCCCAGCGCGCCGCCACGCCGCCGTGGCTGGTGAGCGTGCCCTCGCGCGAGTCGATGTCGTGGATGAGCGCGGCGCGGACACAGACGCGGGTGTCGGCCTTCATCCAGCGCGAGAGGCGGTAGGAGAATTTTACCGAGCGCAGCAGGTGATCGTGCTTGGGGATGCTGTGGTGCATGTGCTGGCGGGTCTCAAGAACCTTGGGGTGGTGGAGTAGGTCTTCGATCAGGTCGTCCACAGAAAAACCTCCGGACATGGGTGGTGTCACTGTTGTGGCGCTGGCGCGTGAGGCAGCGCTCGTTGGACTTTGTTATAGCACGCGGCGGTATGGCGGGCCATACCCTATCGGTCCTGTTCTGTTGTAGGAGAATATTATACTTTGCGAATTACCAGATGGGGGAAGAAATGATAAGAGTTCTGTTATAGTTTGATTCTTTTTTGGGAAGGGGGCATGTGGGGCGGGATGCGGCCCGCCCCGGCATGGGTCTAGCGCTCATCTAGCAGCGCCAGCGCGGCGGTGTAGGGGTCGGCGCTGCGGTCGGCGATCTGGGCCAGCAGCGCGTCCCAGCGGGCGCGGTCGGCGGTGGCGCGGGCCAGGGCCAGCTCCTGCACGCTGTGGGCTAGGGCGCGGTCGGCGCGGCGCTGGTTGAGCGCGGCCATGTGCCCGTCCTGGCTCAGGTGGGCGCGGTGGCGCTCGACGGCGGCGGCGATCTCGGCGATGCCCTGGCCCTGCTGGGCCACGGCGGGCAGCACGGGCGGCTGCCATGCCCCGGGCTTGCGCTCGCCTAGGTTCAGCATGGCGCGCAGCTGGCGCATCACCACCTCGGCGCCCTCGCGGTCGGCCTTGTTCACCACGTAGAGGTCGGCGATCTCCAGGATGCCAGCCTTGATGCTCTGCACATCGTCGCCCGCGCCCGGCGTCTCCACCACGATGGTGGTGTGGGCCACGCCGTGCACCTCGATCTCGCTCTGGCCCGCGCCCACAGTCTCCACGATCACCATGTCGAAGCCTGCGGCGTCGAGCAGGGCTAGGCTGTCGTCGGTGGCGCGGGCGATGCCGCCCAGCCGTCCTCGGCTGGCCATGCTGCGCACGAACACGCCCGCGTCGCCGCCCAGGGGCTGCATGCGGATACGGTCGCCCAGGATGGCCCCGCCGGTGAAGGGCGAGGTCGGGTCGACAGCCACGATGCCCACAGTCTTGCCCGCGCGCCGCCAGTGCTGGGCTAGGGCGTTGACCAGGGTGGATTTGCCCGCACCGGGCGAGCCGGTGACGCCCAGGATGTGGGCGCGGCCCGTGCTGGGGTAGATGGCCCCCATCAGCTCGCGCGCGGCGGGGCCGCCGGTCTCCACCAGGGTGATGGCGCGGGCCAGGGCGCGGCGGTTGCCGGACAGCAGCTGGCTGGCCAGGGTCGGCTGTTCTGCCATGGGCTGCCTCACAGTTCTCGCGATGCGGCGACGTGGGTCTGGATGAAGTCCACCACATCGTGGGTGGGCGAGCCGGGGCCATATACGGCGGCGATGCCGTGGTCGCGCACCAGCGTGGCGGCGTCGGCGTCGGAGATGATGCCGCCCGCCACCACCAGCACGTCGTCGGCCCCCTGTTCGCGCAGCAGGCTGGTGATCTTGGGCAGCAGGGTCATATGTGCGCCGGAGAGAATGGAGAGGCCGATGGCGTCCACATCTTCTTGGATGGCGGCCTCGACGATCATGGATGGGGTCTGCTGGAGGCCGGTGTAGATCACCTCCATCCCGGCGTCGCGCAGGGCGCGGGCCACCACCTTCGCGCCACGGTCGTGGCCGTCGAGGCCGGGCTTGGCCACCAGAACGCGGATCTTTCGCTCCATGGGGTTGCTCCTTGTCGTTAGGGCGTGCGGATGCTAGCGCTGCTCGCGCTTTTTGGTACCAAGGCCCAGCAGCCCGCGCCGCTCCACCGGCGGGCTGAGCGAGACAAAGTCATCCTCGCCGGGGCGGCCTGGCTTGGTGCCCACCCACTGGTCGCGGGCGGCCTTGGCCTGCTGGAAGGTGGCCAGCAGCGCCTGCTGATCTTCGCTGGCGATCTGCTCGCGCAGAGCGCCGAGCCAGGCGCTGGCCTCGTCGATCCAGCGCAGCAGCGCCTCGCGGTTGGTGAGGCAGATGTCGCGGTGCATGGCCACATCGCCCGAGGCCAGGCGGCTGATGTCGCGGTAGCCGCTGGCCGCGAGGGTGGCCATCTCGCGCCAGCTGGGGCTGGCGGTGGTGGTCTGCACCAGCGCGGTGGAGAGCAGGAAGGGCAGGTGCGAGACCCCCGCCACGTAGCTGTCGTGCTCGGCGGGGTCGAGGTAGTAGGGCTTCGCGCCCGCCTGGCGCACCATCGCATCCAGCACCTGCACCGCCTCGGGGCGGGCCTTGGCGGTGGGCGTCAGGCAGTAGATGGCATCCTTGAAGAGGTCGGGGCTGGCCGCGTGCGCGCCCGACTGCTCGCTGCCCGCCATGGGGTGCCCGCCCACAAAGGTGGCGGTGCTAGGCAGCAGCTCGGCGGCCCAGGCCGCAATCTGGGCCTTGGTGCTGGTCACGTCGGTGACGATCGCGCCATGGCGCAGCAGCGGGGCGATCTCGGTGAAGACCGCGCGGGCGGCCAGCGCGGGAACGGCCACCACCACCAGATCGGCCTCGCGCACCGCCTCCTCCAGGGTGCGGGCCTGGCGGTCGATCGCCAGCCGCCCGCGCGCGTCGGCGGTGGCCTTGGGGTTGCTGTCGTAGCCGATGATCGCCGTGGCACCGAGCGGCGCGGCCTGCTCTGGCGCCGAGCGGAGCGCCATCCCAAGCGATGTGCCGATCAGTCCCATTCCAAGGATGGAGATATGAAGCATGGCGCGATCCTTTCCGACGTGCGCGTCAGAGCACGTACTACTGCGGTCTATTGTACAAGATGTTTCTGCCGGTTCGACCGGGCGTGCTGTAGGGCTATCCCCATCATATGGTAGGGTCTATGCGCTCTCAACAGAGCACCAATTTTTCACCACCAAGGCACCAAAGGAAAAGGGGGCAATAACCACCAAGGCTCGAAGATTCGAAGGAAAAAGATACAAGCCTTCGAGCCGTCGCGTCTTCGTGGTAAAGAGGCTTAGGTGAATCAAGAACGCATCGGCCCTGGCCGCTAGGCTGGGGGCTTGACATAGGCGAGGAACAGAATCTCGCTCACCACCGCGATCAGCAGCACCACCACCGCCGAGAGCGGGTTGAGCACCCGCAGCCCGGCCAGCGCACCGCAGGCCGCCAGCGCCGCGCCGAACTCGTGGGCCTGCCGCCAGGCGCGCCGCGTGTCGTACTTTTTGGCGCGGTAGTGGAAGATCTTGGTGCCGATCAGGTAGGCCGCAGGCAGCGCCAGCGCCGAGCCGAGCGCAAACAGCCCGCCGAGGAAGATTAGGTACACTGGCAGATCGGGCAGGAAGTAGATCGGGCCGGTGGGCGGGGGGATGAACGCCAGCGCGTAGAGCAGCACCAGGCTGCCGCAGGCCCCCTGGAACGCCACCCCCGGCGTGCGCATGGCCATCTGCACCGGCACGAAGGTGAGCAGCGCCGCCGCCAGCACCAGCGCGTAGAAGATCACGCGCAGCGGTGCGAAGGGCGGCAGCGTGCCCAGGTTGGGCGAGATCAGGATGGCCAACACCGAGGCCCAGCACAGGCCGGCGGCGGTGGCCAGCAGCAGCATGGGGCGGCGGATGGTGATGCCCCGCAGGCCGCTGGGCCTGGTGGGCGGGCTATCGGGTATCATAGGTCTCCTGGCGCTTCGGGGCGAGATGTGTAGTAGATGCCCATGTAGGGCCGCGCCTTGGCCCCTGGGAAGGGCGCGAGCGTGATATCGAGCGATATCTCGCTGTCGTCGCGGATGATCTGCAGGCTCACGCTGTCGCCGGGGTGGAAGATCTTGATCCGCTCGGCCAGATCCTGCCCATCCTGCACCGAGCTGCGGTTGACCGCCACGATCACATCGCCGCGCCGCACGCCCGAGCTGGCCGCCGGGCCGCTGCGGTCGAGCCTCGTGACTAGCACGCCCAGGTCGGGCAGCTGCATCGCGCGCGCTACGGCGGTGGCCAGCTCGATCTTACCCTGGTAGCGCGCGGCGCTCTGCCCCACCGCCCAGCCCGCCAGCGCGCTGCCCGCCACACACCACACGAATACCAGCCCGCCGATCATATACCAGGCCTGCCGCGGCAGCCGACGAAGCCAGCCCATGGAATGCTCCCGATTGTTTTGTGACATAGCGCGGATTCTACCCCCCACGATACCTAGCGTCAAGCCTGCGACCTGCGTCCGATATCCTTTATCATGCGGAAGAATGAGCCGCCGCGCTCCCGGCGATCGCCGCGAACGTGGTATACTTCATGCGCTTTTGATACCGAGCGTATGATTGAGAATGATACGAACATAGGAGCGTTGCATGAGCGACACGACAGATCCGACAGAGCTAGACCTGCTGGTTGGTTCGATCTTTACCACCCGACCAGAGGAGGATCGCGAGCTTTTTGAAGAGGAGCGCGAGTGGCTCTCCGACATTCAGGATCTGCTTCGCGAAGAGGGCGTCGAGGTTGACCTGCTGGCCCAGCCCGGCGTGGAGATCTGGGAGGGCGGCATCAGCCGCTTCATGGATCTCTACCAGCTGCGGCTGTTCGCGGCCTACCTGGAGCAGGGCAAGGGCATCGCCTCGGTGCTGACCCTGCCCGAGGAGCTGGACGCCGAGCCGGATGACGCGCTGACGTCGATCTGGGAGGGCGAGGCCAGCACCCGCTTCCCGCACCTGATCAACCACCAGGCCGACGGCGGCTACTACCTGCCGGTCGACTTCGCCGAGCCGGTGTGGCTGGAGGTGGATGAGGAGAGCGAGGAGCACCACCACGACCACGATCACGACCACGATGAGTACGAGGAAGAGGACAGCGTGGTCAGCTTCGGCTCCTCGGTGGCGCTGCAGCGCGAGCTGGTGGAGCTGGAGGGCCTGCTGAAGGGTGCGAGCGTGCCCAGCAGCCACCCGGCCTACCGCTGCCTCAGCGTGCTGCGCACCGCCGCCGACCAGAGCGTGGCCAACAACCTGCCGATCGTCGTCTGGTAGGTTTTCCTCACTCAGAAGAACGTGTGCCGAGTGCGCTGGCACACGTTCTTTATTGATCTCGGCCCACCGCACCTCCCCGCAGCGCGGGGAGGTGCTGGCCCCTTCGGAAACCGGCGCGCAGCCGCGCCGCGCTCCCGCGATCTCCCCCGGCATAGCAGTGCTTGCGCGGGGCATTCAGATGCGCTATAATGCGCGGCTGCTATCTAAAACCCAGGAATGGAACGATGCCAGATCTCACGCTGATGCCTTTTGAGGCCTTCCAGAACACGGCTCCGGCGACATCGCGCGATACCACGCCCCGCGAGCGCCGCTACTACGTCTGGACGGTCGGATGTCAGATGAATATCTCCGACTCCGAGCGCCTTGAGTCGGCCCTCCAGGGGGTCGGCTACGCACCCGCCGAGCGGCCCGAGGAGGCCAGCTTTATCGTGCTGAACTCGTGCAGCGTGCGCGCTTCTGCCGAGGAGCGCATCATCGGCAAGCTGGGCGAGCTGCAGCGCGTTAAGCGCGAGCAGCCCGATACCCGCATCGTCCTCTGGGGCTGCATGGTGGGGCCGAACAACCAGTCGATCTTCCGCCAGAAGCTGCCGGTGGTCGACCACTTCGTCTCGCCCTCGGCGGTGGATGAGGTGCTGGCGCTCGCGCCGAACCCGGTCTACCAGCTTGAAGACCCCGCGCTGCCGGTGGCCAGCTGGGAGCACCCGCCCGTGTCGGTGCACGTGCCCATCCAGTACGGCTGCAACATGAACTGCGCCTTCTGCGTCATCCCATCTCGCCGTGGCCGCGAGCGCAGCCGCCCGCTGGAGGAGATCGTGGATGAGGTGGCGCGGATCGTGGCGCGCGGCGCGAAGGAGATCGTGCTGCTGGGCCAGATCGTCGACTCGTGGGGGCACGACCTGCCGGGCCGCCCGACCCTGGCCGACCTGCTGCGGGCGGTGCACGAGGTTCCCGGCCTGGTGCGGCTGCGCTTCCTCACATCGCACCCCGCGTGGATGACCGACAAGCTCATCCAGACTGTGGCCGAGCTACCCCGCTGCATGCCCGAGATCAACCTGCCGGTGCAGGCTGGCCACGACGAGATTCTGAAGATCATGCGGCGCGGCTACACCGTACAGCGCTACCGCGACCTGATCGGGCGCATCCGCGCGGCCATCCCCCACGTGTCGATGACCACCGATATCATCGTGGGCCACCCCGCCGAGCAGCGCCACCACTTCGAGGGCACCGTGGATCTGGTGCGCGAGATTGGCTTTGGCAAGGTGCACATCGCCGCCTACTCGTGGCGGCCCGGCACCCGCGCCGGCGACATGGAGCAGGACCCGGCCTTCGCCGTGCCCGAGGAGGAGAAGCAGGCCCGACGCGTCGAGCTTGAGCGCCTGCAGGAGGAGATCTCGGCCCAGCAGAACACCGCCTACCTTGGCCAGACCGTCGAGGTGCTGGTGGAGGGCGAGAGCAAGGGCAAGTGGCGCGGTCGCTCGCCGCAGAACAAGCTGGTGTTCTTCAGCGATGCCCAGGATTGGACCGGGCGGCTGGCGCTGGTGCGCGTGCGCCACACGGGCGCGTGGTCGCTGCAGGGCGACCTTGTAGGCGAAGGAACCCCGGCCTAATGACAGACAATGCTGCAGAGATCGCTGCCCCAGCCCCGCGCGGGCGCTGGCCGCTGGCGGTGGTGGTGTGGATCGATCTGGCGATCGTGGTGGCGCTGGTGCTGCTCACCTCGGCGCTGGTGCAAGGTCTGGGGCTAGGCATCGCTGCGCGCGCGCAGGGCCTGACCCCCGATCAGCTGCGCGGCATGGATGAGTCTGGCCTGCTGAGGCTGCTGGGCATCCGCTGGATCTTTATCTCCACCCTGCTGCAGAACCTGATCTTTATCGCGGTGCCGCTGGTGCGCGTGCGCCTGCTGCGCCGCAGCCCGCTGGCCAGCATCGGCATCGGCTTGCCCGCCTGGCCTATTCTGATCGGCGCGAGCGTGGGGATGGGCATCCTGGCGCTGTTGATGAATGTTGGGCTGGGGCTGTTTTTTAGCCAGGTGCTGCATATCGAGCAGAACCAGTCGGCGCAGTTTGGCGCGCTGATCAGCCGGGGCGACTACTTCGGCCAGCTGCTGTTTGCGATCATGGCCGTGGTGATCGCGCCGCTGGGCGAGGAGACGCTCTTCCGCGGCTATCTGTTCCACGCGCTGCGGGGCAGCGATCGGCCATGGCAGCTGGGGCTGGCCATGGCGTTCAGCGCGGGCCTGTTCTCGGCAGTGCACCTCTTTAATGTCACCCAGGGCCAGATAGCGCTGGTTGTGCCGATCTTTCTGCTGGGGCTGGTGTTTGTTGGCGGGGCCTACCTGACCAAGAGCATCTTGCCCGGCATTATCGCCCATATGATGTTTAACAGTTTAGGGGTGCTGGGCCTGCTGGTGTGCGTGAACGTACCGGCGCTCGGCTGCCCCATCTAGCGGCGGCTACTGTACCACCTTCGCGGCGGGCCAGCGCGGCAGGAAGCCCCGCGCCCCGCATAGCCCTATGGATAAAAGGAGCGAGAGTTGACCAAGCAGGATGAAAAATTGCGCCAGCGGCGGCGGCTCCAGGATCGTGCGATCGAGATGGCCTCGCGCAACAGCTGGACCGAGGCAGTGGATGTGAACCGCCAGATTATCGAGCTTGGCGAGGATGCCGATGCGTACAACCGCCTTGGCAAGGCCTATTTCGAGCTTGGCCAGTTCGATGAGGCCCACAAGGCCTATGGCTCGGCGCTGCGGATCATGCCCACCAACATCATCGCCCGCAAGAACTACGACCGGCTGGAGAGCCTGATCGCCCGCGCGGTGACGCCCCAGGTGGTCGATCGGTCGAGCCGCGAGCTGGTCGACCTGCGCCTGTTCATTACCGAGACCGGCAAGACCGCCGTCACCCCGCTGGTGGACATCCAGCGCGGGCCGATGGTGGATGCCGTGGTCACGGGCGAGAAGGTCGATGTGGTGGTCGAAGGCCGCAACGTGGTGGTGCTGGACGCCACCGGTAACGTGCTGGGCCGCATCGAGCCGAAGCTAGCCCAGCGCCTGATGGAGCTGATGAACGGCGGCAACCGCTATATCGCGGCGGTGGTGCAGATCGACTCAAAGCAGCTGCGCATTCTCATCCGCGAGATCTACCAGGATCCCTCGCAGCGCGGCCGCATCTCGTTCCCCGGCAAGTTCGGCGAGGGCTCGCTGCGCGGCTATGTGGCTACCGGCACCTACGAGGATCTGGATGGCGATATGCTGGAGGACGACGACTCGAACGACGATGTCGAGATCGAGGAGGACGACACCTTCGGCGGCGATGACGAGGAGCTGGGCCTGGACGATATCGAGCAGGATATCGGCGAGGACGACGATATCAACGAAGAGTAGCTGTTTCCCCGCGTCGGCTGGGCGGCCCCGCGCCCCCAGCCGACACCCCGGGCTGGTAACGATACCGTGAGAGACTAGCTCTCTTGTACTATTGCCATCCAAGCCCTCGGACCGTATACTAGAGCCGAGCGATATCGTATCGCTTGGCGTTTTTGTATGGTCTGTTCCTGTCGAGCCTCGGGGTCTCTTGTCTCGCCACCACATGGCGCACGGGGCCGAGGAAACCTGTGGGAGGTGAGATGGAACCGCATGCGGACGACACGGGCACGTATTCTCCCCCGCCAACAGACTCGGGCGCGATTCGGGTCTTTATTCGCACCCCCGAGCATGTTATCATTGGCAGCATCCATACTGGCCCCGATCAGTGGCTGAAAGATGTGATCGATGCCAACCGCGCCTCGTTCCTCACCATTATCGATGCACATGTCTATAGCGCATCCGAGGAAACCCTGATCTACCACAGCGCGCAGATGCTTGTCGCCGCTGCGCATATTGTGCTTCTCAGCCCGCTGAGCGACCATATTTTCATCCGCGATGTGCCCTGGCTGGCAGATCGCCCTATCCCACAGATACCACTATGAGCTTTCAACTACGCGAGTTTACGAGTGCATCCAACCAGGGCCCGACCGCTGGTTCTGGCGGCGGTGGCGGCGGCCCGGTCGTTCCGATCCCCCCCGAGCCGACCTCGATCAGCGAGACGGGCCTGGGCATGGGCTTCATCAACGATCTGGTGCTGAAGATCGTCTACTTCAACGGCAGCATCACCGGCCAGCAGATCGAAGACGAGACCAAGCTGCCCTTCCTGGGCGTGATCGACAAGGCGCTGGAGTTCCTCAAGCTTGAGGAGTATGTTGATATCACCGGCGCGCAGGGCGGCTTCAACGAGCGCGCCTTCCAGTATGTGATCGCCAACAAGGGTCGCCTGAAGATCAACGAGGTGCTGGCGCGCTCGCAGTATGCAGGCCCGGCCCCGGTGCCGCTGGCGGTGTACATCGATATCGTGCAGCGCCAGTCGGTGGGCAATATGGTGGTGGATGGCCGCGTGGTCAATGATGCCTTCAGCCACCTGGTGGTGAACCAGACCATGCTCGACAAGATCGGCCCCGCCGCCAACTCGGCCCGGTCGCTCTTCCTGTATGGCCCGCCCGGCAACGGCAAGACCACGATCGCCGAGGGCATCGCCAACATGATGGGCGGCCAGATCCTCATCCCCTACGCGGTGGAGATCGACGGTCAGGTGATCAAGGTCTTCGACCCGCTGAACCACAAGCCCATCCCGCAGCCCCCGGTGACGCGCAGCGAGCCAAACGCGGCGTTTGGCGGCGCCCCCCAGCATCACGAGTTCGTGCCCGACCGCCGCTGGGTGGTGTGCAAGCGACCGCAGGTGGTGGTCGGCGGCGAGCTGATCATGGAGCAGCTGGAGCTGATCTTCGACCCGATCTCGAAGGTGTACGAGGCCCCCTACCAGCTGAAGGCTAACGGCGGGCTGTTCCTGATCGACGACTTCGGGCGGCAGAAGATCCGCCCGCAGGATCTGCTGAACCGCTGGATCGTGCCGCTGGAGAAGAAGATCGACTATCTGGCGCTGCAGACCGGCAAGAAGCTGCAGGTGCCCTTCGATGTGCTGATCGTGTTCTCAACCAATCTCTCGCCGAAAGATCTGGTCGATGATGCCTTCCTGCGGCGCATCCGCCACAAGATCGAGGTGCCCAATCCCACGCCCGATGAGTACCGCGAGATCTTCCGGCGCGTGGCCAAGGCCAAGGGCGTGCCCTACTCGGATGATGGGCTGCGCTACCTGATCCAGGAGCACTATATGAAGGTGCGGCGCGACCTGCGCTCCTGCCACCCGCGCGACCTGTGCGACCAGATCTTGGATGAGTCGCGCTACCGCGGCGCAACGCCCACCATGTCGAAAGAGCTGATCGACCGCGCCTGCGAGGCGTACTTTGTGAAGTTTAACTAGGCACACCGTTTCTAACCCATGAGCTTGCCTCCTGAGAGGAGATCTGCACAATGTCGCTTCTGAAGCGTATTGGAAACACCCCACAGCCTGCCGAGAATGCGGCCCCTGCCCCACAGCCCGCCCCGCCCGCCGAGCCGCGCGGCTCGCAGCTGGGCACCGCAGTGCCACCGCCACCGCCGAACGCCGCGCCTGCGCCCCAGCGCTCGGCCCTGGAGGAGCGCGTGTCGAGCGCGACGGTCGGAGCCGGCGGCGCTGTTTCATACGGCACGAGCGACACCGCAACACAGCAGAAGATCATCGAGCTGTCGCTCTGGATCGTCGACCGCATCCAAGGCTCGCTGAACAACCAAGAGCTGAAGCGCACCCCCGAGTCCGAGCGCATGCTGCAGGAGCGCTTTGGCAACTACTACCGCCAGAGCAACACCAGCCTGAGCGAGCCGCAGGTGCGCCAGCTCTACGACATGGTGCTCGATGAGCTGTTCGGCTTCGGGCCGATGGAGCCGCTGCTGCGCGATGAGACGGTGAGCGAGGTCATGGTCAATGGCCCCAAGCAAGTCTACATCGAGCAGAAGGGCAAGCTGATCATGACGCCCGTGCAGTTTGCCAACGACGAGCACGTGCTGAAGGTGATTGACCGCATCATCCGCCCGCTGGGCCGCCGCGTCGACCGCAAATGGCCGATGGTGGATGCCCGCCTGCCTGATGGCAGCCGCGTCAATGCCATCATCCCGCCCTGCGCGATCGATGGCCCCTCGATCACCATCCGTAAGTTTTCCAAGAACAAGCTGCAGATCGAGGATCTCGTGCGGTTTGGCTCGGTCACGAACGAGATGGCCGAGTTCCTGCGCGCCTGTGTGGTGAGCCGCCTGAACGTGGTGGTGTCCGGTGGCACTGGCTCTGGTAAGACTACGCTGCTCAACGTGCTCTCCAACTTCATCCCGCAGGATGAGCGAATCGTGACGATCGAGGACAGCGCCGAGCTGAAGCTGGGCCAGGATCACGTGGTGCGGCTTGAGTCGAAGCCCGCCGAGATCGATGGCTCGGGCCGCGTGAGCATTCGCGACCTGGTGATTAACTCGCTGCGTATGCGCCCCGAGCGCGTGGTGATCGGCGAGTGCCGCGGCGGCGAGACGATGGACATGCTCCAGGCCATGAACACCGGTCACGACGGCTCGCTCACCACACTGCACGCCAACACCCCGCGCGATGCTATCTCGCGTATGGAGACAATGGCGATGATGGCCGGTATGGATATGCCGCTCAAGGTTATCCGCGAGCAGATCGCCTCGGCTATCGACCTGATTGTGCAGCAGACCCGCCTCGACGATGGCCAGCGCAAGGTGGCCTATATCACCGAGGTGCAGGGCATGGAGGGCGACACCGTGGTGCTACAGGATATCTTCATCCTAGACATCAAGGGTAAGACGCCCGAGGGTAAGATCATATGCGATCTGAAGCCGACGGGTACGCGCCCGCGCTTCACCAGTAAGCTGGAGGCCCATGGCTTCAAGCTGCCGCCTAGCATCTTCGGTGCGACAGTGCCGGGCCAGAGCGGGCGCTGGTAGCTGCTGGCTGCCGCAGGTGGGGCGCGCTGGGGAAACCCGGCGCGCCCTTTTTTGCGCCCTAGCGGATGCTGCGGGCCAGCGCGAGGCCATAGACCTCGCGGCTGCCCGCCTCACGCAGCGCTATGGCGCAGGCGCTCATGGTCGCGCCGGTGGTGAGCACATCGTCGACTAGCAGAATTCGTGCGGGTGGCGGTGCAGCGGCCTGCCAGGCAAACACGCCGCGCATGTTTGCTTGGCGCTGCTGGGCGTTGAGGTGGGCCTGCTGGCTGGTGGCGCGAGTGCGCACCAGCCCCGCGGCAACGCATGGCAGCCCAGCCCCGCGCGCCGCCGCGCTGGCCAGCAGCTCGGCCTGGTTGAAGCCACGCTCGGCGAGGCGGCTGGCGTGCATTGGCACCGGCATGACCGCGTCGATGTCGGGGGCGTGGGGGCGGGCTAGCTCGGCCAGCAGCTGCCCAAGGGGCTGGGCCACGCGCCTGCGGCGGCGGTACTTGAGCTGGTGGATGGCCTCGCGGATGGGCCGCTGGTAGATGTAGCCGATGCTGATGGCATCGAGCGCGGGGATGCCGCGCACATGGTCGGGGTAGATGTCCAGGGCGCTGCGGCAGCGCTCGCAGAGCGGCTCGCCCAGGGCGCCGCAGCCCGCGCAGCGCTCGGGGAACAGCAGGGCGAGGAGTGACTCGATAAGCTGTGCGATCATAGGCGTGGGTGGTGGTAGCTGCGGTATCGATGCATACCGCGCTCAGTATAGCCGCGCGCGCGGCCTCGCTGTATGCCCCAGCGGTCCCATGCCCGCTGCCCGTTTGGGCTAGAACGGGAAGATCTCGTCGACGGGGATGAGCCGGAGCGCCCCGGTCGGGCAGCCCTCGACGCAGGCGAGGTCGCTGTGGCCGTGGCAGAGATCGCATTTGTCGGGGCTCTGGGCCGGGCGCACAGGGTCGAGCGCGATCTCGCCATTGCGGCGGATGAGGCGCTGCCAGAGCTTTTGCAGCTGGGGCTGCGGGGTGAAGGGGTGGTCGATCATCGTGATGGCATCGTAGGGGCAGGCCGGGGCACATTTGCCACACCCATCGCAGCTGCCGGTGATGATCAGCGCGCCGTTGGGAGCGCGCTGGATGGCATCGTGCGGGCAGGCGGCTACGCACTCGGGCTGGCTGCTGCACTGGCGGCACGCGTCCATCAGGTCGAGGTGCTTGTAGGCCACGCCGTTTGGCCGCAGGCGCGGCTGGCCGTGCCGCTCGGCGCAGGCCTGGGTGCAGAGCGAGCAGCCATCGGGGCAGCGCGTGGTGTCGCGCACCAGCAGGTGCGAGCCGCGCAGCAGCCCGTGCGGTATGGCGCTGCCCACCAGCGCCAGGTGGCCATCGTGGCTCTGGGATGACTGCGCCTGCAGCCGCTGCTCGACGAGGTGGTGGAGCTGCTGGGACAGCTCGGCGTGGCGCTCGATCAGATCGAGGAAGGTGGAGCGCGGCAGCTCAAGCACAGTGGTGGGCGTGATGGCGTGGACGTCGGCGGTGTGTCTGCTGCCGGTCAGCAGCGAGATCTCGCCGAAGAATGCGCCATCTTCCAGCTGGGCGATCAGCGCGCCGTCGCGGCTGATCACGCACTGGCCCGACTCGATCAGGTAGAGCGCCGACCCCGGCTCGCCGAGGGCGATGATCTGCTGGCCGTGCTCGTAGGTGTGCGGCGTGAGCATCTGGGCGATCTGGTCGCGCTCGGCGGGGGCGAGCGACTGGAAGAGCTGGGTGCGGCTGAGCGCGTGGGCGGCCAGGTGGTGTCGGTAGACCTCGCGCAGGTTGGCCGCCAGCGCGGGGCTGGCCGCGCTGGCGGTGCGCACGGCCTCGATCGAGATTTGCAGCAGCGAGCATAGCTCGCTGGATTCGGCGTAGACCCCCCGGAAGATCGCGCCGAACAGCGGCCCCTCGCCAAAGCACGCGCCCCGGCTATAGGTTCCGATCTCCACAGTGCGGTGGTGCTGGTCGATCAGGGCCAGGTCGGCTTGGCCCTGCAGCACGATGTAGAGGCTTGGCTGGCGGCCCTGCTCAAGGCTTGGCCCGCCCGGCGTGAGGATGCGCAGGGTGCAGTGCGGGGCGAGCCCCTGCAGCACCGCGGTGGGCACGCCCTGGAAGCACGCGAGCGTGGCCAGCTCGGCGATCTGCCGCCGCTGAAGCTCGGCGCGCTGCTCGGCCATCTTGCGGGCGTGCTGTTGGGTTGGGGATGCGGCGTTGCGCTGCTCGGCGGTGGGCTTCATAGGGCTGGCCTTGGGGCTACGGGTATGTGCCTAGTGGCCGTATTCTACCATGCCGCGATTGCCGTTGGGGGCTGGGCTAGGTGGCCATTGGTCACCTAGCCCCCGCTCGATCAGTCCCACTCGCACAGGCCCTCGACATAGGCCGCCGTGCCGTCGCGCAGCCAGCCGTCGAGCTGGGCCTGATCCTTCAGCTGCTGGCCGCGCGGGCGGGGCACCGCCACGAACACGCTGCGCAGGTCGGCCAGCGCGGTCATATCGCCCCACAGCTTTTCAAACTGCGCCACCGGGAATATGTCCTCCTGGCCGTGGCCCCAGCGCTTCTTTACATCCTTCAGGGTGATGTAGGTGGGCAGCCGCGCGCCCAGCGCCCGCACCGCCGCCGTGACCTTTTCCTCATCGGCCAGATCCTCGCGGCGCAGCCCGAAGGCGTCGAGCAGCTGGTCGATGCTGATCCAGGTGGTGAGCGTGTTGTAGTACGAGAGCGTGAACTCGTCCTCCTCGCGCGGCATCGCCAGGCCCTCCAGCAGGCGCAGCTGGCCATCCACGCGGGCGAGGCCGCCGCCGCGATCCTCGATCCGGCGGGTGATCACCTCGAAGGTCAGCGCGCCGCCGCGCTGGATGTGCAGGCCCAGCAGCGCCGGGTCGAGGTCGGCCCCGAGCGTGTCGATGTTGTGCAGCATCAGGTAGCGCAGCTGGGGGCGCTCAGCCAGCAGCCGCGCCAGCGTGCCGTTGCGCAGCATGTTGGGCAGCTCGAACCAGTGGCCGGTGGGGTGCAGGCACTGGCTGGGCATGTTGTCGGTGTAGTCGCTGCCCTCGCCAGTGCCCAGCGCCCAGCCGATCAGGGCCGAGTGCAGGCTGTCGCGCATCTTCTGGGCCTGTGCGTCCAGGATCTGCTGGGCGGTCTCCTCCCAGGCGAAGCGCAGGTCGCGGGCCATGGGCACCAGCCGCAGGCCCACCGAGCGCCCCGGCGAGAGCAACAGAGGCCCCTGGTAGCCGTAGTTGGCCTCGCTGCGCAGGTAGGCCTCGGTGGGGCCGTGGGTCAGGTAGCTGGTGGTGAAGATGTGCGGCACCGGCGTTCCGGCCAGCCTGCTGGCGCGGCGGCTCTTGGCCAGGTGGGTCTCGATGAAGGTGCGGTGCCTGCCGCCTAGCTTGGCGAAGGGGTGGAGCGCCTTCACCACGCCTGCGCCCTGGGTCCAGCGGCTGCCTGCGCCCGCCGCCAGCGACACCACGGCCACCTCGCCGCGCTGGAGCGCTGCCGCGCCGAGGGCGCGCAGCTCGTCGGGCAGGCCGCCGGTGGCGTCCACCACATCGCCCTGCTCCACGTCGCGGATGTCGGTGGTGGGCGCGAGCCGGTTCTGCAGTAGCCCGATGCGCCCGGCGCGC
Source organism: Chloroflexia bacterium SDU3-3 (assembly GCA_009268125.1). NCBI lineage: Bacteria > Bacillati > Chloroflexota > Chloroflexia > Chloroflexia bacterium SDU3-3. Next base: position 143,129 of record WBOU01000006.1, on the reverse strand, counting down.
AGGTCGGCGCGGATCTGCTCGTGCTGGAGCCGGTCGAAGCCATTCTGCTCAAGCAGGGCCTGGAGCGTCTGCGCGCCGCCGCCGTCCTCCTGGGCGCGCGGCAGCAGCAGGTCGAACAGCTTGGGCACCATGGTGGAGAGCTGGGGCTGGGTGCGCACCGCCATCCCGAAGCGCTCTAGCTCGGCGCGGCGCGAGGGCGCGAGGCTGCGCGGGTCGGCCCGCAGCATCTGCGGCACCGTTAGGGCGTAGTAGCCGGGCGGCATCAGCGCGCTGTCGCCCTCCAGCAGGTCGGCGTAGGTGCCGCGCTCGTTGATCGCGAAGTCGTAGACCACCGGGTCCATGGCGAAGGGCAGCGCGTTTTCCAGCCGCCGCTTGGTCTCGCGCATCATGGTCTGCAGGTACTCTTGGGCCTCGGCCTTACGGTGGGGCGCGAAGATAAAGCCCATGCCGCCGCCCGACATGCCGCCGAGCATCCAGAAGCCCCAGAAGTCTTGGCCGAAGCGCTCGCGGGCCTGGGCGATCAGCTGCTCGGTGTAGAGGTTGGATGCCCAGGGGATGATCGTCTGGATCGGGCCGAAGAAGTTGCGGGTGGTCAGCTCGCCGATGGCGGCGATGTCGCCATCGCGCAGGGCGGCCAGGATGTGCTCAAGGATGCTAATCGCGTCCTGGCGGCCAACCCACTCGGCATCGCTGCGCAGCAGGTACTTCTCCGTCACCATCTCCAAGATCGGCCCGACGTTCTGGGCCATGCCGCCGTGCACCAGCACCAGGCTATCCTGCAGGGCCTGGCGTGTGGCGTCGGATGCCTGGTCGCGGGTGAGGATGTGGTGGCTTGGCAGCAGCCGCCCCCGGCTAATGCCGTGCTCGGGGTCGCCCTCGGTGGCCAGCGTGCCCTGGATGTGCTTGATCCCCGGCCAGACGCCGCCTGAATCCTGCCAGCCGCCGCCCGAGCCGCCCAGCCACTCGCCCAGGATGGCGCGGGCGGCCACCAGCCGCCGCTCGTCCTCGCGCAGCTGGCCGGTGAGCGATGTGGCCTGCCCGGTGGCGCGCATGCACGCCGCGATCAGCGCGGCCAGCAGGTTGGTGGAAACGGCCAGCCGCGAGCCTTTGGGGATGTCGTTGACCTGGCTCACCAGCTCGATGCCGCGCCCCTGGCCGACCATCCGCGCCAGCAGATCCGAGAGCTTCTGGCCCGACCCCTCGATCCCGGGCGGCACCACGCCTGCCGCGATCAGGGCGGCCTTGAGCAGGCCCAGGTAGTCGCGGGCGAAGTCGAAGACCTCGGACAGGTCGGTGATGTCGGCGGTGGTGGCCAGGTCGATGCTGGTGAGCCGCAGCACCGGCTGGTCGATCACGCGGAAGTAGGCCTCGACCGGCGGCCTGGGGGCGGCGTCGCGCCCGTGCACGCCCAGGTCGATCGAGACGTTCAGCACCTGCGCGCCCTCGGGGAAATCCATGCCCAGGAAGAAGATGTCGCTCCAGCCGCTGTGGGTCAGATCCATGCGCACCGGCGTGGTCTCGCGCAGCACGGGGAAGGCGTAGCCGTGCGCATCCAGCGGGCGCAGCAGCTCGGGCCGCACCCGCAGCGGCTGGTCGAACGGGTGGCCGACGCGGAACATCCACTGGTTGCCGCGCACCGAGCGCACCGAGCGGCGCACCTGGTCGGCCAGGGTCTGGAAGGCCAGCCGGTGGTAGGCGTTGGCCAGCGCGCTGCACAGCGCGTCGGTCGGCCCCTCGGCCTGGGCGGCCTCGCTGAAGACCGTGATCGCCTCCTCGAAGCGGCGGTTGAGCAGGTGCTCGTAGCCCTCGAAGGGGATGAGGCCACGGCACGAGGCCTGGGCGTGGCGCGGTAGATAGAATCGGTAGATCGCGTAGAGAAAGAACAGCGCGCGCACCCGATGGTAGAGGTTGTCGCTGGATCGGCGCAGCGCATCCAGCTCGGCGCACTCGCGCAGCAGCGCATCCACCGTGGCGTCGCGGCAGAAGGCGTCGAGCGAGCGGTCGCGCTCCTCGGGGGTGGGCGAGGTGATGATCGTGGTGAGAACAGACACGGCGTGCTCCTGGGTCACGGCGGGTGCGTGGGGCACCAGCTACTGGGCGGACTCGATCGTGCGGGTGGCCAGCAGCTCGACGAGCATGGCCAGCACCTCGTCGCGGGCGCTGCCGCCCAGGGCCAGGGCCAGCTGGGCGGTGAGCAGGCCGTACTTCACGCCCACATCGTAGCGGCGGCCCAGGTTGGCCAGGGCCAGGTAGCGCTCGTGCTTGGCCAGCGCATCTAGCGCGGGCGAGAGCTGGATGGGCGCGCCGCCCGCCTCGGCCAGCTGCCGGTCGAGGATGTCCATCACCTGCGGCGTCAGCACGTGCATCCCGAAGAAGCACAGGTAGTGGCCCACGCGCAGCCCGGGCACGTTCAGCCGCTGCTCGGCCTCGGTGGGCGTGGGCTTCTCGGCCACCTGATCCACTAGGTAGAGGTTCTGCTGGCCAGCCACCAGGTGCCCGCCGACCACGCCGTAGTAGGGCAGCAGGCTCTCGCGCGAGGGCTGCACCGCCGAGACCGCGCAGCTCTCGGCGCGGGCCAGCTCGACCAGCTGCTGGGCGCAGCCCTTGGCGGTGTGGCTCATATACAGGTGGTCGCCCACCAGGTGCAGGAAGGGCTGGTCGCCCACGAAGGGGCGGGCGCACAGCACCGCGTGGCCGTAGCCCAGCGGCTCGGCCTGCTCGATAAAGCGCAGCCTGCTGCGGTACTCGCCCGCAGCCTCGGCAAACGAGGATGTATCGCCAGGGGCGACCACCACGCCGATCTCGTCGATCTCGGCGCTGATCGCTTCCTCTACAATGATCTGGAGCACCGTCTTGGCGGCCCCGTCGCGGTCGACGAGGCGCTGGAGCGGCAGGGTGCGCTGGTTAGGCGCGGCGCTGGTGATAACAGCTTTTGTTACGTTCACAGTAGCTCTCCACTTCTGGCACACTTGGCCAAATAGTACCATATTGCGGCAAGAGGGATAGAACTTGGGCCAAAAAACGGTATACTCAGTAGTACGCGGCGCAGCAAGCTTGTGGCTCGGGCCTTTTCCAGGGCGTACTGCCGACTGGCCTGTGTGCATGGCCTTGTAGCGCGGCGCTCGCTGGCTGGCCCATGGGCGGGGCGCGCAGCTGGGCAGCGCAGGCTCCCGCTCACGGGTGTCACTCGGCGAGGCCCGCTGGAGACATGCGGCAACCTGTACGATCGATTCGCAACCTAATGGTACGGAATCCGCTATAGAGCAAAGGGATGGCTTATAGCAGCATCTCGTGAGAGCTATGATGCGCCCTACATCATTGGCTGCTACCGTTCCTGTAGGGCCACGCGATCGCGGCGTACAGACAGACGTGTGAAAGAAGTACCACTATGACCCTGATACTTTCACTACCCGGACAGCGTGCTCGTGTGACGACACCATATCAGATGATCTATCCCAACCCGCTGACTCTCTGCGCGGGCGAGGTTGTGACGGTGGTGGCCAACGATGCCCAGTGGCCCGCCTATGTGTGGTGCACCAACGGCCAGGGCCTGGGCGGCTGGGTGCCCGAGAGCTACCTAGAGATCCGCGGCGACGCGGGGCAGGCGCGGCGCGACTACGACGCCCGCGAGCTGACGGTCGATATGGGCGAGATCTTGGTGCTGCTCGATGAGGAGGGCGGTTGGTACTGGGCCGAGAATGGCTGCGGCGAGCGGGGCTGGGTGCCCAAGAATCACCTGGAGCTGATCGCAATGACGGGCTAGAATCGCGCCAAGGCGGCGTGCTGTGCGGCGGGCGCACCCACCAGCTGGGTGCGCCCGCCGCGTGTGTGTGGGGCGCTAGCCCTGCGCGCTGGCCGCGAGCATGCGCTCCAGCCGCTCGTGGGCGCGGCCCCCATCGACGCTGGCGGTGGCCAGGGCCAGCGCCTCGGGCAGGCTGGCGGCTAGGTCGGCGGCGTAGATAGCGGCGGCGGCGTTCAGCAGCACGATGTCGCGCTTGGGGCCGCGCACCTCGCCCGAGAGGATGCCGCGCACCAGCGCCACGTTCTCGGCCACGCTGCCGCCCAGCACGGCTTCGCGCGGGGCCGCCTGCAGCCCCAGGTCGGTGGGGGCCAGCGGCTCCCACTGGCTCACCTGGCCGTTGCGCACCTCGTAGATCAGGTTGGGGCCGGTCAGGGCCAGCTCATCCAGCCCGCCGTTGCCGTGGATCACTAGGGCGTGGGCGCTGCCCAGCCGCGCCAGGGCGTGGGCCAGCTTCTCGGCCAGGGCCACGCTGGCCACGCCCAGCACCTGGTGGCGGGCGCGGGCTGGGTTTGTCAGCGGCCCCAGCACGTTGAACACGGTGCGGATGCCGATCTCGCGCCGCACTGGGCCGACGTAGCGCATGGCCGGGTGGAACTTCTGGGCGAACATGAAGCCGATCCCGGCCTGGCGCAGGCAGCGCGCCACCCCGTCGGCGTCCAGCTCGATGTTCACGCCCAGGCCCTCCAGCACATCGGCGGAGCCGCACGTGCTAGACATGGCGCGGTTGCCGTGCTTGGCCACCGTGGCCCCCGCCCCGGCGGCGATGAACGAGGCCGTGGTGGAGATGTTGAAGGTGCCCGACGAGTCGCCGCCGGTGCCGCATGTGTCGAGCACAGGGCCGTCGAAGGCGACGGGCACGGCCTTGGCCCGCATCACCTCGGCCATGCCTGCGATCTCGGCCTCGGTCTCGCCCTTCAGGTGCAGCGCGGTGAGGAACGCGGCCACCTGGGCGGGCGTGGCCACGCCGGTCATGATCTCTTCCATAACGTCGGCGGCCTGCTCTTGGGTCAGGTGGGTGCCGCGTGCGACGGCGATGATAGAGTCGCGGATGGGCATAGGGAAACTCCGGTCGTTTCAGGGGCGCGGGCCTACGCCTTGGCGGCGTGGCTGTTCTGCGCGAGGAAGTTGGACAGCAGCTGCTTGCCGGCCTCGGTCATGATCGACTCGGGGTGGAACTGCAGGCCCTCCACCGGCAGGTCGCGGTGGCGCAGGCCCATGATCAGGCCATCCTCGGTCCAGGCGGTGATCTCTAGGCAGTCGGGCAGATCGTCGCGGCGCACGATCAGCGAGTGGTAGCGGGTGGCGGGGAAGGCCTTGGGCAGCCCGGCGAAGATGCCCTTGCCCTCGTTGTGGATCTGCGAGATCTTGCCGTGCATCACGTGGGGGGCGCGCACCACCGCGCCGCCGTAGGCCTGGCCGATCGACTGGTGGCCCAGGCACACGCCCAGGATGGGGAACTGGTCGCCCAGCTCGCGGATGATCGGCACGCTGATCCCGGCCTCGGTGGGCGTGCACGGGCCGGGCGAGATCACGATCTTCTCGGGCTGCAGCGCGGCCACCTCGGCCACAGTCAGCTCGTCGTTGCGCTTGACCACCACCTCGGCCCCAAGCTCGCAGAGGTACTGGTACAGGTTGTAGGTGAAGCTGTCATAGTTGTCGAGCAGTAGAATCATGGTTTTCTCCTTTGCCGCGCGGCTTGTAGGTGCGGCCTGTGTATTGCCCAGCAGATTCTGTTTCCGTTCTGTCATCTACGATATCGCGCCGTGGGTGGATACGGGCGACAGGCTAGTACCTTTGCTCACCTTTCGTCTTCCTGCACCTAGCCCGTTGGGCGTGCGCGGTGTGGACTAATGCCTTGTTGTACTATCGTTTGGCGTAGGACTAGAGTTATCGCTATGAGATCGCCGGATCTCGTAACAACTTTTCGCAAAGAGGATATCCCACCATGAACGTCTCATCCTTCCTCAACATCCGCTGGGTGCTCGGTGCGCTGTTTGCGCTTATCCTCGCAGGTACGGCCTACGGCTTCGCGGCCAGCAACACGGTGCCCACCAGCGGCGCTGGCGATGGCGCGGGCGCGATCAGCGGCTACACTGTGGGCGGCATCACCTATGTGCTGAATGCCACCGACCCCTCGCTGATCGATACGGTGGACTTCACGATCACCCCGGCTGGAACGAACTCGCAGCCGACCACGGTGAAAGTTCAGGTGATCGCCGGTGGCACCTGGTACACCGCCACCCACGGCAGCGGCACGGCCTGGTCGCTCGACCTCAGCTCGGCCAATGTTACGGCGCTCTCGGTCGACTCGCTGCGCGTGGTCGCGGCCCAGTAGCCTCCGCTCTCTATCGCGGCGGTGCGGGAATGCCCGTACCGCCGCACTGGTGTCGCCATGGCCACCCTGCTGCCACGCTCGCTCCGCTCTAGCCTGATCACGCTGGCGCTGCTGGCCGCCGCCTGGCTGCTGCTTGCGCCGACCCAGCTGGGCGGGCAGGTGTCGTGGCTGGTGGTGAACGGCAACAGCATGGAGCCGCTGTACCACCGTGGCGACCTAGTGCTGCTGCGGGCCGAGCCGCAGTACCAAGTGGGCCAGGTGCTGGCCTACCGCCACCCCGAGATCGGCCCGGTCATCCACCGCGCGATCGGCAGGGATGGCGCGCTCTGGGTGTTCCAGGGCGACCACAACACCTTTATCGATCCGTATCGGCCACACACCTCCGATCTGATAGGCCGCGCCGTGCTCTGGGTTCCGGCGCTGGGCAGCCCGCTGATCTGGCTGCGCACCCCGGCGGTCGCGGCGGCGCTAGCATTTGGTATGGGGCTTCTTATGGTACAGATCCACAGCACCCGCAGGCCGGGCCGGGCGCGGCCCACCCCCGCCGCCGCCCGCATCCCCGCGCAGGCTGGGCTGGTGGTGACGGCGGCTGGCCTTCTGCTCTCGCTGGCGCTGGGCGTGGCGGCGCTGGTGCGCCCGGCCCAGCGGGCCACCAGCGTCGAGCTGCCCTACCAGCAGGCCGGGCGCTTCAGCTACACCGCCGCCGCGCCCCCCGGCATCTACGATGGCGGTGCGGCCGCCACCGGCGAGCCGGTGTTCTGGAAGCTCTCCGATACGCTGGATGTGGCCTTCGCCTACACGCTCACGTCCGACGCCCCCGCCGACATCCGTGGGACGGCCCGCCTAGATGCCGAGCTTGGCAGCGCCGATGGCTGGCACCGCACCCTCGCGCTCAGCCCGGCGCGCTCGTTCGCTGGCGGCGCGGTCGAGTTGCGCGGCCAGGTTGATCTGGCCTCGGTCAAGGCCATGGTCGCCGAGCTGGAGCGCCAGGCCGAGCTGCCCAAGCGCGAGTACACCCTGCGCATCCGCCCCACCGTCACGGTCGACGGTGCGCTGGGCGGGCAGCCCCTCCACGAGAGCTTCGCGCCTGCGCTCACCTTCCAGAGCGACGAGTACCAGCTGCGCATGGTGCGCGACCCCGAGCGCGACGCGCTGGCCCCGGCCAAGGCGGGTGCGCTCACCCGCACATCCATCGGCAACGAGCAGATCTTCCCCGGGGTGCCGCTGGGCGTGGTGCCCGCCCGCTGGCTGGCCGCGCTGGGCCTGCTGATCTCGGGCGGGGCGCTGGCGGCGCTGGCTGGCCCGCTGCTGCGGCGGCTGCGGGGCGACCCCGCCGCGCAGATCCGGCTGCGCTACGGCGGCCAGATCTGCGATGTGGCCGCCCCCGCCCGCTCGCTCGCCCAGGCCATCGAGCTGGGCAGCATCGAGGCGCTGGCCCGGCTGGCCGAGCGCTCCGGCGCGCCGCTGCTGCACGAGCAGGGCCCAGGGCAGCACCGCTACTTCACGATCGTCGGCGAGCAGACCTACGTCTACCTTGCCGACGACCCGGCCCCGCCCACGTTTTCCCAGCCGGTCGCGGCAGAGCCAGCCGCCGTGGTGTTTCCATCCTGGCAGGATGTGTTCCTCTCCACCCTTGAGCAGAGCGGCCTGGCATCCGAGGCCAGCCGCGCCGCCGGGGTGAGCCTGGTGGCCGCCTACCGCCAGCGCGAGACCGATCGGCGCTTTGCCAGCGCGTGGGATGCCGCCCGCACCCGCGCACTCGCGCAGCTGAGGTGATACCTATGCCACGCCCGCTCTCCACTCTGCTCTGCTTTGTTGCCGCGCTGGTGCTGCTGGGGCTGGCCTCGGCCCAGGCCGCCTCGCTGACCGTGCCCAGCTCGGGGCTGGACATGGACAGCCGCGCGGTCACGGCCAGCAGCCTGCGCCCGCCGCAGTGCGCCGCGCTCGGCCTCACCTCGCTGGTGGCGGGCGATGGCACGATCACCGGCACGCCGGGCAGCGACCTCATCCTCGGCAGCGCTGGCATCGACATAATCGACGGCGGCGGCGGCGACGACTGCATTCTCGGCGGCGGCGGGGCCGACAGCATCGACGGCGGCCTGGGCGATGATGTCTGCCTGGGCGGCGGCGGCGAGGATGCGATCACCTGCGAGGACGCGCGGCCCTAGCGCCCCAGCGACTCGGCCAGCTCGATGGCGCGCAGCAGCGCCGCCGCCTTGTTGCAGCTCTCCTGGTACTCGGCGGTGGGGTTGCTATCGGCCACCACGCCGCCGCCCGCCTGCACGTAGGCCACGCCATCCTTCACCACCATAGTCCGCAGCGCGATGCAGGTGTCCAGGTCGCCGTTGAAGCCCACATGGCCCACCGCGCCCGAGTAGACCCCGCGCTGCGTGCCCTCCAGCTCGGCGATGATCTCCATCGCGCGGATCTTGGGCGCGCCGCTCACTGTCCCGGCGGGGAAGGTGGCCCGCAGCGCATCCAGGGCGCTCATGTCGTCGCGCAGCCTGCCGGTCACGTGGCTCACCAAGTGCATCACGTGGCTGAACTTCTCCACGAACATAAAGTCGGGCACGCGCACCGTGCCGGGGGCCGAGACGCGCCCGATGTCGTTGCGGCCCAGATCCACCAGCATCAGGTGCTCGGCGCGCTCCTTCTCGTCGGCGATCAGCTCCTCGGCCAGGGCGCGGTCCTCGTCCTCATCTTTGCCGCGCGGCCTGGTGCCTGCGATCGGGTGGGTGGAGACCAGCCCCTCCTCGACGCGCACCAGCAGTTCGGGCGACGCGCCCACCAGCTCGCCCTCGGGGGTGCGGATGTAGAACATATAGGGCGAGGGGTTGATCGTGCGCAGCGCGCGGTAGATCGTGAAGGCGTCCACGCTGATCGGGCGGCTGAAGCGCTGCGATGGTACCACCTGGAAGATGTCGCCAGCGGCGATGTACTCCTGGGCGGCGCGCACCCGCCGCTCATACTCGGGCTGGGGCACGTTGGATGTCGGCGGGGTCGGCGTCTCGCCGCTCTGCGGGCGGATCTTCAGGTTCTGGCCATCCAGCGGGGCCGCTAGGCGCTCGGCCAGCGCCTGGATCTTGGCCACCGCGCGCTGGTACTCGGCCTCTAGGTCGTCGGCGTCCAGGTGCACATGCGTGATCACATTGATCTTGTGGGTCAGGTGGTCGAAGGCCAGCAGCGTGTCGACAAACTGCCACATGCCCAGCGGCATCTCGTAGCCGCGTGGCTGGGGGATGGGCAGCCGCTCGAAGCAGGCCACCGTCTCGTAGCCGAAGTAGCCCACCGCGCCGCCCAGGAACAGCGGCAGGTCGGGCAGGCGCACCGGGCGGTAGTCGCGCAGGTACGAGCCGAGCACCGTCAGCGGGTCGGTGTAGGCCATGGTCTGCTTGTAGCCGCCCTGCACGGCGTGGGCCGTACCGCCGTCGAAGCGCAGCGTCAGGTAGGGGTCGGTGCCGATGAACGAGTAGCGCCCGATGTTGCGCCCGCCCTCGACCGATTCGAGCAAAAAGGCCCATGGCCCCCGCGCCACCTTCAGGAAGGCCGAGACCGGGGTCTCAAGATCGGCGAGGATCTCGCCGTAGATCGGGCAGAGGTTCCCCTGCTCGCGGAGGGCGCGGACATCATCCAGTGTAGGCTTGATCTTCATAAAAGTTGCTCCAGCTGTGGGAGTCGGGGGAGCGCGCTCCCGGTTGGCGTGTGATCAGTCTGCCTGTGGTCGCGTGGCGTGGTGCTGCGTCGGTGTGCGGTGGTGCGCCGGGCGGGCGCGCTCGGGCGGGCCGCCCGAGCGAGCGCGGCTGGCTGCCTAGCGGTAGTAGGTCATGCCCATCGCGTCCTCCATCATCCGCACGGTCTCGGCGGCGATGGCGCGCATCTTGGCGTTGCCGCCCTCCACGATCTCGTCCACCAGGCCGGGCTTGGCCTCGTAGGCGGCGCGGCGCTCGCGGAACGGGTCGAGGAAGGCGTTGATCGCGGCGGCCAGCTTGCGCTTCACCTCCACGTCGCCCACCTTGCCCGCGCGGTAGCGCTCCTTCAGGTCGTTTACCTCGTCGATATTCGGGTTGAACATGTCGTGGTACACGAACACTGGGTTGCCCTCGACCTTGCCGGGGATGTCGGCGCGGATGCGGTTGGGGTCGGTGTACATCCCGCGCACCTTCTGCTCCACGGTCTTGGCGTCATCCGAGAGCATGATCGCGTTGCCCGCGCTCTTCGACATCTTGCCCTGGCCATCGGTGCCCGGCAGCGTGCCCACATCCGGCACCAGCACATCCGGCTCGGGGAAGACCTCGCCGTACAGGCCGTTGAAGCGGCGGGCGATCTCGCGGGCGATCTCCACGTGGGCCTCGTTGTCCTTGCCCACCGGCACCAGGTGCGCGCGCGGCATCAGGATGTCGGCGGCCTGCAGCACGGGGTAGCCCAGCAGCCCGAAGGGCATCTGCTCGTCGTCGATGTGGGCGTTGCGCGCCATCTCCTTCAGGCTGGGCATGCGCGAGAGCCGCGGCACCGTCACCATCATCTCGAAGATCAGGTTGATCTGGTAGATCTCGCGCACGCTCGACTGCACATAGAACGTGGCCTTCTCGGGGTCGATGCCCACCGACAGGTGGTCGAGCACCAGGCTGCGGATGTGCTCTTTCACCTGGGCGATCTCCTCCTTGCTGGGCTTGGTGGTGAGCGTGTGCAGGTCGGCGATGATGAAGAAGCACTCGTACTGGTCCTGCAGCTTCACGCGGTTCACTAGCGAGCCGACGTAGTGCCCCAGGTGCAGCTTGCCCGTCGGGCGGTCGCCGGTCAATATCCGTTTCTGAGCCATGGTTGCTATTCCTTTATCTGGTGCGGCGGGTGCGCCGCTATACGAGCGTCACGGTGTATCCGAGCGAAAGCTCATCGCCGGGCTGGCCGCGGATGCCCCAGTTCTCGCGCGGCGTCTCGGTGATGGTGATCTCCACATCCTGCGGGGCCAGCGCGCAGTCGCGCCAGAGCCGATCGAACAGCGCGCGGATGAAGCGCTTCTTGACGTTGGCCGAGCGGCCCTCGAACATGCTCACCTCGATGATGGTGTAGCGCGCCGAGCGGTCGGGTGGGTAGATGAAATCCTCGGCGTCCAGCAGCAGGAAGCGGTGGAAGCGCTTCTCCTCCGGCAGCCCCAGCGCCTCCACCGCGCAGGCGTGGATAGCGTCCGAGATGGCGGCGCGCAGCGGGCCGAGCTGATCGCGCAGGCCGTAGATCTTGATCTGAGCCATAGCTCACCTTTCAGCACAGCAAAAAGCCCCCGTCCCAAAAAGGGACGAGAGCCGAAAAAGCATCTCGCGATACCACCCTTGTTCGCGCGCCCTCGCGGGCTTCGCGCACTCACCAGGTACGTGGCCCATAGGATGGGGCCGAATACCCTGCGCCCAGGTAACGGTGGCGTCTCCGGCAGGTGCTACTGCGCCGTGCGGCGGTTCGCGCTGCGACTCGCGGGCCCATTCTGCGAAGCGACTCTTGTCGGCTTTTCACCAGACCGCCGACTCTCTGCTTGGTGCGCTACCGCGTACTCTTCCCGTTCAATGTCTTTGCTGCTCTGAACTTCGCACCGAGTATAGCAGCATGTCCCGGCGCTGTCAACACCGCCCAGAGCGCCGTTTTCACCACCAAGGCGCGCGAAAATGGGTGAGGAGCCAGCCCTACCCACCTGGCCCATGCGGCGAAGATGCCGCTCGCGCAAACTGGCCATATGCACGAACACCAGCAGCCAGCCGAGAGCATCGGAACGCCGAACATTGGAGGTTTCGAAGGGGGTACACCCCCAGGCGGGGTTTCTAGGGGCTGGCCCCTAGTCGCCGCCCGCGCAGGGCATCCACCCACCAGCCGAGCAGAGCCGCTTTCATATGCGAAGGGAAGAAGCGTGGCTGCCCCACCCCATCAAAACCACCAGCATCGCTGATTGGCCCGCCCCGCGCGGCGCGCCCAGGCCCTGTATAATAGCGGCAGCACTGTATGCGTGAGGGAGAGAAGCTATGCCAAGCGGGCTTGTGATCTTATTTGTCGGGGTGGCGCTGGTCATCCTCGCCGTGATCGTGGCGCTGTGGCGCTACTGGGACTCGATCTCGCAGCGCTCGCCCGAGGACGAGGCCTTCGACCGGCGGCTGGCCGCCCTGAACGAGCGCCAGTCCAACCGCATGAGCGACCGCTTCATCCGCGCCGACATGGACCAGGAGACCGCCTGGCAGATCATGGTCGAGCGCGGGCGGCGGGCGGCCCAGGGGCGCGAGCGCTACGGCGGCGAGCTAGAGCGCCGCACCCGCGAGCGGCGCGCCGAGCGCCCCGGCGAGCTGGATCGCCGCACCCGCGAGCGCCCTGGCGAGCTGGATCGCCGCACCCGCGAGCGGCGCGCCGAGCGCCCCGGCGAGCGCCGCACCAAGCGGCCCTAGCAACACAAAGCGGCAGGGACGGGCCACAGCGCCCGTCCCTGCCGCTTCGCCGCACCCGCTACACCCCGTGGGCCAGCTCCTCCAGCACCCGCAGGTTCAGCAGGCGGATGGTCGAGCGGTCGATCTCCAGCAGGTGGTCGGCGCGGAACTGGTTGATCACCTTCGTCACCGTCTCGCGGTAGGCGTTCACCATCTCGGCCAGCTGGCGGTGCGACTGGCGCGGGAACTGCAGCGAGTGCGCCCCGTGGCGGTTGGCCAGGTCGAGCAGCAGCGTGGCCAGCCGCGCCGGCACCGACTTGAACGCCACCTCGTCGAGCATGCGGCTCACGCCCAGGCGGTGCTCGCCCAGGTCATCCAGCAGCTCCAGCCCCAGCTCTGGCTCCTGCTGCACCAGCTGGGCCAGCTGCTCGCGGCCCACGCGGTACACGCGGGCGGGCGACTGGGCCTCGGCGAAGGTGTCGTAGCTGCCCGGCTCGCCCACGGCCATATGCCCGAAGATCTGGCCCGGCTGCACCACCCGCACCATCAGCGTCCGGCCCTCGGGGGCCTGCAGGTACAGCCCTACCTCGCCGTCGGTCAGCAGCAGCAGATCCTCGGCCCGCTGATCTGGGGAGTAGATCAGCGCGCCCTTGGGCAGCCGCTCGGGGGCGCGGCCCTGGAACAGCCTGCGCCACGCGCCAAAAATTTCGTTCACCGGTTGCGGTCGCCTTCCCATAGCCTTCTCCCCCATCTAGCTCGCTGTGTGCAATCATTGTACCATAGGGTACGTGAAAACCGCCGCTAGGCAATAGGAAGCCAGTCCCCTTCCGCGCTAGGGCCGCGCGCCGCCTTGCAGCGCCCTTGTGCCAGGCTAGAGCGCCCGGCTGAACACCCAGGCCATGGCCAGCCGCCCCACGCTGGAGATCACGAACAGCACCGCGTAGTGCCCGATCTCCAGCCCGCCCAGGTGCAGCACGGTGCCGCTGAGCGCGGTGGCCAGCACGCCGCCCAGCAGCGAGGCCGCGAAGGTGCCCGCGCCGTTCACCGCGCCGAAGGCCGCCACGTAGGCCCCCCGCCCCTCGGCGGGCGCGCGGTCCATCAGCAGGTTCATCAGCCCCTGGTTGATGCCCGGCCAGAACACCCCCGAGAAGATCGAGGTGAGCCAGACCGGCAGCAGGAAGTCGGGGGTGGAGAAGACCCAGCCCCACGGCAGCGCCACCGTGCCCAGCACCGAGATGATCAGCACCGTCTTGTCGCCAAACTTGTCCTGCAGCTGGCCGATGTAGGGCTGGGTGAACAGGTTGACCGCGCTGGTGGCGATGCCGAACAGCGCCAGGGTCTGGTATGACACATGCAGGTTCTGCAGGCCGTAGGCGTTGAAGAACGACGAGGCCACGCCGGTGGCCACCGCCCAGCCGGTGGCGGCCAGCGTGAACGAGCGGAAGCGCGCGTGGCGCAGCGGCGCGCTGAACAGGTTGCCCACGCGCAGCTGCTCGGCGCGCCGCTGCATGGGCGGCTCGGGCTGCAGCGTCAGCACGCAGCCCGCGATGATCGCGAAGACCACCGCCACGCTGAAGATCACGGTGTAGCCCAGCGGCTCGCTGCCCGCGCCCCGGAAGTGGTCGAGCGCCATGCCCGCCAGCCATGTGCTCAGCATCACGCTCACCGCCGCCACGGTGTTGCGCACGCCGAAGTAGCGCCCGCGCTCGCGCGGCGGCACTAGGTCGCTCATCCAGCTGGTCCAGGCGTTCGAGCTGATGCCCATCACGGCCTGCGAGGCCCCCAGCACCACCAGGAAGGCCAGCAGCTGCCCCGCGCCCAGCCAGCGCATGAACGGCAGCGCGGCGATGATCGCCCACAGGCAGCGGCTCACCAGCGCGCTGTAGAGCACCATCTGCTTGCGGGTGCCCCAGCGCTCCTCCAGGTACGCGCCGATGAACTGGAACAGCTGGCCCAGGAAGGGCAGCGCGCCCATCACGCCCAGCTCGAAGTCGCGCGCGCCCAGCAGCAGGGCGAAGCCGGTGACGAACGCGCCGGTGGTGATGCTGATGTGCACGTTGGCCAGCGCGCCCTCGATGGTGGAGCAGCGCAGGCCGCGCCGCACCTCGGCGGGGCTGAGCGGGGGCCGTTCGGCGGGGGATGGTGGGGCGGGCGGGCGGGGGCGGGCGGGGCGGGGGCGTGCAGGAAACCGCATATGACCTCGTTGTGCTGCTTCATGGCAGAAGAAACGGCGTTGGCAGCCGACAAATGTGGCACCATCTTACCCGTAGCGGCCACATTTGCAAGCGGCCTGGGTATGAGATTCTGCTGATGGCGCGCTGACCCTCGCCCAGGGCCGCTGTGCTCTGGTTCGGTAGTATGGTTCTACCGCCAGGGCATCAAGACACCAAGGGGCAAAACGACCCCATGTGCCACGAAGCCGCTGCTTCCTGCGTGCTTCTCTTTCATTGCTGGCGGTGGTGCTTGTGCTATGAGTGGATGCCCTGCGTGGGCGGCGGAACCTCCGCAAGGGGGCCGCGCCCCTCACATGGTGTCGCTTTTCCCGTCGGCGCTGGGCTTTTTTCCATGAGCGATGGCGGTGGTAGATGTTTGTTGGGTGGATGCCCTGCGCGGGCAGCGCCTAGGGGCCAGCCCCTAGGAACCCCGCGAGGGGGTGTCACCCCCTTCGAAACCCCCAATATTCGGCGTTCCTATGCTGTTTCTTGGTGGCTGGCCTTCGTGCATATGGCCATCAAAACCCGAGCGGCACCTTCGCCGTATGGGCCGGGTGGGTAGGGCTGGCTCACCATCCTCTTTCATGGCCTTTCCTTCCCTTCGCGCCTTCGTGCCTTCGTGGTGTTCGTTCCCGTGTTCCCTTCGCGTCTTCGCGTCTTCGTGGTGAAACGGTTCTTTTGTTGCCTTGGTGCCTTCGCGCCTTCGTGGTGAAAATGGCCCCCGCGCCGCGCCAGATTGCCAAGATCGCCAAGCTGTGGTAGACTGTGCCCCGCTGGCCCGGTAGCTCAGTGGATTAGAGCATTGGTCTTCGGAACCAAGTGTCGGGGGTTCGAATCCCTCCCGGGTCACCAGAAAAAAACACCCATTCGGTGCTGCTGTTCGTTTATTCTTCTACATGGATGCATTAATTCTTCTACATGGAAGAAATTAATTCTTCTACATCGAGAAACGCCCATCCCACAAGCTTGTGGGATGGGCATTTTTTGTAGGCACGGATCTACCAGAGACGCTTCTGCCAGCGATTCCGCACTCGTTGCCAAGTACTATGAGTGAATTGACGTGGAGTGGTACCGATTTGTGGGCCGAGTTCTTGATCGATAAGAGGGATGAGCTGTTTTGCTAATAAACGCCAATCTCCTTGTGTCCATTCTGCTGCTTCTTGGATGACCATATCATGATCAATATCATTTGCAAAGACGGCCTGGAGGTTTCTCCGAATGAAGATGAGGAGAACCTCTTGAAATTCGGGCGCATCCATGAAATCAATTACCATGTGGTCGCTCCAAAAGCGGCGTAGCTCCTTGATCTCATTAACCATTTTCCCAAACTTATTCTCTTCCAGCGATTCAGGATTAGCAGTTACTGAAATGACAAGTGCTCTACGAGGCAGGTGGGGACGCCCCCGTTGAAATGGGTTTCGCAACTCAAGGAGATACAGGAGGGCACGTTTATCAAGATATTCCCCATTGAGCAGGACAATAGCTTTTGGATCTATTTGATTCGCTAGTGGGTGAACATGGTCATACACCAGAGATAATGCCTGTTGTTCTGTGTACCAAGAGCGAATCTTCGTAGCGGGTTGGTGATAGTTATTTCGTCTCTCTCGTTCTCGTTCGCGAAGCCCATGCCATATTTTGCTGAAGGCAACGCACGTTGGTGGAACGGATCTACTCGGCGGTGGAACAAGGCTTCCGAAGATGATATCTTCGGGGGAAATGCGCTGCGTGGCATCAAGAGATACATGAGCACATCCTTCTTGCCACCACCAGTCCAAGAAACGATCTTTTCCTGACCCGCTAGGCGCAAGGATAAATAGTATTCCCTGCTCGTGGATTGCCTGATTGATTTTACGGATACGTGAAATCATAGCAGCACTAACAACAAATGCATCCCGTTGCATTTTTATTCCTGCTCCTGATGGAGTTCACCTTCAATACGTTTGAGCGTCTCCTGCGCCTTAGGTGCGCGGCTCCAATCAAACTTTCGTTTAGCGGGTTCTGGTCCCTTCCTCTCAGGTGCTTTCCGAATCGACACATTTGAAGGAGCTACTTTTGGTTGAGGTATTACCGATGTGTTAGAAGTATGCTCCACCGCAGACTCTGGTTTGTCGTCCGTGGCTGGAAGCATCTCCATATTTGAAGACAATGTATTCACGATAATAGGTTGTCTTGTGATCTGGTGTTTGAATACTTGTCCATTACTGATCTTCTGGACTGCTATCTTTGCCCCTTCAACGAAATCTGAATGTTCGTCATTCATGCGTTTGAGGACCCGACTGAGCATAGGCGGGAAATCTTGTTGCGAAAGATATCGTGTTGTTTTTAAGATGCCTTCAGCCCAATAATTCGCTTCTCGATCAAGGCATATATCGCATTCCCATCCCTGGTCCAGCTCTGCGGCGCGGAGAGGGACTTTTTCTTTGCGAGCACTTGCTACGGCCCATTGATAGAGATCTTCCTCCGATTTAAGACGTGGCTCATATTCTTCATTCGCAAGCTGAAACTTCCAATAATCGATAGCTGTATCACGTGTAATACGGTTCGGAACAAGCCGCATAAGGTCGCGTATAGGCGGTGCTTTTTGGATGTTTTCTGAAGCTGACCATAGTTCGGCTCGTGTTTGTTTTTCTCCACGACGACGTGGCTCTTCACGGAGAAACTTGATAAACTCATCACATCGTATCTGAAAGTCTTCAAGCGAAATATGAACCAGTGCATCATGACCGCGTTCTACTAGATCAAATAGGCTCTCTTTCCCAGTTACCTTTAGAGTGTTACCGTAAATGTTACATATAAGCTCGTCAAATCGCTTCAGCATGTTCTCGATTTTACCTCGACCTCGAGGACGACGAGGGATGCTCTTTGCCATTCGTATAACCGCAAGATTTTGTTCCGACATGTCGCCAAGAAAATCTTCCATAGCAATAAGTTGACTTCCATGATCATTATAGAGAACAGAGGGGCATATACCACTGTAATAAATCGCACTCGCAAGCAAGATGCCAACATCTGCTGCGGTGAAATCAGATTTTCTTGGAATTCCTTCCTCGTCACGTATTTTGCGAGGAATAAGCCTTGCACGAATAGGATATTGAGAAAGATCATCAATAATAAGTAATAGCGTAACAGTGCATTTAATACCATCATGTATAATATAAATTGGTAGTGGTCGAGCATCAATCTGCCAACGCTCATTAACATAGGCAGCATCATTACGACGTGCTGGAAGAATCTTAGAAGCAACATGCCTCTCACCATGACGAGCGAACTCACTCATCAAAGCCTTATCTTTGTCTAATATTCTTATGAATCGTCTTATTGAAGCATAGCTATGATATGGTAGGGGTAATAAGATATCCAATACACTCTTTATATATATCGTATCTTCAAGCCCTTCAAGAATAATCTTTTCATTATCAGATGTAATAATATACTTTTGACGATTGAGATAGAACCAAGATATTACCTGCTGTTGTTCTAATGTGAACGTGTCTCCAATATTCCTACCTCGCTTCTTATCGATAAATGCATCAATGCTTGGATTCTCCTTATACCTTTTTATATAATTATCAATTGTCCATACTGATACATTCAGTTTTTCCGCCGCAGCTTTTCTTGCTCCTGTACCTCGAAGATTGCCACCATTCTGTTTTTCTAAAACGATTAGCTCCTCAATAGTTTTCATTATAAGCATTAGTCTAGGTAATCCCTTATTCCTCTCTTCTAGCTTTTTCATCTCATCTTCTGTCAATGTGTGAATACTCTTAGTGGTGCGAGAAGTAGTATACGTTGAGAGAATAGATTTGCATTCATTGGTTGAAATGTTTTCTTGATCTGCCTTCATGGGATTCTCCTTTTCTTAATTCGCGTTATATACTCGCATTATCTAGACATAGTAAGATAAAGCACGCCCGTCATATATTCGATAAATATCCCTTCTCTATATTTAATTCGTAAAGGCAAGCATCGAATATGCGTATCTATACCTGGTTCAATCGCAATAGCAGTACTCGTATAAAATCTTTGGTCGAATTCGACGCCATCGCGGATGGTCACAGCGTGCTCTACCTCGACGGGGAGCAGCCAGCCCGCCGCAGGTGTGTCATAGCCAGGGAGCGCGAACCCTTCTGCTCGTAGGCTTGCGATTACCGGCTCGATCCGATGGTCTGGGAAGCAGGTCTCGATCAGCGTGGCGCGCAGCTCATCCTCCAGTTGCTGGATGGTCATCTGGCGGTTGGGGGCGTAGCGGTGACTCGTGAGTTTACGTGACTGATACTGCTCCTGGAGCCTAGCAATGAACTGCTTTGCCTCAGGGATCCTGTTGAGGATATTCGGTAGTTCATCGGTGGTGCCGAGCTGTGCGATGAGGTATGTTGCTGCATGTTTGATGTGAGCGCTGTTTTTCGCGCAGCTGGTGGGGATGAGAATCTGCTCTGGGATGCCGCGCAGCGGCCAACCGAGCGCCTGTGGGTGAAAGATGGCATCGTAGAGTGCTAGACCCACGTCGTTCCCATCGGGCGCGTGGGGACTAAGCCAGAAGCCCATAGGTTTCTGGCTGCTGACATCGAGAACGAGCAGCAGCGTGCATGCTTTGCTCATAGGGTGAAGCGCAGTGTTGACGAGGCTGACCATAAGTTTGATCGGTACGACGATCCACTGCTCGTGGAGGCGCATGATGCCTGCGAGCTTGAGCGATTTTCGCAGCGGTACGCCCGCGATGCCTCTGCCATCACCGCTGTTGTAGTAGGATGGCTTGGGGAAATGATGGTAAATGCCGACCGCCAGCAGGCGCGGCAGCGGCTCGATACCAAGCATGGTCGCATAGCGGTTGACATGCGTGACGACGTTTTCCTCGCTCAGTGTGCCTTCGAGCCTGCCGAGCTTCATCAGGTGGAGGTATGACCACAGGTGAGGGTGGATAGCGGCTTTCCACTCCCGTTTACTCAGCATCCCCAGCGGCCCGTAGATGGTGAAGTTGGTTATGAGGCTGGTGCTGCTTGTTTTGATTTGCGTTTGTGCTGCAAATGCCTCGGCGAGGCCTGGAGGGATGTCTCGATGCTGTTGTTTCCGGCGAAACCTGCTAGAGAATGACTCGGTGATGAGCTTGAGGATGGGGAAGTAGCTGTCGATCTGTCTGGCGGCTTGGTGGAGCGCCAGCATGCGTGCCAGGATGATGTCCCGTGATGCGGGCGCAACTGCCCTGAGGAGCGGTAGCGCCGCCTGCTGAATGCGCTGTTCTGCGATGCTGTCTTGCGCAAGGTGGCCATGGAGCGTGCTCATTGCCGGGATGCCTCCTGCGAGGAAGGCGCTGAGCGTCGCATCGGCCTCTGCCGGGCTGCACTGGCGCTGCTGCGCGAGGATGGGCAGGATGATAGGCTTTAATGGCGCGATGTCGGCCTGGGCCTTTTGGCGTTCCTGAGACTGCGGTGGCTGGACCAAAAGGCTCTGGTTCCATGCGCGTCGCTTTTCTCCATAGTGCTTGCGATATGCCTGCTGCACCTGAGGGCTATGCATCGTCTGGTAGATGGCGATGATATCCGCTAGGATCTGCCCGATGAGCTGCTGTGGCTCTGGCTGGCCTTGGACAATGGTTGGCCTCAGCTGCTCAAGCTGGATCAGCTCGTCGGTGTTGGGGTATTCCGAGGAGCTGAGGAGGCCGATATCTCCGAATTGCGCCCACATCCTGAGCATCTCGCGGGCTTGGCTGCTGGCGTGCCAGGGGATGCGGTCAAGCTCCGATGCGATGTGCCATGCCGCATGCTCGTCGCGGCTGATCTGCTGCTGGATGAGCTGTGCCGCCCAGGTTCGTGCGCTTCCGGGAGCGGCTGCGTGTATTGAGGCGAGGTGCTGGGTGATATCGGCGAGGAAGCGCGGGCGCTGTTCAGTCGGTGTGCGTGAGTAGTTGGGCCAGCGGTCGGGGTTGAGCATCTGGGTGCGCCACAGGCGCAGGTAGAGCCGCTGGCGCACACGATCAACGAACCCGAGCTGCTGCGCCAGCGCGAGGTATTCTGCCTCGCTCACGGCGGTGGTACTGAGCCGCTGGCGCAGGGCATCGCTGTCTGCCTGCGTTGGCGTCCCACCAAGCTGTGCCTCGGTAATAGGCGTGAAGAATTGGGTGAGAATCTCATACCGATGGCCAATGATCTGAAGTGCCTGAGGATCTAAGCCGTCTATGTCGATCATGCTTATACCAGCTCTGTTTGCAGATCAGGATGTTTTGTTTTTGGGATGGGTTCATTATATGAGCGAAAGTTATAACTGCAAGAGGATTCTTCCGTTCTGTTGTGCTACCTGTCCCTACGGTTACTGCTACTCGTAGGCATTGAGCCGCGTGTGTTCGACTCGTTCTGCAAGGTCCTCGTTGGATGGTTGGACATAGATGCGCGTTGTCTCAAGGGTGCTATGCCCGAGCAGCGCAGCGAGGCCGACAAGATCGCCAGGATGATCTTTGAGGTAGTTTGTGGCAAACGTATGGCGGAGCGTGTGGGCGCTTACTCCCTGCGGAAGCAGATCGCGCAGAGCAAGCCCTTCAACGATGTGCTCAATCATGGTTGCAATGGCACGCACAGAGAGGGCACCTCGTTTTTGGCTCTGCCATAGCGGCTGCTCAAGCGCTGTTCCTCTCGGCCACGCCAGCCCGATGCTCCTGATGCTTGTGTCTACGCCCCATAGCGGCCCCAGGTACAGGGCGAGCGCTTGGCGGATTGAGGCGTTGAGCGGCACGGTGCGAGCCTTATTGCCTTTTCCTGCGCGGATCAGCACCTCGCCCTGCCGCTCCCCAAGGCGGATATCTGCGAGGCGGAGATTGCTGCACTCGGCAATGCGGATGCCGGTCTGGATCAGCATCTGGATGATGGCATAGTCGCGGGCTGGGTGGCGGGTCTGCTGGGCGGCGCGGAGCATGGCGTTGATGTGTCTGGGCGCAAGGGCCAGGGGGGCGAGGGTTGCCTGGCGCGCTACGGCACGTAGCCGTGCGGCGGGGTTGCTGTTGATCTGGCCGGTGCTGAGGAGCCACTGGCAAAATGCCCGCAGGCTGGCTATGTGGAGGTTGACCGATGCCGCAGAGCGGGACTGCTGGAGCATGGTGCGGTAGCCAACCAGATCGATCGGAGTGAGCGCGCTGGGTGTAAATCGCTCATGGTTTTGCCGCTCGTACCATGCGATAAACGATGCCACCGCATGGAGATAGGCCCGCCGCGTGTGCTGCGCGTGATCATGGTCAATAAGCTCTTTCTCCCAGAGTGCGACAAGATCCTGTTCTACCATGGCTATCTCCAGGCTTGCAAGAAGGTGCTGATTGTGAGTATAGCTGGCCGATAATCGAGCGTCAATATTATCAGCTGTTTTTTCTGCTAGATAGAGCGGCCAGCATAAAGCGCACACATGCACCGCAATCAAGTGCGATTTTCGACTGAATTGTAGAAACAGCCGATAATATGTATTATCAGCTGTTTCTACACAGATCAACATGACGGAAAAATCCTCTTGCGGGTTGCGACGGAAGGAGTACACTGGGATCACTCATATATACCTCCGTGAGTATGCTTAGCTAACGATATGGGTTGGTTGAAGCAGAACATCATGTAAAGCCCAGGGTCTGTGACCGGGCCACCACGTACATGAGGCCATTTCGCAACTTGATAGGGTTTCCGAGCAAAAAACGATTTTCGAGAAATGTGATACTCATGCTCTAAAAATAAGGCTTCCCAGAGCCTTATTTTCTAGGGTTGCAGTGGCTAAATGCGCATGGTGATGAGTGGAGGTTCCCACGCAAACCGCCGACATCACCCAGCATGCGAAGTTGCAGTGGCTAAATGCGCATGGTGATGAGTGGAGGAGCCCTCGTCGCCCGTGGCCGGGATGAGGTGGAAGGTTGCAGTGGCTAAATGCGCATGGTGATGAGTGGAGGTTCCCACGCAAACCGCCGACATCACCCAGCATGCGAAGTTGCAGTGGCTAAATGCGCATGGTGATGAGTGGAGGAGCCCTCGTCGCCCGTGGCCGGGATGAGGTGGAAGGTTGCAGTGGCTAAATGCGCATGGTGATGAGTGGAGGCGGATGATGCGCTTTGATAGGAGGGGTTCATGTCATGGTTGCAGTGGCTAAATGCGCATGGTGATGAGTGGAGGAGGCATACCGAGTGTTCTGTGTATCACCACAGACAAGTTGCAGTGGCTAAATGCGCATGGTGATGAGTGGAGGTATCCCACCCAGACGGGGACACCGTTGTTTGGGTGTTGCAGTGGCTAAATGCGCATGGTGATGAGTGGAGGAACGCGGTCGCCTTCACCGCCAGCGACGCGCCGCCGGGTTGCAGTGGCCAAATGCGCATGGTGATGAGTGGAGGACGAGGAGATTATTGCGCACCTCGCCGAGTTCAACGTTGCAGTGGCCAAATGCGCATGGTGATGGGGGAGGCAAGTCATCAGCGACGCGATCCGGGCGGCTCTTCGGTTGCAGTGGCCAAATGCGGATGGTGATGAGTGGAGGTAGGTGTGACGGTTGCCTAGCTCGTTGTGGTGCGATGCGTAGCGTCATCATGACGCATGAGCGCTGCTTTGTGTTGTGTTCCTTGTAACCATAGGGACAGGTAGTTTTATCGCAGGGGTGTTTTGTGTGGATGCTTGACCACAGGCCCGTGCATATGATACGATGCTCCCAAATCTGCTACCTGTCCCTGTGTTGTAGTGCCTTTTGGGTTCTATGGCACCCGGACCAGCGCACAAGAGCGGTGCGCTCCGATTGTGGAAACGCTAAAGAAAGCCAGGCGCGGTGTCGGCGTCAGCTGCGAACCGGCTAAGCTCGGCAGCCAGGAACACTCGCCCCGTGAGGGGAAGGACAACCCACCAGCAATGGTGGCTGACAGCGCTGAGCATATGCGGCCCATAATCATGTCCTAGACGCAACCTTTACCTCCTTCGGGAGAGTGGGCCTCGTTCTGAGGCTCATGCATCTTCGCCTCAATGTTGGCATGTGCATCACATGCTCATCTCTCTATGCGCCATCTTGCGCTGATGCTGTTAGCGCCAAGAGCATATCCGTCGTCACGCCAAAGATTTCTGCGCAGCGCACCAGGGTTTCTACCGATGGGGCTTTCTGCCCATTTTCCAGCAGGCTGATATAGGCCTGCGAGAATGGCTGGAGCTGGTCGGCGAGCTGCGTCTGCGACCAGCCCTGCTGGGTGCGCAGGTGCCGTAGCTGCTCGCCAAAGCGCCGTGGGATATCCGCTTCGTCAGGTGCGGCAGTGGACTGCGGGATGGGCGGGTGGATTGGGATGCTATCGCGGAGCAGGTAGTCCACTGTGACACCGAGGGCGCTGGCGACACGTGCGGCCAGCGTGATCGAGGGGGCGCTCTTCCCAGACTCAAGATAGCTGAGATGTGATTGGGTTGCCAGCCCGAGCTGCTGGGCGAGCTGGGCCTGGGTCAGCTGATGCTGCATACGTCGTTCGCGTAGCTTTTTACCAAAGAGGTGCGGCATAGTCCCACAGTGGGGAGCCGCTTGACAGTCCAAACATGGGTACACTATAATATGAATGCTGGTTATATTCCGGCGGGCGACATCGAACCCTTCCATCGGCTTGGCTCCCCAGCGCAGACGGTGGGAGGGTTCGTGCTGTTGCCCCTGCCCGCACATTGTAGCACGCCTCTTTCTTCCGCCAATACGGGCACGATCTTGTAGCGCCAGCGCCCACCTCCTTCAGGAGAGCACGCCTCTTTCCGAGGCTGGATGAATCTTTGCCACCATTGGGGGCGTTCATGTCCAGCCCGGTTTTTGTACAAGATTGTCGGGGGGTACCGCTCATGCCGACCTCCGCCGCGTATGCGCGCCGCCTGCTCAAGCAGCGAAAAGCGCGCTGGCTTCCCCATCACGCCTTTTCCGCTATCCAGCTGACGCACGCGATTGTGCAGCCAGCTTTCCGTCCGATCCTGCTCGGCATCTCTATTCACCTCAATACCGCCGAGCTTTATCTCATTGCGCGTGGCGACCATGCGCCAATCCCACTGGTGCATTGCGTCGTCGATCTGCGGACGGATTTGCCCATTCGGCTCCGCCGCCGCGCCGCCCACCGCAAGCGCCGCCGCAGTCGCTGCCGCTATCGGAAGATGCGCCAGCACGGGCGGCCCTTCAAGCTGCGACGCCCAAGCATGGCCAAGGCGCGGTGGGCGCAGTCGCTGTTTGCGCATCGCGCCTACCGGCGGGTACGGGGCGTCTCGCCAACGATGCAGTGGCGTGCCCAGGCTATCACGCGCGTGATCCGTGCACTCCAGGCGCTGATGCCGATAAGCCATGTGTGCCTGCTCCACCCGACCGAGTCCTACCAGCCCCACCACATACGAAGCCTCTCTCGCCTCCGCCAGCAGCTCATCGACACCTACGGCGCGCTGGAGCCAGATGGATCGCGTTTGGCCAGGTGCGCCTACTGCGGCACGACACAGGGGCGGATCGAGATTGAGCATATGCTGCCCGTGAGCCGTGGGGGCACGGATAGCTGGTCAAATGTTGTGCTCGCCTGCGCGGCCTGTAATGCGCAGAAAGGAGGCATGACCCCAGCCGAGGCAGGGATGCCGCTGCATACGCCGCTTCGCCGTGCGCCAGCGGTGCCAAATCGTGCGGGGAGCTATGCGCGAGCCACCGCACGCCTGCTGATCCTGGCCTTCCCTGCGCTTGGTCTCGCCTATCACGAGCCTCAACAGCTGGGCCAGGAGCCGACGGTGCTGGATCTTGCGTCCGCGCTGGCCGTGCTGCTCCCACATTGGCCAACCCGGCTG
Organism: Chloroflexia bacterium SDU3-3; assembly: GCA_009268125.1. NCBI lineage: Bacteria > Bacillati > Chloroflexota > Chloroflexia > Chloroflexia bacterium SDU3-3. Next base: position 117,609 of record WBOU01000006.1, on the reverse strand, counting down.
ATGATCGCAAAGCCCATCGCACGCCCAGCCAAGCAGGTGTTCACCAGCCGTCACTATCCACTTTCCACTAAGCTGCGCGCAGGCATGGTTCGCTTTCCCCACACTATCCGTCGGCGTGTGCGGGTCAATCAGGCGATCGTGGTCGAGGTCAGGCGGTCGCGCCGCGTGGTGCGTGCGGTTGGCATAGGCGAGCTGCTCCCGCCTGCGGCATCGCAGGTGATCCGCCTGGGCATGCTGTGCGCGGGCATGCGGAATGAACAGCGGGTGGTAGGGATTGTTTCGGCTCTCCACTCTTCGGGGCGGGTGACGTTGCTTGTCCCACATCAGGCGGATTCCTTTGGGGTTGCCTGGGATCGCGTGGTGGTCAGCCCGCGCCAAGATATTGGCATTCTGAGCACCGACTCGATCATTTTCCTGAAAGCTCCTATCGCTGTCCCGAGCGGCTGATAGAGCTGATAGCGATGCGGCTTCATGCCGCAGTTGCCCGAGATCCGGATGGCTTTTTGCCAGTGATTGATCCTTAAAGGGGGATTTCATGAGCGCCAACACGCTATGGTCGCCGCCGTCTCTGGAGCAGATTATGGCCGGGTTTGCTGTCGTGCGGAAGACACACCCGGTCACGGTCACCCGCACGATCACGCTGAAGCTACGGACAACCCGATTCAAGGAGAATATGCTGCGTATCGCCCAGCAGCGGGTGACGATGATGACCGCAGAAGTGCTTACCTTGTTCCAGCAGGACCTGGCGCAGGTGAGCTGCGGCCAGGCGGGCGCGCAGCTACCCGCCGCCCTTGCGTCGCTGCTGGATATGGGTGGGCGCTCACTCTCGCCATCGGAGCACCATGAGCTAGAGCAGTTTATCGCCGCATCAGCGTGCACCATTGACCCACAACATGCGCCGCGTGCGCTGATGAGCGCCCTGGCCGAGGCTTCCGCTCACGCTGGGACTGCGGTGGAGCATGTGCGAGCCTACCTTGATGATTGGGACGCGGCGCATGGCGATCTCAATCTGAAGAACACGCTTGAGCGCGTGGCCACTATGAAAAACCGCGATGGAACTCCTCGGTATAGTCTGCGGCAGCTTGACCAGATAAGGTATGCGATCCTGCTGCGCAAGGCGATGGCCGAAGCCCACGCCGTGCAGGTGCGGGCCGCCCGTATGGCGGCCCTGGCCGAGCAGGCCGAGCAGCAGCGGAAGGACGAGGAGCGCGTGCGGCTGATTGAGAGCGACCTACGCCGTCGAGGTGCTGGGAAGTCCTCCGCCCAGCTCATCACGGTGCTCTGCGCTATAGCTAGGCGCTATGGCGACCCGCAGGTAGCAGATATGCAGCCGTCGCTGCTGGCTGAGCTTCAGCGCCTAGCGAAAGAGGGGAATAAGAAGGCGCACGCCCCACAGCTACCGTTTATCCGCACGGTCATCCATCGGCTGGCGGCAAGCGATGAAGCCTCGGGAGCTGGCGAGGGCATGGGGTGGCTACGTCGCCAGGTCGAATACTGGTATGCGCACCTGCCCCTCGACCAGCAACGCGAGATCTTTGGCGATGCCTATGTGAGCGTGGATGGTGCCCTCCGCTATGCGGCGCTGCTGCATGCGCTGTTGCAACAGTTCAGTATGGTATCGACCGCAACCCTCTTGCTGCTAGAGCTGACCGAGGCAGAGATTCGCCAGCTTGGGGATGGCCATGAGCAGTTTGTGGCGCTCCTCTCGCGTTGCTATAGTGAGCACTGCTCGCTGCACAAATACCCGCTCTCAGGGCCGCTGCGGCAGGCGATCTTTGCCTCATGTGGCCAGTCGGTGCTCGCTTGGGCGCAGAAGTTAATCGATCACCATCAGAAAGCGCAGGAGCGCCACATCACGCTTAAGGCTCCGAAGCTGGATGGTGCGCCGTCGTTTCAGTCTGTCAATCTTTTCTACCGAAAGCGGCTGATCTATCTTCCTTTGATCTACCAGATCTGGTCGGCCTCGATGGACGCCTATGATCTGGCGGCGTCCACGACCGTCCCATTTGGGCCGGACAGCGGCAAGACCTTGGGTCTCACGCGGCGGCAGCGCCAGCAGCGCCGCATGCGGGGGAACCAGCGCAAAAGTGTGCTGGGCGACCGCTTTGTCGGGAAGCGCGGCGCGCGGCGGCTCAAGCGATGGATGCTTGCCCCCAAGGTGGTCAGCGAGATCCTGGAGCACCTTGAGGTGCTGGAGTACCCCGATATCCCTGGTGTGAGCGAGCAGCAGCGGATTGCCGCGAAGGCTGCGGTGCACCCATACTGGGTTAAGAAACAGCATCAGCCGCACGGCGTCAGGGCGGTTCGGCCTACGCAGTTCCGCAGCCAGCCGACTGCGCACCCGGTGCGGCTGGGCCAACTGAGCGCATCCCAGAGGTTCCAGCTCCGCCAGCAGATGCGCGAGCTACAGGCGTTTGCCCCGGAGTTCGAGCGTATTCGCGAGGCTATCGACCTGTTCCTCTCCCCTGCCCCGCCCGATTTCCCCAGCCTCGACACGGTGATGATGACCGCCGATGAGGCGGCGCAGCTGCCGCTTGAGGTGCGGGACAGCGTCGACCAGTATGAGCCACGGCTCACAGCGTATCATCAGAGCCTCGACCTGCTCCGCACGTTCTGGCCGCGTCGTGGAAGCCCCTCCGGCAACTACACGGCAGAGAAGTTGTATGACCTGGAGACCCTGCGGGCGCAGCAGTTTGCGCAGCATGCGGCGGAGCTTCAGGAACGGCAGCTCCAGCCCATCCGCTTCCAGCGCACGATGAACAGCCAGTATTCGCCAGCCTCGTTTACCTTGGTGTGGCGCGGCCCCGAGGCTGGCGGCGATGCGCAGGAGAGCGTGCTCTTGGCGTGCGCGCTGGCAGGCGAGGAAGCTCCCGAGCGAGCGCTGCTGGCCCAGCGCGGTAGCCAGGCCGAGCAGCAGGAGGAGGGGGTGGTGCAGGAGTTTCTGAACTACCCCGGCCACGCCTTCAGCCGTGATCGTGTCCCCGAGATGCTCTTCTTCCCGGCGGAGTATGGCCATGGCTATCAGGCGCAGATCCTGCGCGGTGTTCGTGAGCGCCAGCGGCACGCCCCGATCATCTGCCAGCGCGGCTGCACGGCGGCGGAGACCGGACAGCATCTCCCAGGGTGCGCGCCAGCGGCTGCGCTCGCAACGGCGACCCTCACAAGCGATGTGGATGCCTTTGGCCGTGCGCTGTGGTTTGCGCATCTGCCGGTGGAGATCCCAACCCCAGCCTGCGCGGAGCAGCCGAACGCCATCATGGGCGTCCATGAGGATGGCGGCCAGCTCTGGTTTGCCGTGATCGACCTCCACGGGGCGGTGCTCGATGTGGGCGAGCTGGTCCCACCCGCGCATGTGGGGCCGGAGACCGCCCATGGTCAAGCGAGCGAGAACTTCGCCTATGAGATGGCCTGGAAGATCTTGCGCCAGAGCCATACGGATGCCTACACCGCGTGGATTGCGCTTGAGGAGACCGGCTGGAAGCGAGATCGGGTGGATATCAATGCGGCAGCAAATAGAGGGCGCTTCGCATTCCCACGCGAGAAGATCGCGTCGATTGTGCGCTACAACGCCGCATCTGAGGGCATGCTGCCGCCCACGAGCATGCGGGGCATCTCGCCAACGAGCGACTGCGGGCACTGTGGGCAGCGGATGGAGCAGGGGGAGGTGCGCTACCGAGCGGTCTATGAGTGCCCTCGCTGCGCCGCGCTCGATGTCCCCAACACGCTGCGACGCAGTGATGGCGAGGATGCTTACCGCTGCACGAGCTGCGGCAGCGTGTGGAGTGAGAAGATCCCGCAGTTCAAGTGCCTGCGGTGCGGCGCGCAGCAGTACGCGCGCTACAACACGGCCTTGGCGGTGGCCCGCCGCGCCCTTGAGCGGCTGAGCTCCCAGGGTGCATCGACTGCTGAGGAGTAGGCGCGGTCTTCCCCGCCGCTACCTCTCGGCGGGTGGCAGGGCTACCAGCAACTGGTGGCTCTGCCAGAACCAGGCGTGCCAGGGCCTGTGGCCAGGCAGCGCGGGCGTGTGCACTCCACGCGCCCGCGTACTGGGAAGAGAGGAGTGTCGGGGGTTCGAATCCTGGAGACTGGGTTAGGTTGGGAGAGATAGTGCTACTGTCCCTACTCCTCCTCGAAGCCCGCCTGGGTGAACTTGAGCACGCGGCTGTTCTCGGTGACGGTGCGGACCACGTGGTCGGGCGCGCCGTCGGGGATGTCGGCCTCAATCTCCAGGGTGACGCGCACGTTGGCCCCGATCAGCGCGACCAGGTGCGTGATGATCTCGTCGGCGATCTTGCTGGCGTCGCGCCCGGCCCGCTCGGGGCTGAGCGCCACGGTGCCGTGGAAGCGCCGCGCCTGCGGCCTGCGGGCCGTGGCCGTGCTGGCCCCGCCAGTGGATGCGGCATAGGGCGCGGCGGACTCGCGGATGCTGGGGATGCCCATGTCCAGCGCTGCCTGGGCGCTGGGCATGCCCGTGGGTGCGGGGCCAGCGGCGGGCGCGGGCGGCGGGGTCTCGGCGATGAGCTGGCGCTGGGCGGCCTCTGGGCGCACCAGCAGCGCGCTGTCGTGCTCGCTCACGGTCACGAGCGTGGCGATGCGCAGCCCCTGGTAGCGGCCTGCGGACTCGTCATAGCGCTCGGCGTAGGCAAAGCTGTCCAGATCCCACGTGGTCATGTTCACGCCGTTCTGGATGGCCTCGCAGAGCACCGAGGGCGTGCGCAGGCGCGGCAGGTAGTGGTAGCGCGCGAAGTCCTCCACGAGCTGCCGCACCGCTACATGGTCGCCCCGCCACAGCGGGATCTTGTCCAGCTCCAGGCGGAGGCTGGAGGGGGCCAGGGCGAGCACGAGCTGCTCGTCATTTCGCAGCTTCTTGCTGGCCCGCACGGCCAGCGGGTCTTGCCCCGTCAGGCGAGTCGCCTGCCACTCCACCGGGTCCTGCGGGCGCGTCTGCTTGGGCGCGAGCAGCCACTGGTAGGTCTCGGGGATGCGCCCTGTCACCGCGCCCTCGGCGCTGAGCCGCTGGGTCTCGGCCTGCTTGACCTGGTGTGGCGTGAGGTCGAGCAGATCCTTCTCGGCCAGGATGGAGTCCCAGGCCAGGTACTTGCGCAGCGCCTCATCCAGATCCTGCATGCGCAGCTTGTCCGGCGCGAGGAACACCAGCGCGTTGCGGTAGAGCCGGGGGGCGCTCCCTCGGTACTCCAGGATGGCGCGGGCGGCGGCCTCGGCGGGGCTGCCCGGCTCCTTGCTGTAGGCCGCGTGGCTGCCCAGCACCACCAGGCGCGTATCGAGGTCGTCGGCCACGTCGGCTCCGCTGGCGGGCAGCGGGTGGATGCGGCTGAAGTCCCCCAGCTTGCGCAGGTCGGCCCGCAGGCGCTTCTCCAGCTCCTGGGCGATCTTGTCGGGGTCGCGCTTGAGCTGCTCGGCGCGGTCCTCGGCCAGCTTGGTGACGGTGGGTTGGGTCGAGTACCAGTAGCGCGGGCCGTCGTTGTAGAGATAGGTGGCCACCGCGCTCAGGCGGCGCAGCGCATCGCCAAACACGGCGGGCGTCTCGCCCGGCATCACGCAGCCCAGCTTGATCTGCCGGTCTTCCAGGCCCCGGTTGGCCGCGCTGGTGATAGGGGCCGAGCCAAGGTAGACCGTGCGGGCCACGCGGCGGCTGGCCGAGAACTTGCCCAGGTTGGGCACCTCAGCGTCCAGCTTCAGCGGCAGCGAGCTGGGGCCATCCACATCCTTCTCCAGGATCGGCACCCAGTTGTCCGAGAGGTAGCGCGTCAGCTCAAACTGCACGCGCGGCTCCTCAATCGGGATGGTGGCGGGCATGATCAGCGCGTTGCGGTCGCCCTTCTCCCACAGGCTGTGGATGACGGCGGCCATCAGGCGCAGCACGCCACGGGTGCGCTGGAACTTGACCAGCGTGGACCAGTCGGTGTACAGCCGGTCGAAGATCTCGGGGTGGATGGGGTAGGCCGCCTTGATGCGCTGCTCGTAGCTGCTCTCGCGGCAGTCGGGCGGGAACTCCTGCTGCTGGGTGCGGTAGAGGTCGGCGAAGGCTCGCGCCACCACATCGCGGTCCTTAAACTGTGCGGGGTCGCTCAGCGGCTCGAACAGACGCCGCCGCACGATCTCGAAGCCCTCCTCGGCGCTGGCCGGTCGCCACGAGGACTCCACGCGCCCGATCACATTGCGCAGGCGGTCGAGGGCCTCGCGCCCGCGCTGGCCGCCGACCTCGGCGTCGTCGGTCTGGGTGTGGAGCGAGCCGGTGGTGTCGGAGGCGGGCAGGCTGATGACCAGCAGGCAGTTTTTCGCCAGCTTGGCCGACTCGGTGAGGGCCTGCGCGAAGGTGAACTGGGTTTCGAAGCCGCCCGCCGGGAGGTCGCTCTGGTCGTGGAGCTGGCGGGCGTAGGCCACCCACTCGTCGATCAGGATGAGGCAGGGGCCGTAGTCATTGAATAGGGTGCGCAGGGCGTCGCCGGGGCTGGTGGCCCGCTCGTCGTCGAGCCGCACGCGCTCGAAGGCCTGCCGCCCGCCGAGCTGCCAGGCCAGCTCGCCCCACAGCGTGCGCACCACGGTGCCGTCGGGCTTGACCGAGGGGTTGCCCGGCGAGATCTTGTTGCCCACCAGCACCACGCGGCGGGCCGTGGGCAGCGTCTCCACGCCCGCCGTCGCCATCACGCGGTCGATCCCCGCCAGCTCGGTAGGGTTCACGCCCGAGACCAGGTGGTAGAGCGCGAGCATGGAGTGGGTCTTGCCGCCGCCGAAGTTGGTCTGCAGCTGCACCACGGGGTCGCCTCCCGCGCCCTGGAGGCGCTGGAGCGTGCCGACTAGCAGGCTGATCAGGCTCTCGGTCAGGTAGGTGCGGCGGAAGAACTCGATGGGGTTACGGTACTCGTCGCTGCCCTCGCCCAGATGGACCTGCCAGAGATCGGCGGCGAACTCGGCCTGCTGGTAGCGCCCGCTGGCCACGTCCTTGTGCGGCGTGACCACCTCGCGCCAGGGCTTGAGCGCGCCGGTGACGGCGCTCTCGATGGCGCTGCTCTTGCGGCGCTCGCTGCGCACCTGCTCGTCGAAGAACAGGCGCATCAGCTCCATGCGCATGCGCTCGGCCTCATCGGCCTGCGGGGCGGTGATGGCGGTGAGCAGCCGCGCCACCGAGTCGAGGGCGCGCTGGGCGTCGTTGGTGGAGAAGGTGGCTTGGTGCGCCCACTTGTTGCGGTACTCGCGCAGCTCGCTGACTAGGCTGCGCTCGCCAAAGCCCAGGGTCTTGCGGAAGACCTCGTTCCACTGCTCCCACATCAGGCGCAGCAGCGCGGCCACATCCAGGTGCGGGGTGTTCTCATCGGTCCAGGTCAGCTCGTTCCGCCAGCCGTTGGTGACGGTCGTAACCCAGTATTTGCCATACTGCGCCTGAAGCTCGCGCTCGATGAAGGGCTGAATCCCCTGGCGCAGCAGCTCCATCGCCTTGCCCACGCGCTCGTAGTTGGTGGTTGCCATGGTGGTATCTCTCCCTTAGAACAGGCTCTGCTGCGTTGGGGTCGCGTCCGATGCGGTGGCCGCAAGCTGCGCCATCTCCATCCAGCTCTGCACGAGGCCGTTGTAGGCCAGCGCCTCCGCCGCGCGCTTCTTGCGCTCGCAGATGGTGTAGAGGCGGTAGGCCAGCTCGCGGGCGGTGTCCGCCCGTGGCCCAAGCGTGGCCAGCAGGCTGGCCGCCGCGCCCTCGCCCGCCGCCAGCGCCCGCACGAGGTGGTGCACCATCTCCCAGACGGTCAGGCGGTCATCGGCGGCGGGGTTCCAGTCGGCGGGCAGTTCCTCCGGGCGCAACAGGCGCACCTTGCCCGCGCTGGCGGCCAACAGGCCCGCGTGGACGAGGCCGCTCACGCTGGTGTTCTTGGCCTTGGAGAGCGTCTCGGCCACGCCATACTCGGCTGCGTCGAAGCCATACTGCTCGAACCAAGCCATAGCCCAGCGGGTGTCGGTGTCGAAGTCACCCTCCTGCTCGGCCAGCACCTCATCTAGGATCTCATTGATGAGCTTGAGCGCCTCACGCACGCTGAGCGGCGCACCGCTGGCATCAATGACCTTGCTGTAGCGTGTGAAGACCGCCATGCCGGGGCCGATGGCGGCCTGGGCAAGGTCCACTGGGGCGATATTGCCCGCCTGAAGCAGGCGGAGGGCCTTTGGTAGCTCGACCTTGAGTGCGCTCAAAAAGTCGCGGCGCGTCACTATGGGCGCATCGTGTGGGCGGAGGCGACAGACGAGCACGATGGAGGAGGCGAGAGCCGCAACATTCTTCTTGAGATTACCTATCTGCTCTGTTCTGATAGGCCACGTACCGGTTATAGCAAAACCTGTTTGGATAACAGCGTTAAGGAATGTTTCCCAGCCAGTACTAGATGTGCCATCAGTCTTGTCGGTTTCTGACTGCTTGAAGGCATAGTAGATAGTAACTGGAAAGGCAGAGTGGGCTTGTTCAGCCAAACGACTCATTGCCTGAGTCATTCCTTCAAGAAAAAACTGTTCTGCTTTATCCTTACCACCGTGACGGTAGGAGGTAGCAACCAACTCATCAGCTTTTGGCACCGCAAGGGTAACAAACAAATCGGGGAAAATTGGCCGGAGTGAATGACGTAGCCAAACATAGAAGTAATCAGAAAGGTCAGCATATCCGATATTATCATAGTAAGGTGGATCGGTCGAAATGATTCGGTCTGCCATGTCATTTGCGTTCGTAGCATTTCTTTGTCGAGATCGACCAATAATTGCGTGCATCGGGAGCCGATCCAAAACCTTTCCCACAGCACTTGCGGTAATACCAACACCACCACCAGCATCAGAAAGGGGGTTCGCCTCAGCATAGTCCCATACCATTGGGATTGCTTGCCGCCCAAAAGCTTGTGTTAATCTATCTGGTTCCTTTTGCCAAGTGGCTTGCGTCGTATTTGTTAGTGTAGCTTTGTCTAGACAAAAACCCAAATACACCCCTACCGCCTCAGCATAGGCCACCGCGCAACTAGTGTCTGCATTGAGGCCTTGTTTGTCGTCGCACCATCCGGTGGCCAGCGCATCGTAGTACACATGCTCTCGTGCCTCCTGTACAAGATCTGAGAAGGTAGTCAGCGCGACAATCTGCCGTGGGGTGAAAAGTTTATCCCAAGTTGATAATCCATAAGGAACGCAGGTTCCTCCCGTTAACCGAGCTGGAACATCACCCTCTGGTTTCCACTCCGGTTGTGCCAACTGTGCAATAGCCTCATGTTCCTTTAATGGAGAAAGGTAGACCCTCCCACATGGTCCCTCGACTACAATGGCCATCAGCCGCGCGCCCATGCACCCCGCTTGGCCTTCGGACTTGATATAGTCGCCTGTGATCGGCATCTCGGACATTAAACAGCGAAAGTTTGCTCCTCGGGCGAGCTTGGTACCATTCTTGGCTGTATCCGCATCTTTCGGCTTCCCAACCTTCACGGTAAAGCGATAGGTATCGCCCTCAATAACCGGCTCTATATAAGCCTCTTTGCCTGCTTTGGTCGAGAGCATAAAGGTGGAAGCCAATGGCACATCAACATGGCTGAATGCAGGGTTTGGGCTTTTCACCGTGCGCGCCCAGATCCAGGCAATCACCGTCAGCGCCTGCCCCACATAAGGTTTGAGATCAGGTCGGTCCTTCGCCATTGCCTCCGTCACAAACGCCTTGGGGTAGAGATGGCCAATGCGCTTCTCGGCCTCATCGCGCATCCACTTGCCGTAGTAGCGCACATCCTCAGCCAACCCCTGTGCGCCCTTCCACTGCTGGCCCAGATCCATCTGCCCCGCGCGGGCCTCGGGATTCACCGGCGGCATCCCGGCAAACTTCGGCGGGATCTCGATCATGGCCTTATTGATCAACACCGCCACCGGGTTCAGGTCGCTAGCATAGCTCTCCAGGCCCAGGCGCTGGGCCTCCAGCGGTAAAGATCCTCCACCGGCAAAGGGGTCGTGGAACGCGGGCAACTTGTCGGGGTTGAACAGCTCCGCCGCACGCGGGTGGTCCTGGTTGGCCGCGCATGACATGCGCCAGTTCTTCCAGATCTCATCGCGGGCCTGGTTGAGCACATCCTCGTTGGTCGTATTCTCCCACAGCACGAGCTGCTCGATCAGCCCGAACAGGCGGCGGCGCTCGGCCTCCTGCGCCTCCTCGGTGGGGAATAGCTCGGGGTGGGCCGAGGGGTCATCGACCATCTGGGCAAAGATCACGGCGCGCGCAGCGGCCAGCGGTCGCCGCGCCCACCACAGGTGGAGCGTGCTGGGGTGGCCGTGGCGTATGGACTTCTCGCGGGCACTGGCGGCATTTATCTTCTCAAGCGGGAGCGCTACTTCGATGAGCTTCTTGAACGTTTGCACGGATGAGCCAATCTATTTTGTATTCAGAAACATTCTGGTATTTTACCAGAGCCGCATGCCCCTCTTTACCCCTTCCGGCGCTTTTTTGGCGTGTCGCTGGGCGGGTCCGTATTCGGAGCCACTTGCGCTGCGCGCCGGTCCACATAGATGAGCGATGAACGACGACCGCCGCTATTGATCCCATCGCAGAGGTGTACATCACCAACCGCCCCATGTGGGCCAACCTCGTGAGTCACCATGGTCGCGTTACGGGGAACGAGGCAGATCCGCCGCCCACACGACCAGCATTTGCTGATCTCATATCCCTCCTGCGTCTGGCGCTGGCGCTCCTGCACATCCGGCTGCGCAGCGGTAGGCTTTTTCTTATGGTGACAGCGCTCAACATGAGCGCGCAGATGCACCGCCGGGACCACCATCCCACACTGCGGGCAGGCATCTCGGCCCTCCAGCGGATTGCGGGGTGGCCGCTTCGCCCGTGCCCCGCGCTGGGGCGGCTGCTGCACCTGCGGAGGTGACTGGGGGCGCTTCGGCGGCGATACAGCGGGCGGGCGTGGGATGAACACCTGCTGCTTGTCCGGGCAGCGCTTCTCGTGCTCCGCCACAAGATCCTCGCGCACCGCACCACCACAGCGCGGGCACAGCAGCACCCGATGACCAGCAATAACCTCGTTGTTCATAGCTAGTCCCCTCCCCCCAACATTTGCGTGGAAGCTACAGCCACGCTCCATTATTCGGATGGTGATATGCCTACTGCGGCTCCTCCGCGCGGGCCAAAAGATCCGCAAAGTCGTAGTTCACACTCGTCACCCCAAAGTCCGGCTTCTGGGCGAAGGGCGTGCGCAGATAGCGCACCTGCTCCTGGCCGTCGGGTTGGAACGCCACCATGGCTAGGATGTAGTCATCGGGCTTGTTCAGCGCGGTCAGGATCTCGTTCTTGGTCACGGTGATCGTCGCCGCATCCGCAACACGCCCCTTGACCTCGATGAAGCGCAGCCTGCCAGTGGCGGGGTCGCGGCTCTCGATGTCATAGCCCACGTGCTCGAACTCGCGGTCGATAGGGTCGTAGCCCAGCCGCCGCTCGGTGGCCATCACCAGCGCGCGGGCGCGGGCCGCTGCGGCCTGGGTGTCGGCGCTGGGGCGCGCGGGCGCGGGGCGGCCCAGCATCGCCGCAATCAGCCCAATGGGCACCACCACCAGCCCGCCCAGCACCACCGGCGGCAGCGCCGTGATCTGCGCCTCTAGGTCCAGCTGCGCCGTGCGGCGCTGGAGGCGGCCCTCCAGCTCGTCGGCCCGCTTGCGCGCCTCCTGCGAGTTCAGGCGGGCGTTGGCGCGCCCGGCCTGCTCCTGGAGCTTCAGCTCCTCGGCGCGATGGTCCCAGTAGGTCATCTCCTTGGTCAGGCGCTCGCGCACAGCGGCCCGCGTCTTGGCGATCAGCGCCTGGCGGCGGTCGCGCACCTCGCGCAGGTGCTCCGGCACCGTCTGAGTCACGGCGTGCACGAGCGCCCGCTGCTCCAACTCGCGGGTGATCCACGCGCACTCCGGGCGATCCAGCACCTGATCGGGCGTCACCTCATCCGCGCGCAGCGGGCGGTAGTCGAGGTAGGGCGCGTAGTGCAGGCTGCGCGCCGTCCCATCGGCGGACAGCTCCACATACAGCATCTGCTTGGAGATCGTGCGCTGCTCGCCGCTCGGCAGCAGGCTCGCGTCCTGGATGGCGTGCTCCAGCGAGAACAGCACACGCGGCTGTGTGCCGCCGTCGCGCTCATCCACCAGCACCGTCCCGCGCCGCAGCAGCTCGCGGTAGCGCTCCAGCATGAGGTCGAGCGTGGAATCCAGCAGCGGGTGGCCGGGGCATACAAAGGCGGCCTGGGCCATGCCCTGGAGGGCCAGCAGCGCCTTGTCGAAGGCCACCCGCTCGTAGCGGGGCAGCACCGGGTCGCCGACGCCGATCTGGCGGTCGCGGCTGCGCACTGCCGAGGGCACATGCGGCACCTCGTAGCGGTGTGGCTCGCGCTGGCGGATCGTGCCGCCCAGGTGCTGGAAGGCCGCCAGGAAGAACGACTCGATATAGTGCGGCTGGAGCCGCCGCGCCTCGGCCCGCTCCATCTCCTCGCGGATGCGCGCCACCATCCCCACATCCAACGCATCGTTCGCCAGCGCCCGCTCCTCCAAAAGCTGCTGGAGGTGGCTGCGGTCTACCGCACCCTCCACCACGCGGGTCAACTGCTCCCGCACTTCGGGCTGCTCACCATAGCGAATGGCATCCAGCAGCAGCTCGCGCAGCGGCTTATCATCAAACTGAAGCTTGCCCAGCACATCAAAGACCTGCCCGCCCAGCGCCTCGCGCGCATGCTCGATCTTCTCTAGCAGCGTGCGGTAGACATCGCCCTCGCGGGTCTCCGCCGCCACCAGATTCCACAGGTGGCACACCTCGGTCTGCCCGATACGGTGGATGCGGCCAAAGCGCTGCTCTAGCCGGTTGGGGTTCCATGGCAGATCGTAGTTGACCATCAGGTGCGCCCGCTGGAGGTTGATGCCCTCGCCCGCCGCGTCGGTGGCGATCAGCACCTGCACGCTGGGATCGTGGCGAAACGACTCCTGGGCCTTGAGCCGATCCTCGCGCCCCATGCCACCGTGGATTATCACCACCGCCTCAGCGCGCCCCAGCAGCGTGGTGATGCGTTGCACGAGGTAGTTGAGCGTATCGCGGTGCTCGGTGAAGATCACCAGCTTCTGCCGGGGCGAGGCCACCGCCGCAGGCACGCTGCCGACATCCTCTGTACCATCTGCCGCCGCAGGGGTGAAGATGTTCCCCAGCAACCCCCCCAACTCGCGCCACTTGCGGTCATCGCCGCTGCCTCGCACCGCCAGAGCCTGCGCCTCCAGCGCGCGCAGCGTGATGATCTCCAGCCGTAGCTCCTCAATGGTCGTTGAGGCCGTGGCCTGCGTAGCCACCTGCTCCTCGATCTGCCCGGCCTCCTGCTCGGGGGCATCCTCCAAATCGTCGATGTCGTCCGCATCAAGCGCGGCTGGGGCAGCCACCGCCGCACCGCGCCGCAGCAGCTCACGCTCGCGCAGCTCGGCCTCCAGCCGCTCGCGGCGGCGGCGCAGCGACTGGTAGATCGCCTCGGGCGAGGAGGCCAGCCGCCGCTGCAAGATCGTCAGGGCGAAGCCGACCGTGCCCGCCCGCTTATCGTTGTTCAGCGCCTCGGCCCGGTTGAACTCCTCGCGCACATAGCTCGTCACCGCGCGGTACAGCTCCGCCTCCGCATCGGAGAGCTGGTAGGGCACTGTGTGGGCGATACGCTCGGGGAACAGCGGCCTCTCCTTGAAGGTGAGCAGTTGTTCCTTGACCATGCGCCGCATTAGGTCGGACACATCCACCTGGTGTACGCCATCGCGGAACCGGCCCTCAAAGCGGTCGGCATCCAGCAGAGCCATGAAGAGCTGGAAGTCCTCCTCCTTGCCATTGTGGGGCGTGGCGGTCATCAGCAGCAGGTGGCGCGTCAGGCTGCCCAGCAGCTGGCCCAGGCGGTAGCGCTTGGTGTACTTGACCTCATCGCCGGAGACCGTCGCCGCCAACTTATGGGCCTCGTCGCAGACCACCAGATCCCAGCGGCAGTCGGGGGCCGCCAGCTTCTGCTGCACCCGCTCGTCGCGGGAGAGCTTATCCAGCCGGGCGATGATCAGGTTATGTTCGAGGAACCAGTTGCCGGTGCGGGCGGCCTCCAGCTGCTCATTCGTGAGGATCTCAAACGGCAGGTGGAAGCGGCGGAACAGCTCATCCTGCCACTGCTCCGCGAGGCTGCCCGGGCACACGATCAGGCAGCGCTGCACATCGCCGCGCGCGATTAGCTCCTTGATCAGCAGGCCCGCCATGATGGTCTTGCCCGCGCCGGGGTCATCGGCCAGCAGGAAGCGCAACGGCTGGCGGGGCAGCATGGTCTCATACACCGCCGTGATCTGGTGCGGCAGCGGATCGACCAGCGAGGTGTGGACAGCCAGCACGGGGTCGAAGAGATGAGCCAGGCGGATGCGGTTGGCCTCGGCCACCAGGCGGAACAGCGCGCCGTCGCCGTCGAAGCTCCAGGGCCGACCCTCCTGCACGATCTCCAGGTCCGCCTCATCCGCGCGGTAGAGCATCAGCGCCGCGCGCCGCCCGGTCGCATCCTGATAGGTCAGATCGATGGCGTTCGTCCCGTACCACTGCACGCTGACCACCGTCACCGGCCCCTGCGGCAGAATCCCCCGCAGCGCGGTCCCCGGCGTCAGCTCCTCCAAACGCACCACGCGCGTGCTCCTCAGCCCCATGCGCCGCACCAACGGGCCGCATGGGGCACTCAATGATCACCGTGCGAAACGCCGCCGCCGCATCGATCCCCACGAGCGAGGCATAGGCCTGGGCGATGCGCCAGGCGGTCGTGCGCTGCATGCCGCCGCGCCGCCCAGGGTGTAGCCCTGGGTGCATCAGGCCCATAATGGTCGAGAAGCTCACCCCAGCGCGGCGGGCAAAGGCCCGCTGCGAGAGGCCCGCCTGGGCCACAAGATCAGGGAAGGTTGCGGCCAGCTGAAGGCGAATCGTAGGTGTCATCACATCCTCACCGGGTTTTAAACCCACTTGCACCCATCATACACCAAATGCAGGCCGTTGGGAATGCCCCACACGGCCTGCAAGCGCATGATAGTGGTTAAGATCTGGTCAAAATGAAGCGGAGCGGTGGGAAAGGGCCAAGAAAGAGGGCAGATGGGGCAAACTAGTCCCTCACCAGATCCTCCAGCTCCTCATCACTCAGGTCGCGGAAGTACTCCAGTAGCATGCGGTGCGTGAACACCCAGCCCCCGCCCACCCGCCGCAGCAGCGAGCGGCGCGCCGCCGCGTCGAGCATCGCCGCGATGTCCCATGGCATCGTGCCGCTCTGGACGAGGAGACGAAGTTCGAAAACCAATCCACTACCCACCCCAAAAACCAACCTATTTCGAAATGAGCGAAGAATACCTTTGTAAGTTGCCTCCCCTATTGGCGAATATAAGCCAGGGAGAGGCATTCATGACAACCATATTGGCAAGAAACCAACTTGCTATCGTACATATTGGCTAAAAGTTTAACTAGTACTCCGGGCATTTTCAGCTACAGGGGTCAGGTGCTCCGTATTTGACTTTGCGTAGTAAACTTATGATGATTGAGAGAGTAATGCCCTGAAGTTTTGGTAGACTTGTGTCATTGCGGTCAATTGATCACAACCCCAGTGAACACACAGAAATTCATAGACAAGTCGTACATCTGCAGGTTCTGCTGGACGTTTTCCTATACGCACATAGGGTCCATCAGTTTCTACAAGAAGTTGCTCCCGAGGGATACGACCAATCACCTTCTGCCCGCTTGGACTACGAACCATAGCTGGATTGACGGAACAAACATGACCCGCAGCTAGAATCTGCTCGAGTATGCCTAGCGGCCCCGAGTACCAGTGGAAAATAGTTGGTCCCACTCCATATATAGTTAGAAGTTCTAACACACGTTCCTCAGCTCGACGCGAATGGATATTTAACATCTTCCCACGCCCTGCAACGAGCTGAAGGACTCGTGTAAAGGCTTGCTCTTGTACAGTTCGAGTTGGCGCTCCTTGTGCTGAGAAGTCAAGGCCCACTTCCCCAATATACGTTGTCTCGTTAAGATATTGGGCAAATAACCGCCACTCCAGTGGCGGAAACTGTGAAACAACAAGAGGATGTGCACCAAGAGCCACGCGGACGCGACCCTGATTGATGACGCGATTACGGAGACTACGAAAAACGGAAGGAGCCTCTGTAACCGCAATGACAAAAACGTCGGAGGATGCTGAGAGAACTGTAAGCGGATCTGCATACTCTCCAAGGTGGCAGTGTGTATCGAGGTATAAAGGTGGTGTCATTAATGCTCCTCATGATCCAAACTAGCAATCCGGCGTATTGCCCCACTCGCACGCTCCTGAAAGAATATGCGTAACTCAGCAAGACCTTGTTCGGCAACGCGCAAATAAGCTCGACGGTCAGCACCGGTTGGCAATGGTCCTGCAAGCAAGGGAACAAACGTATGGGGCGGTATGCCGGGATGCCAACGCTGAAGTGCAATGAATACGCTGCGGGCGTCACGCCCGCGTGTGGAATGCCCAGCAAAAAGTTCCTCATCGGTACATATATCACGGGCGTATTCACTAGGGTCATCGTTACCAATTGCATGAAGCGAGGCACGACGGATCAAGCATGGGAAACAATAGCCGCAGTTCCCATAGGGCGTACCCTCATATCGTCCTGCTTCTGGATGAGCACAAGATACAGAGTGATGTGCCAGGTTACATAAGAGGGCAAAGTTTTGGCTCTTGGCCAAAAGTTCGCCCTTGGTCAGATGCTCATAGGGATTATAAATTGGATTGGTTATACCAAGGATACCTAAAGCAGCACGTAGTCGAGCGAGGAAGTAGGGATGGGTGGTACGCGTGCTACAGCTGCCAAGACGAGCATTAGTCAGGGGAAGATTAAGAGCGATGAATCCGTTTTCCGGCACATAAACAGGCACCTTTGGCCCAAGTGCGGCTGCTGTGGCTAAAGCCAGCCCTAAGAACACTATAGAGCGACTTCGAGTGGTTGTTTCGCGCCACGTAGGTAGAGGTCGTTCTTGGTGCTTGAAAGTAGCCGGACGCACCATAAGCTGAAGTAAACCTACCCGATCCTTCCCATAAGTAGTGATGAGATGCTCAGCAAGATCTGTCTGCACATGTGGAGTCAAGGTACTATCATAGTGGCCTAGGAGAAGTACACGGGGATTAGAAGGGTGCTCCAACAAATCAATTGCCCCAGCCAATGAGTCGAGTCCACCTGAGAAGAGACAGACAGCATCATAGGCGGCGCATCCTATTTCTTGAACACGCCAGATTCGGGTTGGCTCATCACGCCAAGTAAGAGACCAGCGATCACCAGTGAGAAAGGTCAGAGTCTCACAAAATGCAGAGGTAGCTGTATCCCATCGACCAGGCTCTGCAACAGGAGCCATAAATCTGAAATCTCGCGTCCACCGGTCAGAAGATAATCGACGTAAGGTCTTTTTATCGGCTACATAGATCGCTGAGGCAAATAAAGCCAGATCGATAGCGCTCTGAGGTGGTACTCCAACCATTTCAACGATCCGTTCTAAATTTGCCGTAATAGTGGACTCATTTGGATCATTGAACAGGTCGAGGAGAAGTCCATCCTGAAACGGCTCCGGCACATGCACACGTGCTGCACTACGAAGAAACACGGTTGTGGACATTGTAACCTCCACTTAGACCGTAACGGCTGCAAGTTGAGCATAAGCACTCTCAAGCAGTCGCTTCACAATCTCCTGCCCCTCAGGCCCAGCCCACACGACGGAATTCACGCCTACAAACTGAAATTCAAACTCAACATCGGCGATAATATAACTATAAAGGTCGCGCTCAGCTCTCACCGCTTCAGCAGCGGTGAGAGCGCCATTCTGTAGGTGAACACCCAATTCAACCACCATGCGTTGGTACACATACTCAATTAGTAATGTCCCAAGCATGCGCTCAACGCCAGCAACATCAAGATCGGCAAGAACATCAAGGCTTGGTAACTCTCTCGCAAGTAAGGTGAGCATTGCAGTATGAGCAATCGACTCATCTAACGTACCGCTTGGTCCAGCGAGCCAGTCAACTAGTTCCTCTAACACAACTCCTGCATCGCGGCCTACAAGGTGCGCAAGGCCTACGCTTGCCAAAGCTTCAGCTAATCCACCTCTGACAAACTGGCTAATGAAAGAACCAAGTCGTTGTATAGCACCTTGTGCTGCTACAGCCGAACTAGCAGCACTATCAGCTCCTCCATGTGCACGAATGTAGGCCGCAATAACCTGAATTGGACTAACTTGTCCACCTGCCGCACCGGCGGTCCGTGCAAAGCGAGTCGCTTGCCGTTTAGCAGATGGCCAGCCACCTCCTGTAGGGGCAGTATAAGATGTTGAGGTACCCATCTCTCTACCTAACCTTCATAAGCTGATTAAGTGTACGCTCTGCGGCGTCGGCAAGCCCCTTTTGCTCCTTCTGGGTTATCCAATAGTGAAGCAGGCTCTGCACTTCATCTGGCATAGGCTCTCTCACAAATATCGATCCTAAAACGCGTACATACGCTGGTGGAAGGCTCCGAGGTGGTATCGCTTTCAGAGTCTGCACAAGTATTGGAATAACCTCTCGGTGGCTCTCTGCTAATTTGCTTACCACCTGCCATATCCGACCATCATCCGCACGAGGATCTCGTTGAAAGTAGCCAAGAAGGGCATCATAGAGCACGCGAAAATCCTCCGGTGCGAGTTCCCCAGCCTCCGTTATAGCATTCGATTGCTGTGCATCACTTTCTGAACGGAGTTGACCCAAAAGCTCCTGTAGTCGCTGACTGAGACGACGTGTGGTAGCCATTGGTGCCAGTACTTTATCTCGCGAAAAGTAAAAATAAGGTTCGAGGAACACGTCGGCAAGAGGTGGCTCAAGTGCCAACCAAGAGGTCAATCGATCTTGAATCCAGTTATCCAGACCTTCAGGCCATTTACCATCTCCTCGCCGAGCAGCAGTTTCAAGATCTCTGAGAGGGAACGCATAACCATCGTTTTCCCGTTGCCATTGAAAAATTTGTTTAAAGCTAGATTCATGAAAGTATTCAAGCACCATCAGTTTAGCAAGTATGGCACCATCAAGATTAATAGCTCGCGCCTGAGCAAGACGTTGGCGGAGAAATAGTGTATTCATAAAACGCTTGATTTGCCGAGGATTTCCCTCAAGCTCTCTACAGAGAATCGGTGCTATTCGTCCGACCAACGTCATGTACCCAGCAAGGTTATCAGGAAACGGCTCAACTTTGGATTTCGCGATGCCATAGTTCATTACTACATCGAGTGCCGTCTTCCGGCGATTTTCATCAGCTAGAGATATAAACTCGGAAGCGCGGTCCGGAGTAAAAAGGTGGCATCCGAGCAAATTGAGGTAAGACTCCGTTTCGGCTGCAGTAAGTGGTGGGATATGAACGGGAATCTGGATAATCTTTTCAAGATAGTCACGCCCAATTTCCTCATTTTGCCCAGGAAGTTCAGGATAACGAGTAGCGATTGCGTGCCGGATAATACGCCTATCCGCACCTATCACAAACACTGTTTTTGGCACAGCGAGGAAAAGACGGATTGCTTCCAGAGTATCAAGGATCGCTGGTGGAAGACAACGGTCGAGATCATCAATAAAAATAATCAGCGCTTCGATGTCCAACTCACTAAGTAGTGCTGCAAAATCGCGGCGAAAGTCGCCGACCCGTTGCTCAATTGGCTCCTCAGACTTTACAGCTTGTGGTTCCTTGCTTAACACGTCTTTGGTAATAGCTTCAGCCTGATTCACGCCTTCCACAGCATCGCTTAATGTCATCGCAGCTAGTTGCACGCCTATAGCAGGATTTCCTTGATTCCAGGAGGCAAGAGCACCAATACCCTTGAGTCCAAAACTTACAAGACGAAACCAATTAACTCGCTGGCGTAGCATGGTAAATAGTTTTTTGATTTTCTCCCTAGCCTGGTCACTAGCCCGCCCAAAGGTTCCGCGCTGCTCTTGCATTCCCGCTTGGAGCGTGTTAAGTACTTCAGCCATAAGTGCAGCCTTCACGTCATCATAGTTCTCATGCTGCCAAGGGCTAAAGTTCACACATAAATAGCGATCCTGTATCGACAAGCGATTATGTGCCATCCGCATCAGGCTAGACTTACCACTACCCCAGTCCCCAAAAACCCCAATAGTGAGCGGCAACAGGGATGGTTGCTCCACCAAATGCAACATCAAATCGACAAGAGGTTCAAAACCTAGAAGATCAATCTCAGTCTCATTGTCATGCCACACAGAGCATACCTCCATAGACTACAAAGCGTTGTCTGTACGATATTCGTCGTAGCATCCTGCTCGTCTTATGCACCAAGGAAACTCAAAAGGATGATTTAAGTAGAGGGTATAGGCATACACTATCCTAGTTTGCCTTCCATGTTTGACTGGGGAAGCCTTATTAGTGGAAGTTCATGCTTACTTTAGCTTGTTCTATTACCTGTGTCAAGCTTTCAAAAGTTGGAGCTAGAGCGTATGCATCCTTGACTAGTAAAAGTAAAAACTAATATATACGATACATACTCCCTTAACTTATTAACCTACAGATCAAACCCTAACGTCAATCGTTCAGCATCCCTTCAAGTATTTACATCTCAGTCAAGGAGGAAGTGCTCGGCCAGTTCTATCAGCAGCGTGGTCTTACTCCCACCCGGTTCGCCCAGGATGAGCAGGAGGTTTTGGTGTTGGTACTGGTCTACACCTTGGTAATCTGCGTATCCTGCGGCAGCAGGACACGCAGGCGCTCTGGCTCTTGCAGCTCTATATTGTAGGGCCGTGCGGTGGCCTTCGCGAGCCGCAGCGTGATCTTAGCCTCATTCCATAGCGCTTTATAGAGCACATCACCGACTTGCTGCTGCGCCTGTCGCAGCATCTTGGTACGGTTAGGGTTGGGCGGAAGGATAGTTAGGGTATGCCCCTTGCTACAATGCGTTCACAACATACGAATACTGCAATGCCTGCTCTTCAACTGTCCAGCCGATAGTCGGCGTTGTGTTAGGGCGAGCATAGCATGAGCATCCTGCACGCTGCCACCCATCTCTCATCACCTCTATGCCCCCGTTTGATCGCATCGGGGTGTGCCAAAGCTTGCCATCACCATCTTCAAGCGCACCCAACTGCCCCATTATGGCCATAGCGAGCGCATCTAGAAATATTATCCTTCCCTCCCTTTGATAATACAGAATCATAGTGCTATTCCTTGAACTAAAAAAGTGTAAAACGTTTTTAAGTTTATCTGATGATATATCTCCAAATAAGAGCAAAAGCTGCAAGATGTATGCTGAATGAGGCTAGTTAAGCATAGACGCTAAGCGGGTTTTGTCGCAATGCAGAGCGTTATTTTAAATGCGTGCATCCAGACAAAATTGCTCATCGTTTGTAGAGATGAAAAGGGCTAAAAGGGTTTACACTAAACACCTTACACTACATGCTGTTTGGCTTTCAGAAGGCATGAATGCAATGTAGAATATTTTCTTGCTGTCGATGTAGAAGAATATATTGAAAAACGCAGCTGCGCACACGACGCCCGCCATGTCCCACCCTGTAGGGGCGGGCTTTATGCCCGCCCACATCGACCCCCGCCGCGATCATCGAAACCCCCGCGCGGATGCCCCCGGCGCGGGGCGATGCGCACGTCGGGGCGGGCACCAGTCCCGCCCCGACGTCGGCGATATGCGCATTGCGATTATCGAAATGCCCGCTCGATGCACCCAATGACATGCCACGGGTGTAGGGGCGGACCTCGTGTCCGCCCGCATCGCCCCCCGCCGCGATCATCGAAACCCCACGCGATGCACGCGGCGCGGCGCGATGATCACCCGCGATGCGCCGCGTGCCGCCGCCATCGCCCCGCATCGAGATGCGAACACGATGGGCGCGATGCGCACGGCGTGGGCGGACACCAGGTCCGCCCCTACGGCGGCGAAACACACGGCAATCATCGTGTGCCCGCCCGATGAACACCATGACGTCGGGGCGGGCTTTATGCCCGCCCACACCGAAAACCATTGCCCGCATCGCCCCCCGCCGCGCCCATCGAAACCCCGCGGATGCCCCCGGCGCGATACGATGCGCACGGCGCGGGCGGGCACGAGACCCGCCCCGACGTCGGCGATGGGCGTGGCAATCATCGCGTGCCCGCCATGCCCCACCCGTAGGGGCGGGCTTTATGCCCGCCCGCATCGAAGAACGCCGAGCGCATCGAGATCGCACCCAGGCCCTGCGCATGTGTGATAATAGGGCGCACACGTCTGATGAAAGGGCCTGGGAGAATGAGCGAGTATCGAACCTTTGGGAACCCCTACCTGCCGTCGTGGGAGTATGTCCCCGATGGCGAGCCGCACGTGTTTGGCGATCGGGTCTATGTCTATGGCTCGCACGATAGATTCAACGGCCATGTGTTCTGCCTGAACGACTATGTCTGCTGGTCGGCCCCGGTCGACGACCTGACGCTCTGGCGCTACGAGGGCGTCAGCTACAAGAAGACCGACGACCCGCTGAACCCCGCAGGGGCCATGTGCCTCTACGCCCCGGATGTGACCCAAGGCCCCGACGGGCGATTCTACCTCTACTATGTGCTCGACAAGGTCTCGATCGTGTCGGTGGCTGTGGCCGACCGCCCGGCTGGCCCCTACACCTTCTACGGCTATGTCCGCCACGCCAGCGGCGAGCTGCTGGGCGAGCGGGCCGGGGATGAGCCGCAGTTCGACCCCGCCGTGCTGACCGAGGGCGAGACCACCTACCTGTACACCGGCTTCTGCTCCGGCGGCGACGAGAGCAGGCACGGCGCGATGGCCTGCGCGCTGGCCGCCGACATGCTGACCGTGACCGAAGGCCCCAGCATCATCGTGCCCAGCAGGCCCTACGGCCAAGGCTCGGGCTTCGAGGGCCACGAGTTCTTCGAGGCGTCGAGCATCCGCAGGCTGCGTGGTCGCTACTACTTTGTGTACTCGTCGGTGGTGATGCACGAGCTGTGCTACGCCACCAGCGACAGGCCCGACCGCGACTTTCGCTACGGCGGGGTGATCGTCAGCAACAACGATCTGCACATCGGCGGCTACAAGCCGGAGGATATGCCCGCCTACTACGGCGGCAACAACCACGGCGGGCTGGTGGAGATCGGCCAGCGCCACTATGTGTTCTACCACCGCCACACCCACGGCACCACCTTCTGCCGCCAGGGCTGCATCGAGCCAGTGGTCATCGCCGACGACGGCAGCATCGCCCAGGTGAGCATCACGTCGCAGGGCATGCTGGGACAGCCGCTGCCGGCCACGGGCGAGTACCCCGCCTTTATCGCCTGCAACCTGTTCTGCCGCACGCCCTCGCTCTACACTGCGCAGGCGGCCTGGCCGGACAACCGCTTCCCGCTGATCACGCAGGATGGCCGGGACGACGACCGCGAGCCGGGCTATGTGGCCAACATGATGGATGGTGCGGTGGCGGGGTTCAAGTATTTCGCGTGCGCGGGTGTGCGGCAGATCCACATTCGGGTGCGCGGCTACTGCCGGGGCAGCTTCGAGGTCGCGACCGCGTGGGATGGGCCGACGCTGGGCAGCATCGCGGTCGACTTCACCAATGTGTGGACCGACTACTGCGGCGATGTGCAGATCCCCGATGGGGTGCACGCGCTGTACTTCCGCTACCAGGGCGAGGGCCGCGCCAGTCTGGCGTCGTTCCGGTTCGCCTGACCCAGCGCACCTGCTGGTTGCCGACATGCGGTGTGGGGCGGGCATATAGCCCGCCCCATCGCCATGGTGCGCCGCGTCCCCATGCGCCCAGGTTGAAAAGGCGCACGCCGCAGGCCCGCTGGCCAAGCCCGCCCAGCGGCGGCAGCATATGCGCGATAACGATAGTAATAACTTGACAAATAGCCGTTATTACTATACTCTAATGCGGATTTTCGCAGGATAACATCAGCTATCGTTGTACGGGCCGCCACCGTCAGCGCCTCTGCGCCTCTGCGCGCGAGGTGCGGCGAAGCTATGCCCTTTGCAGTCCGCTGAAAGGAACGCCCCAATGAGACGCCAAGCATCAATGCTTCTGCTGCTGGCCACGCTGCTGGCAGCCTGTGGCGGCCAGCAGGCGGCCCAGCCCACCGCCGCGCCTGCGGCCACCGCCGCGCCCGCCACCCAGGCCGCCGCTACAGCTGAGGCCACCGCCGCGCCCGAGGCCGCCGCTACATCCGAGGCCGCGCCCGAGGCCTCCGCTGAGGCCACGACTGCCGCCGATGCCCCGACCTGCAAGGCGGGCGAGCGCCTGTTCAGCCACAAGCTGCTGGAGACCGCGCCGCTCTGCATCCCCGAGAACCCCCAGCGCATCGTGGCCCTGGACATCGCCTCGGTCGAGCTGCTGCTGATGCTGGGGAAGACCCCGGTGCTCACCGCCGACTGGCTGCTGCAGGAGATGCCCCTGCTGCTGCCGCAGTACGCCGAGAAGCTGGGCACCATCGACAACCGCGTGGGCTACCCCGCCGAGCTGGAGAAGGTGGCGCTGGTCAAGCCCGACCTGATCCTGACCACCAGCGATGCGATCGACGTGAAGCTGGCCAGCGCCATCGCGCCCGTGGTGGTGGCCAAGGCCGATGTGTACAACGACTGGAAGCTGGGCACCGAGTTCTGGGCCGAGGCCCTGAACCAGAAGGCCTACTACGGCGAGATGCTGGCCAACTACGAGGCCCGCGTGGCCGAGCTGCGCGCGGCGCTGGGCAAGCCCGAGGACATCAAGGTCTCGGTGATGTCGGTGACCAGCGAGGTGCAGTCGCTGTGGATGCCCGACACGCCGCCCGGCACCATCCTGTCGGATGTGGGGCTGTCGCGCCCCGAGGCGCAGTCGCTGGTGGGCGACGAGGCCAAGGCCCGCTACAACGCGTCGCAGTACATCTCGATCTCGAAGGAGCGGCTTGACCTGGCCGACGGCGACGCGATCTTCTACTTCACCTACGCCTCGACCGACCCGGCCACCGCCGCGAAGGAGGGCGACTTCGTCAAGTCGTTCCAGCAGGACCCGATCTGGCTGAAGCTGGGCGCGGTGAAGAATAATAAGGCGTTCTTCGTGCCCGGCTACTGGTGGCGCTCGCAGTCGTACCTGCTGGCCAATCTGGTGCTCGATGACCTGTTCACCAATCTGGCGGGCAGCAAGGCGACCACGCCGGTGCTGGCTGGTCGCTAGGCAGCGCCTGGCCCGCTCACGCCGCAGGCCCCTCCCCCACACTGCGGGGGAGGGGCCTGTTTTTGCTGCCGCGATGGGGGGACGGCGCGGCCTAGCACGCCGCGTGCGCGAACAGCGCCCCCTTCAGCCAGGTGCAGATCGGGGCCATGTTTTGGAAGTGCTGGTAGCACATGTCGGCCAGATCTGGCGTGCCCATGGCGCTGGCCGGGATCTTGGGCGAGAAGCTGTACAGCCCGTCGTAGCGCAGCAGGTCGGCGTGGGCGTAGCTGGCATCGTAGCCCGCCGGGATGCGCTTGAGGTGCCTGCCATCCACGCGGTAGCCGCCAGCGCGCTCGACCGCGCCGATGGCCTGGGCCAGGGCCGCGCCGGTCGGCCCATCGAGGACGGCGCTGCGGTAGGCGCTCAGCAGCTCGGGCGAGAACTTGTGCAGCCCGGCGATTAGCTCGATGCCCTCGGCGTCGATCTGGAAGCCGAAGGCCGGGCTCTCCATCTTCTTCAGCCGGCCCTCGCGAAACAGCCCGCTCAGCCGGGTCTTGTAGGGCGACTTGTCGGCGCTGAAGCGAGTGTCGCGGTGGATGCGCATGAGCACGCCCCGGCCATCGGTGCGCGTGTCGTAGCCGATCTCGTCGGAGAAAGCCTGCAGCCGGGTGCCGAGCGCGACGATGAACGACTGGGCTGGCGCGAGCAGCTCCTGCTCGTAGGTGGCCCTGTGGGCCTCGAACCACTCGCGGCTGTTGTTCTCGGCCAGCTCGCCGAGGAAATCGAGGCCCGCCTGCGGGAAGCCGGAGAACGGCGGGATCGGGTCCATGGGCAACCTCCACTTCACCACGAAGACACCAAGGGGACCAATTTACCACGAAGACGCGAAGACACGAAGGGAAGAAAAGAACCGATTCACCACCAAGGCTCCAAGGCACCAAGGGAACCGATTTACCACGAAGACACGAAGGGAAGAAAAGAACCGATTTACCACCAAGGCTCCAAGGCACCAAGGGAAGGGAAGATCATGAGCATGGTCGGAGCCAGCCCTACCCACCTGGCCCATGCGGCGAAGGTGTCGCTCGTGTTTTGATGGCCATATGCACGAACGTTAGCCTCCAGGAAACGGCATCGGAACGCCTCAAATTGGGGGTTTCGAAGGGGGTTACACCCCCTCGTGGGGTTCCTAGGGGCTAGCCCCTAGGCGCTGCCCGCGCAGGGCATCCCCCCACCGAACAAGAACACCCGCCATCGCTGATGAGAAGCAAGAAGGTGACACCATAGGTGAGTGTGCGTAGCCTGTGATATCACCCGCGCAGGGCATCCCCCCACCGAACAAGAACACCTGCCATCGCTGATGGCGCACCCGTGCCGAGTGCCGAGGCCTCGCTTCTCACCGCCCGCGCAGGGCATGCACCACCGCCGTGGACGAAGGCGCACCAGCCCAGGGCCGACCGGGCCACGCACCACGCATGGCCGCCGGTCGGCCCTGCGCGCATGGCTAGTTCGCCTCCACACCGGTGGCGCGGCTGACCACATTGTAGAGCTTCTGGTCAAGGCTCTGGGCCGCCGCCAGCAGCTCGGGGTGCTCATCCAGCACGATCAGCGACGACGGCAGGTTGTAGATGATCGTCGAGCCATCGTCGCCGTCGTTCTGGAACAGCAGCAGCTCCACGGGCGTGAACAGGCTGGCGGTGATGTCGTGGCGCATCATGGTGATCGCGATAAACGGGTTGCCCATCACCCAGCGCATCACCTTGCGGTGGATGCCGAAGGCTGGCAGCCAGATGCTCTGGTCGAACTCGAAGAACAGCATGAAGTCGTGCTCGCCCAGCTGGGACTTGAAGACCTGCTCGAAGTTGGCGGGCGTGACCTCTTTCTGCACCAGCTTCTCGAAGTCCTTGGGCACCACCGTGTTGCCCTTCTCGGCGGCCTTGAGAAAGTTCTTGGTCTCGACCAGCTCGCGCAGGTTCTGCAGCACCTCGGCGTAGGGGCGGCTGCTGACGAACTGCATGCGCTTGCCCTGGAAGGCGCGCACCGAGAAGGGCGAGAGCAGATCGACCTCGGCGGCGGGCGATGGGGCGGCCAGGGCGGCGGCGGTGGCTGCGCCATCGCCCGCCTCGGGGAAGCCCAGCGGCGCGCTGTCCCAGTACTCCTCCTTGGGCAGCGAGGCGGCGGCGGCGGGCAGGATGGCGTCGCGCAGCAGCGCCACCACCTGGAAGGGCCGCAGGTAGCTGCGCAGCTCGTGGATGAGGCCATCCTCGCCCTCGTAGACCACCATGGTGCCCTGGATCTCGTTGCCCTGGACATTGCCCCGCCACATCAGGGCGGTGATGCGCTGGCCGTCGGTGAGCTGCATGGCGTACTTGGGGTAGCCCACCAGCCGGAAAGCCTCGGCCAGAAAGTGGATCACCATCTGCTTGCCGCTCACATTTTTGATCAGGAATGGGCTGTGGAGGATCACATCGGGCGCGAACAGCGCCGCCATCTCCGCCGACTTGACTCCGGCCTCGCCGCTCTCGCTGTAGAGCGCAAATGGGTGTGTCACCGTCATCGTTTTTCTCCTGGCATGTATGGGCTGCGGTTGCTTGGGCCTACCGATGGGCGGTCTGCGCGCCAGCTAGAAACTGACCGGGAAGAACTCGGGCACCTTGAGCGCCAGCGACATGTCGCCGTTGACCTTGAGCTTGCCGGTCATAAAGGCCCGCATCGAGTCGAGCTTGCCCTCGGCGATCGCCAGCCAGTCCTTGGCGGTGACGGTGAAGGTGGCGTCGGGCTGCTCGACCCCGCCCGCGATCACCTTGCCCACGCCATCGGCGATCTGGAACGCCCACACGCCCGCATCCTCGCCGATGATATTCCACTGAAGCGTCTTGTTCAGCCCGACCGCCGCCGCCGCGTTGAACTTCTCGGGCAGCATCTCGAAGAGCTCGTCGATTTTCATGCCTGGTCGCTCCTTTTGGTAGAGGTACACGATCTGGGAGTGCGCTATAAGCTGTGAGTTTGGCTCAGAGTACGAGTATAGTGATTGTCCCCCGGATGTATATCCTCAGAACTGAGGACTTCGCCGTACATCATTATTTTTCTCAATCTCCTATAAATGTGGGATAGGCAGATGTATTTTCTTGGCTATACTGTGCACATCGCTTGAGTGTTCCCAATAGTCCTACCACCCCTAGCCAGGGCCTATCTGTCTCGCCATCGGCGTGACAAGGAGCGACATGGTGCGTCTTTCGCTTTCCCAGCAGCTCCGCCGATCGATTCTTGGCGCGCTGCCCCAGAGGACCGGCGCAGAGAACCAGGTGTTCGCCACGGTGATGCTTGGGTTTCGGATGACGCTGGAGGACAGCCGGTTTGAGCGCATAGTGGAGCGGCTGGAGGGCGTGGATGTCGACTTCCGCGGCTTCGCCTACGAGGGCGCGGGGGTGGCGCTGACGGTGCTTGACACGCTCGGCCCGTGGAAGCGGCGCTTTCCGGCGTTCACCCGCTTCATCCAGGATGCCTACCTCATCCCTACCTACATCGGCGCGGGCCTGGCGCTGGGGCGGATGCGCAGCCGCGCGGTCGAGCCGTTTCTGCTGCGGCAGGAGCACCCGGCCTTCCGCTGGATGGTGATGGATGGCTACGGCTTCTACCGGGGCTTCTACTCGCCGCGCCCTACCATCGATCTGCAGCGGGTGCCGGGGGGGCTTTCGGCCTATGGCCTGCGGGTGTTCGACCAGGGCCTGGGCCGGGGGGTGTGGTTTGCGCGGGGCGAGGATGTGGCGCGGGTGGCCAGCACGATCGCGGGCTTCCCTGCGGCGCGGCAGGCCGACCTGTGGAGCGGCGCGGGGTTCGCCTGCGCCTACGCCGGGCGGGCCATAGCGCCCGAGGCGCTGGCGCGGCTGCGCGAGCTGGCGGGCGAGCACCGCGCGCAGCTGGCGCTGGCCAGCGCGCTGGCGGCCAAGCGGCGGCTGGGCCTGGGCCACATCACCGCGCACACCGACCGGGCCTGCCTGGCCTTCTGCGGGCTGCCCGCCGAGCAGGCCGCGGGCCTGGCGAACGCGGCCCTGGCCGAGCTGCCGCCCGAGACCAGCGCGCCGCTGCACGGCGTGTGGCGCGAGCGGATCGCCGTGCTGCTGGCGGCCAGCGCCCCGCAGCGCGAGGAGGTGCTGCTGTGACGACTTCACTGCTCCGCTGGGTGTGCAGGCCGGTCGCGGGCCTGGTGCCGAAGATCAGCGACCCCGACAAGAAGCCCATGGCCATGGTGATGGATGGCCTGCGCGCGACGCTGGAGGACAGCCGCCCCGAGGTGCTGGAGGCCCGGCTGGGCGCGATCGACACCGAGTGGCGCGGCTTCGCGTACGAGGGCGTGGGCCTGGGCCTGGCGGTGTTCGATGTGCTGCGCCCGCGCGGCGGCAGCCTGCCCGCCTACGTGGCCGCGCTGCCCGACACCTACGCCATCTCGGCCTACATCGGCGCTGGCATGGCGCTGGCCATGCTGCGCAGCCGCAGGCCCGAGGCCTTCCTGGCCCGGCAGGATCAGCTGGTTTTCCGCTGGATGATCATGAATGGCTACGGTTTCTTCCGTGGGTTCTTTGCCCAACGACGCTTTATCGAGCAGCAGGCGGTGGTCGACGGACTCTCGGCCTATGGCCAGCGGATGTTTGACCAGGGCCTGGGCCGCGCGATCTGGTTTGCGCGGCGGGGCGATATAGCGCAGATCATCGCGACCGTGGCGGGCTTCCCCGCCGCGCGCCTGCCCGACCTGTGGAACGGCGTGGGCTTCACCTGCGCCTACGCGGGCGGCACGGCGGGGGCGCAGGGCTGCGAGCAGCTGTGGGCGGCGGCGGGGCCGCAGCGCGCGCAGCTGGCGGTGGCGGGCGCGCTGGCCGCGCAGCGGCGGCTCGGCTCGGGCTACCTGCCGCCCTCCACCGAGCTGGCCTGCCAGGTGTTCTGCGGGATGCCCGCCCAGGATGCCGCCCAGGTGGCACAGGCCGCGCTGGCCGACCTTCCCGACGATCGCCTGGCCCCGCAGCACCGCAGCTGGCGCGAGCGGATCGAGGCCGCCTTCGCGCCGCGCATCGACGAGCTGGGCCACGCCCGCGCCGCATAGTTTCCCTCACACGAAAGGAGCCATTCTATGAAAACGCTGCTGGTGCACTTTCTGCCCAACACGCGCTCGCTCACCCGCAGGCTGGTTGATGCGTTCCGCGAGGCGATCGGCGACGCCGAGCTGGAGGAGCTGGACCTCTGCCAGGATGTGCCCGATCTGCTCTCGCCAGCGGCGATCGCAGCCTACTACGCCCGCCTCGACGGCGAGACCCCGCGCGACGTGCCGGTGGCGGCGCTGGCCAATATGGACCGCATGACGGCGCAGCTGAAGTCCAGCGACATCGTCGTGGTGGCCTTCCCGATGTACAACTTCTCGATGCCCGCCACCGTCAAGGCCTGGTTCGACTCGGTGATGCTGCAGGGCGACACCTTCGAGCGCCACCCGCGCGGCGGCTACCGCGGCCTGCTGACCGACAAGAAGGGCCTGGCGATCGTGGCCGCATCCGGCACCTACAGCACCGGCACCGACGGGTCGTTTGGCATGTTCGGGCCAGACTGGGAGCACGCGGTGTCGCTGGCCAAGACCGAGTTCCGCTTCATGGGCTTCGCCGACATCCGCGGCGTGCTGGCGGAGAGCACCGCGCGGCCCGGCGAGGTGCGCGAGAACAGCCTGAACAAGGGCGTGGCCGAGATCCGCGCGATCGTCGAGGAGTGGTACGGCGGCGCGGTCGAGCGCACGGCCCCGGCGGATGTGGCGGCAGTCGGCTAGCGCGGGCGATACTGAAGAAAGGCGGCGTCACGCTCTATGGCCACACTATCACCTGCGCGAGCGCATGAGCGGGCCGAGCGCATCGCTGGCTGGCTCTCGGCGGGCGAGTTCGCGGTGCTGGAGGCGATCTGCGACACTCTGCTGCCCGCGCTTGAGCCGCCCGCGGGCAGCCCCGAGGCGACCAGGGCCTACTTCCGGCGCAGCGCGCGCGATCTGGATGTCGCCCGGGCGCTGGCCGAGAAGCTGGCGCGCGAGAGCGCCGAGACCCACGCCAGCCTGCGACTGTTCCTGAAGCTGTTCACCGCCGCGCCGGTGGGGCTGGCGCTCGCTGGCAGCCCGCAGGCGTTCATGGCCATGCCGCAGGCCCGGCGCGAGCGCTTTCTGCTGGCGCTGGCCAACAGCCCGCTGCCGCCGTTCCGCCAGGGCTACCAGGGCATCAAGCGGCTGGCGGGCATGATCTACTACTCGGCGCTCGATGCGCAGGGGGTAAACCCCGCCTGGGCGGTGCTGGGCTACGATGCGCCGCCCGCGCCGCCCGCCGCGCCCAGGCCGATCGAGCCGCTGGTCATCCGCGCCGACACCGTGCTGGAGGCCGACGCCGTGGTGATCGGGTCGGGCGCGGGCGGCGGCGTGGTGGCGGGCGAGCTAGCGCGGGCGGGCAAGCGCGTGATCGTGCTGGAGAAGGGCGGCTACAGCCACGAGGGCAGCTTCAGCTGGCACGAGTCGCAGGCCATGCCCGAGATGTTCCTGCGGCGCGGCGCGCTGAGCACCAGCGATCTGGGCCTGATTATGATGGCGGGCAGCACGCTGGGCGGCGGCACAGTGGTGAACTGGATGACCTCGTTCCGCACGCCCGATGACATTCTGGCCGAGTGGGATGCGCTGGCGGGCCTGCGGGGCGGCTTCACTGGCCCCGACCTGCAGCAGAGCTTCGCCGCAGTCGAGCGGCGGCTCAGCATCAACACCGCCAACAGCCAGCACAACCGCCAGAATCAGCACCTGGCCGACGGCGCGGCGGCGCTGGGCTACCACGTGGGTGTGGTGCCGCGCAACGCGATGGGCTGCGAGCAGCGCTGCGGCAGCTGCGCCTTCGGCTGCCGACACGGCTGCAGCCAGTCGACGCTGAAGACCTACCTGCAGGACGCCTACGACCACGGCGCGCGGCTGGTCATCCGCTGCAGCGCCGAGCAGGTGCAGATCGAGCAGGGCCGCGCGGTGGGCGTGCGGGCCACCGCCCGCGACCCGCAGACCGGCCAGGAGCACCAGCTGCACATCCGCGCGGGCACGGTGGTGGTGGCCGCAGGCGCGCTGCAGTCGCCCGGGCTGCTGCAGCGCTCGGGGCTGGAGAACCCGCACATCGGGCGGCACCTGCACCTGCACCCCACCGCGATCAGCGTGGGCGTGTACGCCGAGCGGGTGAACGCCTGGCAGGGCGTGCTGCAGTCGGCCTACTCCGACCAGTTCACGCACCTGGATGGAACCTACGGCTACAAGCTGGAGATCGCGCCCACCCACCCCGGCCTGTTCGGCATGGCCACACCGTGGTACTCGGCCCAGAACTACCGCGAGGAGATGGCCCGCGCCGCGCATCTGGCCTCGATCCTCATCCTCACCCGCGACCGGGGCGAGGGCCGCGTGCGGCTGGATCGGGCGGGCGACCCGGTGATCGACTACGCCGTCTCGGCCTACGACCGCAGGCACATCCTGCACGGCCTGCGCCAAGGCTCCGCGATCCACCTGGCCGCCGGTGCTCAGCGGGTGATCTCGTTGCAGAACCGCCCGACCACGCTGTGGCGCTCGGCAGACGGCACGGTCTCCCAGGAGGCGCGGCGGGCCTTCGACCGCCAGATCGCGCGCCACGGCCTTGGCCCCAACCAGATCATCATGTTCTCGGCGCACCAGATGGGCACATGCCGCATGGGCGGCGACCCGCGCACCTCGGTGGTGGATGGCGCGCAGCAGGTGCATGGCGTGCGGGGGCTGTATGTCTGCGACAGCAGCGTGTTCCCCAGCGCGGTGGGCGTCAACCCGATGCTCTCGATCATGGGCCTGGCGCACCGGGCCAGCCAGCAGATCAAGCAGCAGATCTGAGCGGGCGCGGCGGCCTGGTCGGGGAGCTTCGATTGGATGGTCAATAGCGATAGAGCGACAGAGCGAAAGCTCAGCCCTTCTCGGTCTTCACGCTTCAGGTGATGGAAAAAAGGATGGCGCTTGATGAGTGATCTCAGGGATCGTATTGCCGCGCTCTCGCCAGAGCAACGGGCGCAGCTGCTGACGCAGCTGCAGGGGAAGAAGGCACCGTCGGACAGCCTGCCGGGCACGTATGATGTGGCGATTCTGGGCGGCGGGATCGCCGGGCTGACGCTGGCGCTGCAGCTCAAGCTGCAGCGGCCCTCGATCCGGGTGGCGCTGATCGAGAAGCAGCGCCACCCGGTGCCCGAGGCCGCCCACAAGGTGGGCGAGTCCACGGTGGAGATCGCGGCGCACTACCTGCGCGACATTCTGGGCTTCGACGAGCACCTGCAGTCGCAGCAGCTGCGCAAGTTCGGGCTGCGCATGTTCTTCAGCGCCGAGGACAACCGCGACATCGCGCGGCGGGTGGAGCTTGGCTCGACGGTGTTCCCGCCGCTGCACACCTACCAGGTCGACCGTGGCCGCCTCGAAAACGCCCTGGGCGAGCGGATCGCCGCCGAGCAGGGCATCGACTTCCTGCACGGCTTCAAGGTGAAGCAGATCGCGCTGCGGCCCGAGAGCGAGACCCACCTGCTGAAGATTGCCGACGAGGCCGAGCAGGAGCAGGAGATCGAGGCGCGCTGGGTGGTGGACAGCACGGGCCGCAGCTCGCTGCTGAAGCGCCAGCTGGGCCTGGGCAAGAAAGTGCGGCACCACGCCAACTCGGCATGGTTCCGGATCGCGCACCCGCTGGACATCAAGCAGTGGACCGACGACCCGGCCTGGCAGGCCCGCGTGAGCATGGGCGACCGCTCGCTGAGCACCAACCACCTGATGGGCAATGGCTACTGGGTCTGGATCATCCGCCTGGCCTCTGGCTCGACCAGCATCGGCATCGTGGCCGACGCCGAGATGCACCCGTTCGAGGGCTTCAACCGCTTCGACCGCGCGCTGGAGTGGCTGCGCGAGCGCGAGCCGCAGCTGGCCGCCATCCTCGATCAGCAGCGCGAGCAGCTGCAGGACTTCCGGGTGATGAAGGACTACTCGTACAGCTGCGAGCAGGCCTATTCCGCCGACCGCTGGTGCCTGACCGGCGAGGCCGGGGTGGCGCTCGACCCGCTGTACTCGCCGGGCAGCGACCTGATCGCCATCAGCAACGGCCTGGTCTGCGACCTTGTCACCCGCGCGCTGCGCGGCGAGGATGTGCAGGCCCGCGCGATGGTGCACGACAAGCTGTTTCTGAACCTGGCCAACCTGTGGCTGGGCATCTACGAGCAGCAGTACACGCTGATGGACAACCCCCAGATCATGATCACCAAGATCATCTGGGACACCGCATTCTACTGGGGCGTCTTCGGCCTGCTGTACTTCCACGACGCCTTCCGCAGCATCGCCGACAACCCTGGTGTGGCCACCAGCCTCGCGCGGATCTCGACGCTGAGCAACCGGGTGCAGGCCTTCTTCCGCGAGTGGCACGCCATCGACCAGCCCGAGATCACCGACGCCTTTGTCGATCTCTACGGCCCGCTGGAGTTTATGGCCAAGCTGCACACCGGCATGGCGGCGGGCCTGGCCCCCGCCCAGCTGGACGCGCAGTTCGCCGAGAATGTCCGCTTCTTCGAGCGCCTGGCGGGCCAGATCATCAGCATGGTGATCGAGGAGACCGCCGACCACCCCGAGCAGGCCGGCGCGATGGCCCAGATCCAGCGCTGGCAGACCGACCCGTATGTGGCCGAGCTCATCGCCCGCTACCGGCGCGAGAGCCGAGCGCACCCGATCAACAGCAGCTGGATCGCCCTGAAGTATCAGCTTCGCGAGCGACAGGAGGTTCTCCAATGACCGATCACCACGAGGGGGCCGATAGGCAGGATGCGTCGATGACCTATGATGTGGCGATTCTGGGCGGCGGGATCGCCGGGCTGACGCTGGCGCTGCAGCTCAAGCAGCAGCGGCCAGCCATCACGATCGCGGTGATCGAGAAGCAGCCGCACCCGGTGCCCGAGGCCGCCCACAAGGTCGGCGAGTCGAGCGTGGAGGTGCAGGCCTACTATCTGCGCGATGTGCTGGGCCTCCAAGATCACCTGGAGAGCCAGCAGCTGCGCAAGTTCGGGCTGCGCATGTTCTTCAGCACCGCCGACAACCGCGACATCGCCCGCCGCGTGGAGTACGGCCAGATCGAGCCGGCCCCGCTGCCATCCTACCAGCTGGACCGTGGCCGCCTAGAGAACGCGATCGGCGAGCAGATCGTGGGCCTGGGCGTCAGCTTCTTGGCTGGACATAAGGTGCAGGAGATCGCGCTGCGGCCCGAGCAGGCGACGCACTTGGTGCGGATCGCCGACGAGAGCGGCCACGAGCAGCAGATCGCGGCGCGCTGGGTGGTGGATGGCAGCGGGCGCAGCTCGCTGCTGAAGCGCCAGCTGGGCCTGGCCAAGAAGGTCGAGCACCACGCCAACTCGGTCTGGTTCCGCGTCGGCCACCGGATCGACCTCAACGACTGGTCGGACGACCAGGCCTGGAAGGACCGCATCTGCAGCGGCGAGCGCTCGCTGAGCACCAACCACCTGATGGGCCACGGCTACTGGGTCTGGATGATCCCGCTGGCCTCTGGCTCGACCAGCATCGGGATTGTGGCGGATGCCGACATCCACGACTTCAGCGCCATGAACCGCTTCGACCGCGCGCTGGAGTGGCTGCACGCCCACGAGCCGCAGTGCGCCGAGGCCGTCGAGCAGCACCGCGAGCAGCTGCAGGACTTCCGAGTGATGAAGGACTACTCCTACAGCTGCCAGCAGGTCTACTCCACCGACCGCTGGTGCCTGATCGGCGAGGCGGCGGTGTCGATCGACCCGCTGTACTCCTCGGGCGGCGACCTGATCGCGATCGGCAACGGCCTGGTCTGCGACCTGATCAACCGCAGCCTGGATGGTGAGGAGATCGAGGATCGGCTCTCCATCCACAACCAGCTGTACCTCATCCTGGCCGAGGTCTGGCTCTCGGCCTACCAGCACCAGTACCCGCTGATGGGCAACGCCCAGGTGATGGTGGCCAAGGTGGTCTGGGACACGATCATCTACTGGGCCTTCCCCGGCCTGCTGTACTTCCACGACACGCTGCGCAAGCTCTCGGATCGCCCCGGCGTGTTCAGCGACATCTACCGCTGCTGGAAGCTGCACACCCGCGTGCAGGTGTTTTTCCGCGAGTGGCACGCCATCGACCAGCAGCCCGCCACCGACACCTTCGCCGACCCCTACTCGCTACTGGAGTTCCTGGTCGATCTGCACACCGGCATGGCCGCAGGGCTTCCCGACGACGAGCTAGAGCTGCAGTTTGCGAAAAACACCCGCCTGCTGGAGCAGCTGGCCGGGCAGCTGGTGAGCGTGGTGAGCGAGCGGGTGTCCGAGCTGCCGCCGACCGAGGCCATCCAGCAGCAGGTGGCGAGCTGGCAGGCCGAGCCGCTGCTGGCCGAGCTGGTGGCGATCTACCGCGAGCAGGACAAGCTCAACCCGATCGACAGCAACTGGATCACGCTGGGCCAGTCGCGCAGCATGCCGCACGAGGAGGTTGTCTAATGACCGACCATCACGAGGGCCAGCGCGCCCAGGCGGCACCTGCGGCCTACGATGTGGCGATTCTGGGCGGCGGCATCGCGGCGCTCACGCTGGCGCTGCAGATCCGCCAGCACAACTCGGCGGCCAGCATCGCGGTGATCGAGCGGCAGCCGCACCCGGTGCCCGAGGCCGCCCACAAGGTGGGCGAGTCGACGGTGGAGATCGCGGCGCACTACCTGCGCGATGTGCTGGGCCTGGGCGAGCACCTAGAGAGCCAGCAGCTGCGCAAGTTCGGGCTGCGCATGTTCTTCAGCCTGGGCGACAACCGCGACATCACGCGGCGGGTGGAGCTGGGCCACGCGCGGCTGCCCCCGGCGGGCGTGGGCACCTACCAGCTCGACCGGGGCCGCCTGGAGAACATGCTGGGCGCCGAGCTGCCGCGCCGAGGCATCAGCTTCCTGCACGGGGCCAAGGTGCAGCAGGTGGAGCTGCGGCCCGAGCAGGAGACCCACCTGCTGCGCATCGCTGACGAGGCGGGCCAGGAGCAGCAGGTCGCGGCGCGCTGGCTGCTGGATGGCAGCGGGCGCAGCTCGTTCCTGAAGCGCCAGCTGGGCCTGGCCAAGAAGGTCGACCACCACGCCAACTCGGCATGGTTCCGGCTGGGCCACCCGATCGATGTCAACGACTGGTCGGACGACCCGGCATGGCACGCCCGCATCCGCGAGGGCCGCCGTCAGCTGAGCACCAACCACCTGATGGGCGACGGCTACTGGGTCTGGATCATCCCGCTGGCCTCTGGCTCCACCAGCATCGGCATCGTGGCCGACGCCGAGATGCACCCGTTCGAGGGCTTCAACCGCTTCGACCGCGCACTGGAGTGGCTGTACGCCCACGAGCCGCAGTTTGCCGAGATCATCGAGCGCCACCGCGAGCAGCTGCAGGATTTCCGGGTGATGAAGGACTACTCCTACAGCTGCGAGCAGCTCTACTCGACCGACCGCTGGTGCCTGATCGGCGAGGCGGCGGTGGCGCTCGACCCGCTGTACTCGCCCGGCGGCGACCTGATGGCGATCAGCAACGGCCTGGTGTGCGACATCGTCACCCGCGCGCTTAGGGGCGAGGATGTCGAGGATCCGGTCGCCATCCACAACAAGCTCATGCTCATGATGTCGGAGTCGTGGCTGAGCACCTACTATCGCCAGTACCCGCTGATGGGCAACGCGCAGATCATGGTGGCCAAGGTGATCTGGGATACGGCGGTGTACTGGGCGATCCCGGGCCTGCTGTACTTCCACGACCAGTACGTGTCGCTGGGCGACCGCCCCGACATGGTGCTGAAGCTGTTCCACTTCTCGCAGCTGAGCGAGCACGTGCAGAAGTTCTTCCGCGACTGGCACCTGATCGCCCAGGGCGACGCCTCCGACATCTTCATCAGCTACTACGACTTCGACTTTATGGCCCGCCTGCACATCGGCATGACCGCCAAGCTGCCGCAGGAGGAGCTGCGGGCGCAGTTCGCCAAGAACGTGCGCTTCCTAGAGCAGCTGGCCGGGCAGCTGGTGAGCACGGTGATCGCGCGCTACGAGGAGCAGCCCATGGCCGAGCCGGTGCGCGAGCAGATCCGGCGCTGGAAAGAGGATGCGGCGCTGCTCGATCTGGTGGCGATCTACCAGGCCGACGAGCTGACCAACCCGACCCAGAGCGGCTGGATCACCCTGGGCCAGTCCTACGAGCAGCAACAGGAGATCGCAGGATGAAAGATGTTGCCGAGCGAATTGCGGCGCTGGACCCGGCCAAGCAGGCCATGCTGCTGCAGCGGCTCCGGCAGTCGAGCGGACAGGCACCGGTGCTCACCGCCGCCGCCGAGGCCGAGCCTAGCCCCTGGGTGGTGCGCTACCGGCCCAACCCCGGCGCGCGCATGCGGCTGTTCTGCTTCTCCTACGCGGGCGGCGGCGCGTCGGTGTTCCGCACCTGGCCCGAGGCGCTGCCGCCGGATGTGGAGCTGTGCGCCATCCAGCTGCCGGGCCGCGAGAGCCGGATCGGCCAGCCCGCCTTCACGCGCATCGGCCCGCTGCTGGCTGCGGTCGCGGCGGCGATCGAGCCGTACCTCGATAGGCCGTTCGCGTTCTATGGCCACAGCATGGGCGCGCTGGTGAGCTTCGAGCTGGCCCGCCAGCTGCGCAGGGCCAGCGGCAGGCTGCCGCTGCAGCTGTACCTGGCCGCCTACCGCGCGCCGCACCTGCCGAACCCGAACTTCAAGATCTACCACCTGCCGTCTGAGGTGTTCAAGGTGGTGCTGCGGGCCGAGGGCACCGCCGAGATGATCCTGCAGAACGAGGAGCTGATGAAGGTGATGCTGCCGACCCTGCGGGCCGACTTCGAGCTGTGCGACACCTACGAGCACCGCACCGAGCCGCCGCTGGAGTGCCCGCTGGCGATCTTCGGCGGGCTGGACGACGTGCGGATCAGCACCGCCGACCTGGAGGAGTGGCCGCGCCACGCCGGGGCGGGCTGCTCGCTGACCATGCTGCCAGGCGGGCACTTCTTCCTGCACAGCGCCCAGGCCCAGCTGTGCGGCGCGATCGCCGACAGCCTGCAGCAGCACCTGGATGCGCTGGGCCTGCGCGAGCGGGCGGCTGGGTCGCCGTCGCGCTAGCTGGGATGTGGCACCGAACCAACGATCTACGCCGGGGGACCGCCTTCTTTTGCCATGAAGCAG
Organism: Chloroflexia bacterium SDU3-3; assembly: GCA_009268125.1. NCBI lineage: Bacteria > Bacillati > Chloroflexota > Chloroflexia > Chloroflexia bacterium SDU3-3. Next base: position 78,180 of record WBOU01000006.1, on the reverse strand, counting down.
GCTGCGCTCTCGCCCGACAGAGGAACACTATGCTGGATGAACAACATTCGACCGCCGATGCGATAGGCGGGGCAACCCCTCGCGAGCCGCTCGCGATCATCGGGGTGGGCTGCCACTTCCCGGGCGGCGCGACCAGCCCGCAGGCCTTCTGGGATCTGCTGTGCGCCGGGGTTGATGCCACCAGGGATGTGCCCGCCGATCGCTGGGACGCGCGCACCTTCTACGACCCCGACACCAAGAAGTCGGGTAAGATGAACACCTTCCACGGCGGCTACCTCGACCGGATCGACCAGTTCGACGCGCAGTTCTTCGGCATCTCGCCGCGCGAGGCGATGTGGCTCGACCCACAGCAGCGCATGCTGCTGCAGGTGGCCTGGGAGGCCATGGAGGACGCCGGGCTGGTGGCCGATCGGCTGGAGGGCAGCGACACCGGCGTGTTCATCGGCGGCTTCACGCTCGACTACCAGCTGATGCAGAACTTTGGCGTGTACAGCCGCTACGAGCTGCAGGCCCACTCGGCTACCGGCATGATGATGACCATGCTGGCCAACCGCATCTCGTACGTGTTCGGCTTCCACGGCCCCAGCATGGCGGTGGATACGGCCTGCTCCGGCTCGCTGGTGGCGGTGCACCTGGCCTGCCAGAGCATCTGGAACGGCGAGTGCTCGCTGGCGATCGCGGGCGGTGCCAACGCCATGATCGCGCCGACGATGACGATCGCCGAGTCGAAGGGCGGCTTCCTCTCGCCCGATGGCCGCTGCAAGACCTTCGATGCCTCGGCCAACGGCTACGCGCGCGGCGAGGGCGCTGGCGTGGTGCTGATCAAGCCGCTGGCCCAGGCTCAGGCCGATGGCGATGCGATCTACGCGGTGATCCGCGGCACCGCCGTCACGCAGGATGGCCACACCAACGGGATCACCGTGCCTAATGGCGCGGCCCAGCAGGCCGCGATGCGGCTGGCCTACCAGCGCGCCGGGGTCGCCCCGCGCGACATCCAGTATGTCGAGGCCCACGGCACCGGCACGCCGGTCGGCGACCCGATCGAGGCGCGGGCGATCGGGTCGGTGGTCTCCGAGGGCCGCCCGGCTGGCGAGCAGTGCATCATCAGCTCGGTGAAGACCAACATCGGCCACCTGGAGGCGGCGGCAGGCGTGGCGGGCCTGATCAAGACCGCGCTGATCCTGAAGCACAAGCAGATCCCGCCGCACCTGCACTTCCACAGCCCCAACCCCGACATCCCGTTTGGCGAGCTGCAGCTGCGCGTGCCCACCGAGCTTCAGCCCTGGCCCAGCTCGGATCGCCCCGCGCTGGCGGGCGTGAACTCGTTCGGCTTCGGCGGCACCAATGCCCACGTGGTGCTGCAGGAGGCCCCGCGCGCGCCTGCGGCCAGGCCCGACGCGGGCGCGGCGGCCCGGCCATCCATTTTGCCGATCTCGGCCCGCAGCGCCGAGGCCCTGGCGGCCTCGGCCCAGCGCCACCGCGATTTTCTGGCCGCCACCTCGGCGCGCTTCGACGATGTGGTCTACTCCGCCGCGCTGCGCCGCAGCCACCACGACCACCGGCTGGCCCTGGTCGCATCCACCAAGGAGGAGGCGGTCGCGCAGCTCGACGCCTTCCTGGCGGGCACGGCGCGGCCCGGCATCGCCGCTGGGCGCACGCCGCTGGGCGAGCGGCCCCGGCTGGTGTTCGTGTGCTCGGGCATGGGGCCGCAGTGGTGGGCCATGGGCCGCGACCTGCTGCAGCACGAGCCGGTGTTCCGCGCCGAGCTTGAGCGGGTGGATGCGGCGCTGCGCCGCCACACCGGCTGGTCGGTGATCGACGCGCTGCTGGCCGATGAGGCCAGCTCGCGGATGGAGGAGACTGAGGTCGCGCAGCCCGCCAACTTCGCCATCCAGCTGGGCCTGGCCGCGCTCTGGCGCTCGTGGGGCATCGAGCCGGATGCGGTGGTGGGCCACAGCGCGGGCGAGGCCGCCGCGCACTACCTGGCCGGGGCGCTGAGCTTCGAGGATGCGGTGACGGTGATCTACCACCGCAGCCGCCTGCAGCAGACCACCAGCGGCCAGGGCCGCATGCTGGCCGTGGGCATGACGCCGGAGACTCTGGGCCAGGCGGTGCAGGATGCGGGCAATCGCGTGTCGATCGCCGCGATCAACAGCCCGAGCGCCGTGACGCTGGTGGGCGACCCGGCGGTGCTGGAGACGATGGCCGAGCAGTTTGCGCAGTTCCAGGTGTTCCACCGCTTCCTGATGGGCAAGGTGCCATACCATAGCCACTTTATGGACCCCATCCGCGACGAGCTGGTGGCCTGCCTAGCCGAGATCAGGCCGCGCAGCACCAGCATCCCGCTGTACTCCACCGTCACCGGCACGCGCATCGAGGGGCGCAGCGTGGATGCGCAGTACTGGTGGCAGAACGTGCGCTCCACGGTGCTGTTTAGCGCGGCGGTCAGCCAGATCATCCAGGATGGCTACAGCGTGTTTGTCGAGCTTAGCCCGCACCCGGTGCTGGCCAGCTCGATCGTCGAGCTGCTGGGCCAGCAGGAGCAGGCCGGCACCGTGCTGCCCTCGCTGCGGCGGCGCGAAAACGACCGCCAGATCATGTTCGGCTCGCTGGGCGCGCTCTACGCGCAGGGCTTCCCCATCACCTGGCAGCGCTTCTGCGCCGACACGGCCTCGTTCACGCGGCTGCCCAGCTACCCCTGGCAGCTCAAGCACTACTGGACCGAGTCGGTCGAGTCGCAGGAGGACCGCCTGCCCAGCCCGGCGCACCCGCTGCTGGGCCAGCGCATGACGGCGGGCCAGCCCACCTGGGAGCTGGAGCTGAGCGGGCGGCAGCTGCCCTACCTGGCCGACCACGCCATCCAGGGCAACGTGCTGGTGCCGGGCGCGGCGTTTGTCGAGATCGCGCTGGCGGCGGCCCGCGAGCTGTTCGGCGATGGCGCGTTTGTGGTGGAAGATCTGGAGTTTCGCAAGGCCCTGTTTCTGCCCGATGCCTCCGACCCGCGCCTGCAGACTGTGCTGAACCCCGAGCGCGCCACGGTCGAGATCTATAGCTACACGCCCACCAGCGAGACGCGCTGGATGCTGCACGCGGTGGCCAAGCTGCGCCAGCTCGCGCCAAACGAGCGCGCGCCGCAGATCGACCTGGATGCTATCCGCCGCGCCTACCCGCTGGAGACCACCAAGGCCGAGTTCTATGAGCAGACGGTGGCCATGGGCTTCCAGTACGGCCCGCAGTTCCAGGCGGTCGAGGGCGTACGGGCGGGCGACGACGGCGTGCTGGGGCACCTGCGCGTGCCCGAGGCGCTGGGCGATGCTGCGGCGGGCTACGGCTTCCACCCCGCGCTGCTGGATGCGGCCTTCCAGGTCATCCTGGCCGCGCCCCGGCCCGCAGCATCCATCCAGCGCACGCCCTACCTGCCGGTCGGGGTTGATCGCATCCAGGTGCTTGCGCCGCCCGCCGCGCACATGTTTGCCCACGCCCAGCTGCGCCAGGCCGACGAGCGGCTGGTGGTCGGCGATATCCAGATCGTCGATCAGGCCGGTCGCCTGCTGGCGATCATCGAGGGCTTCCGCGCCCAGTCGCTCGAAGCCTCGATCACCCTCGCCCCCGAGCGGCTTGACCGCAGCCTGTACGAGCTGGAGTGGCACCCGCAGGAGCGCGACGCCGAGGGGCCAGCCGCGCTAGATGTGCCCGCTGGCGCGTGGCTGATCTTCGCCGACCGGCGCGGGGTGGCGGCGGCGCTGATGCGCCAGCTGGAGGCCAGCGGCCAGGAGTATGTGGCGATCGCCCACAGCGGCGCGGGCGACCCGGCGGCCCTGGGCTGCCACTACACGGTCGACCCGGCCAGCCCCAAGCAGTTCGAGCAGCTGTTTGCCACGCTTGGCGCGGGCCACACGCCGCTGACGCGGCTGGTGTACCTGTGGGGCCTAGACTCGCCCTTTGGCGACACGCCCGATCTGGACAGCCTAGAGCGCGCGCAGCTGCTGGGCGTCCAGGCGCTCATGTACACCATCCAGGCGCTCTCGCAGAGCAGCTGGGGCCAGCTGCCGCGCGTGTGGCTGGCGACCCAGCGCGCCCAGCCCGTCGGCCCCGCGCCCACCGCGCTGGCCATCGACCAGGCCCCGCTCTGGGGCATGGGCCGCGTGATCGGCCACCAGGAGTTTGCCAGCATGTGGGGCGGCCTGATTGACCTTGACCTCGGCCCCGCCGAGGAGCAGGCCGCGCTGCTGCTGGATGAGATCTGGCACGCCACCAGCGAGGATCAGGTGGGCTTCCGCGCTGGCCAGCGCTATGTGGCCCGCCTGCTGCCGAGCGCGCGCCTGACGCCGACCCTCACGCCATCGTTCCGCGCCGACGGCAGCTACCTGATCACCGGCGGCCTGGGCAGCCTGGGCCTGCTGGTGGCGCGCTGGATGGTGGCGCATGGCGCGCGGCGGCTCATCCTAATGGGCCGCACGCGCACCCCGCACCGCTCGGGCTGGGGCCAGATCGCCCCGGACCACCCGCAGCACCAGGCCATCCAGACCATCCGCGAGCTTGAGCGCCAGGGCGCGAGCATCCACCTGGCCCCGGTGGATGTGGCCGACGAGGCCCAGCTGGCCGACTTCCTGAGCAGCTACCGGCAGGAGGGCTGGCCGCCGATCCGCGGCGTCATCCACACCGCCGGGGTGGTGAAGGACGAGCTGCTGCTGCGCATGGACGCCGAGACGCTGCAGCGCGTGCTGCGGCCCAAGCTGCGCGGCGGCTGGCTGCTGCACACGCTGCTGGCCGACCAGCCGCTGGATTTCTTCACGCTGTTCTCCTCCACCGGCTCGGTGATCGCCTCGCTGGGCCAGGGCAACTACGCCGCCGGAAACGCCTTCCTCGATGCGCTGGCCTGCCACCGCCAGGCGCTGGGGCTGCCCGCGCTCAGTATCGGCTGGGGGCCGTGGTCGGTGGGCATGGTCGAGCAGCTGCACCTTGAGCAGTTCTACGCGCGGCGCGGCATCGAGCTGATCTCGCCCGAGATCGGCATGCAGATGATGGCGCGGCTGATCAGCCAGCGGCCCGCCCAGCTGACCGCGATTGTGGCGAACTGGGCCGTGGCGCGCGGGGCCTCGCCGGTGGGCAGCCTGCCGCCGATGTTCTCGCTGCTGGGCGAGCAGGCCGAGGAGCAGGTCGCCAGCGACGCCAGCGCCGACGAGCTGCTGCTGCAGCTGGGCGCGACCCCCGCGACCGAGCGCGAGGCCCTGCTGGCCACGCACCTGCACGAGACTGTCGCGCGGGTGCTGCAGCTCGACCCGGCGCAGTTCAGCAGCCACGAGACGCTCACCAGCCTGGGCATCGACTCCATGATGGCGATCGAGGTCAAGCACCGTATCGAGGCCAGCCTGCGGGTCGATATCTCGGTGCTGGAGCTGCTGCAGGGCACCACCATCACCCAGCTGGCCTCGCGGGTGCTGGCCTCGCTTCAGCTGGGCGACCCGAGCGGCGAGCATGCGCCCGGCGCGCCTATCGACGAGATCCAGCTTCTGATCGAGCAGGCCGACAGCGACGAGCTTGAGCGGCTGCTGGCCGAGCTTGAGCAGGCCTCCGCACCCGAGATTAGCGTTGAGAGAGGGATCTAGTGTCAACCTTGATAGGAAACATGCTCAGGCCGGTGGTCGGGGTCTCGCCAAAGAAGGCGCTAGCCTTCAGCGAGGGCAACACCGAGTCCTGGAAACAGCTGGAGGCTGGCGTGCTGGCCGCGCTTGAGGGCTACCACGCCACGCTGGATGACAGCCGCCTGGAGGCGCTGATCCCGCGCCTGAACCAGATCGACGCCGACATGCGCAGCTACGCCTACGAGGGCGCGGCCATGGGCCTGACCGGCATGGATGTGGCCATGCCCTGGCGGAATCGCCTGAAGCCGTTCCTTGAGGGGCCGGGGGCGGCCCACACCTACATGGTGCACATCGGCGTGGGTGAGGCGCTGGCCCTGATGCGCCGCCGCCCCGAGCCGTACTTGGCGCAGCTCGACCCGGTGCTGCGCTGGCTGGCCCTAGATGGCTACGGCTTCCACAAGGGCTTCTTCGCGCAGCGGCGCTACATCGACGCCCAGGATGTGCCCGACTTCCTCTCGCCCTACGCGCGCCGGATCTTCAGCCAGGGCATCGGGCGGGCGATCTGGTTCCTGAAGGGCGGGAATGTCGATCTGGTGCTTGCGGCGGTCAGCCGCTTCCCGACCGCGCGGCACGCCGACCTGTGGTGCGGCGTGGGGGTCGGCTGCGCCTACGCGGGCGGGGCCGACCCGGTGAGCATCGAGATGCTGCGGCGCGGGGCTGGCCGCTACGCGCCGCACCTGGCGCTGGGCGCGGCGGTGGTGGCCAAGGGCCGCACCCGCGCGGGCAACCCGGTGCCCCACAGCGATCTGGCCTGCGAGATCTTCTGCGACACATCCAGCAGCGTCGCCGCCCGGATCGTCGACGGCGCGTTTCAAAACCTGCCGCTCGACGGCCCCGAGCCAGCGTTCGCGGTGCTGCAGCAGCGCCTGATCCAGCGCTTTATGGCCCCGGTCGACGGCCTGGCCGAGCACGAGGAGGTGGCGCATTGAATACCTTTGGCAAGCTGCTCCGTCCGTTCTTCGGCGTCTCGCAGGAGGAGGCGACATCGTTCAGCCCAGGCGACGAGCGGGCCGCGCTGCGCCTGGAGACCGTGATCTCGACGGTGACGAAGGGCTGCCAGCTGACCCTTCAGAACAGCCGCAGCGAGGTGCTGGTGCCGCGCCTAGAGGCGTTCGACGCCGAGATCCGCGGCTTCGCCTACGAGGGCGCGGGCACCGGCCTGGCGGCGATGGACTGCGCCTTCCCGTGGCGGGATCGTACCAAGGCATTTCTGGAAGGGCCGGGCGGCCCATACACCTACGCGGTGCATATTGGCGCGGGGCTGGCCCTGGCGCGGCTGCGGCGGCGGCCCGAGCCGTTCCTGCGGCGGCTCGACCCGGTGATGTGCTGGATGGCGATCGACGGCTACGGCTTCCACGAGGGCTTCTTCGCCCGTCGCCGCTTTGTGCAGGGCCAGCAGGTGCCCGGCCACCTCTCGGCGTATGGGCGGCGCACCTTCGACCACGGCCTTGGCCGCGCGATCTGGTTCCTCTCCGGCGGCAACATCGACGAGGTGGCCGCCACCATCGGCGGCTTCGCGGCGGGGCGGCAGCGCGACCTGTGGAGCGGCATCGGGCTGGCCTGCGGCTACACCGGCGGGGTTAGCCGCACGGCCATCGAGGCCCTGCGCGAGCAGGCCGGCCCCCACGCGGCCCAGCTGGGCGTGGGCACGGCGATCGCCGCCAACGCGCGGCTGCGCGCCCACAGCCCCGGCCCCTACGCCGACCTCGCCTGCGAGGTGCTGTGCGGCACATCCTGCGCCCAGGCGTCGGCGATCGTGGAGCGGGCCTTTGTCGGGCTGCCGCTGGGCGGTGCCGAGCCTGCCTACGCGATCTGGCGGCAGCGTATTGCATCGCAGTTGGAAACTGGTTTGCTGGCGTAGTTTGTGTCCTCTTTATGCGAATAGGAGTGGTGCAATGACGAATTCCGAGCTATCGATCCAGTTTTTCCTGCAGCTCACCGTGATCCTCGGGATCTGCCGCCTGGTCGGCATGCTGGCGCGCAAGATCGGCCAGCCCCAGGTGGTGGGCGAGATGATCGCGGGCGTGATCATGGGGCCGTCGCTGTTTGGCCTGCTGCTGCCGGATCTGCAGCAGCAGGTCTTCCCCAAGGGCCCCTCGATGAGCATTATCTATGCGTCCAGCCAGGTGGGGCTGGTGCTGTACATGTTCCTGATCGGCGTGGAGTTCGACACCAGCCTGATCCGCCAGCGCATGCGCACGGCGGTGTCGGTATCGCTCGCGGGCATTCTCGCGCCGCTGGCGCTCGGCGCTGTGGTGGCCTCCTTCCTGATCGGCCAGCCCGGCTTCTTCAGCGATCAGGTGGTACCCTGGCAGGCCATGCTGTTCTTGGGCGCGGCGATCTCGATCACCGCCTTCCCCATGCTGGCGCGGATCATCTTCGAGCGCAGGCTGACCGGCACGTCGCTGGGTACGCTGGCCCTGGCGGCTGGCTCCACCGACGACGCGATCTCGTGGTGCATCCTGGCGCTGGTGCTGGCGGTGTTTAACCAGAACCCCGCGATCGCCCTGTTTGCCATCGGCGGCGGCGTGATCTACGCGCTGACCGTGCTGCTGGCGGTGCGCCCGGCGCTGCGCCCGCTGGGGGCCATGGCCGAGCGCCAGGGCGATATCGGCAGCGGCATGCTGGCCTTCATTCTGCTGCTGGTGATGCTCTGCGCCTGGATCACCGATGTGATCGGCATCTACGCGATCTTCGGCGGCTTCATCCTGGGCATCGCGATGCCGCGCGGCTTCTTCGCCAAGCGGCTCCAGCAGATCCTGGAGCCGATCGTCACCAACTTCATGCTGCCGCTGTTCTTCATCTTCTCGGGCCTGAATACCAGCATCGGTCTGGTGAACAGCTGGTGGCTGTGGGGTGTCACGCTGCTCATCCTGCTGGTCTCGATCCTGGGCAAGGGCGTGGCGTGCTGGCTGGCGGCCCGCATGAACGGCGAGCCGAACCGCGAGGCGCTGGCGATCGGCGCGCTGATGAACGCGCGCGGCCTGATGGAGCTTATCCTGCTCAACATCGGCCTGCAGCACGGCATCATCACGCCCACCCTGTTCACCATGCTGGTGTTCATGGCGATCGTGACCACGCTGATGGCCTCGCCGATCTTCGAGCTGGTGTATGGCCGCCACCGCAGCAAGGAGGTGGCCAGCACGCCAGCCTCGGGCTTGGCGCTGGCGGCGAATGCGGATGTGTAGCCGATGCCGCGAGCAAAAGGACAACCACCGTGCGCATCTCTTTAGCCAAGATCTTTCGGCCCGTGTTCAATATCTCGACCGCCTCCTTCCAGCAGATGGTGACCGAGCGGCACGGCCTGCACGACGATATCGACAACAGCTGGCTCTGCTTCGAGCCGGTGGCCCGGACGCTGGTGGATTTTTTCTACGAGGCGATTGACGACAGCCGCTTCGAAGTGCTGGTGCCCAAGCTGAACGCGGTCGAGATCGAGCTGCGCGGCGTGGCCTACGAGGGCGCGGGCATGGGCCTGATGCTGCTGGACAGTCTGTTCCCGTGGAAGAAGCGCTTTCAGGCCTTTGTAGCAGGGCCGGGCGCGTCGTACATCTCGCTGCTGTATATCGGCGCGGGCCTGGTGATGCCGCGCATGCCCCAGCGGCCCGACCCGTTCGTCGCCCAGCTCGACCCGCTGCTGCGCTGGTTTGTGATGGATGGCTACGGCTTCTACGAGGGCTTCTTCTCGTGGCGCACCACCGTCGAGCAGCAGTCCATCCCCGCGCGGGTGACGGGCTACGCGCGGCGGGCCTTCGACCACGGCATGGGCCGCAGCCTGTGGTTCTCCACCGGCGCCAGTATCGACCGGATCGTTGCGACCATCGGCCAGTTCCCCGCCGAGCGCCAGGCCGATCTGTGGGGCGGCATCGGGCTGGCCTGCGCCTACGCGGCGGGCGTGGTCGACCGCCCCACGATCAAGGCGCTGCAGGCCGCCGCTGGCCCGCACAAGGCTCAGATGGCGGTGGGCGCGGCTATGGCGGCCAAGTTCCGCCAGCAGGCCGGGGGCAGCGCGCCTCACACCGACCTAGCCTGCGAGGCGCTGTGGGGCATGCCGGGCCAGCAGGTGGCCCTGATCACCGACGAGGCCCGCAGCGGCCTGCCGCCAGATGGCGACATTCCGGCCTATGAGGTCTGGCGGCAGCGCATCGCGGCCCAGTCCGCCGAATGGGGCGAGGTAGCAGAGCTTCACAGAGAGGTAGCGCAATGACCGCATTAGGCACGATCCGCCGAACCATGTTCGGCATCCCGTCGGAGAAGGCGGTGTTCAGCAGGCCGGGGTTCGCCAAAGAGGCCTGGGAGCGTTTTCAGCCGGTGGCCCGCTCGCTGGTGGCCGGCTACCACGCCACGCTGGAGGATAGCAGGCTGGAGGTGCTGGTGCCGCGCCTGGACGCGATCGAGCCAGAGCTGCACGGCTTCGCCTACGAGGGCGCGGCCATGGGATTGGCCGCGCTGGACATTATGGCACCCTGGAAGAACCGGGTCAACGAGCTGGTGGCAGGCCCCGGCGCGAAGCATATCTACCCGATCTACGTCGGCGTGGGCCTGGCCCTGGCCCGCCTGCGCCGCCCGCCCGAGGCCTACCTGGGCAAGCTCGACCCTGTGCTCTCCTGGGTGATCGTGGATGGCTACGGCTTCCACGAGGGCTTCTTCGCCCGCCGCCGCTACATCGATCAGCACGCCATCCCGTCGCACCTCTCGCCCTACGCCCAGCGGCTGTTCGACCAGGGCCTGGGCCGCGCGATCTGGTTCTCGTCGGGGGCGCGGGTCGATCTGGTCACGTCGATCGTCGGCGGGTTCCAGCCGCAGCGCCAGGTGGATGTGTGGAGCGGCATCGGGCTGGCCTGCGCGTACGGCGGCGGCCTCGACCGCGCCCAGCTGGAGGCGCTGCGCGCCGCCGCCGGGCCGTACCGCGCCCAGCTGGCCCGTGGCGCGGCGGTGGCGGCCTGGGGCCGCCAGCAGGCGGGCAACCTAGTGCCCCACACCGATCTGGCCTGCCAGGTGTTCGGCGGCGTCTCCAGCGAGGAGGCGGCCCACACCGCCGATATCGCCCGCAGCAACATCGCGATCACGGGCGGCGAGCCTGCCCACGAGATCTGGCGGCAGCGCACCCAGGCCCGATTCGCCGGGCTGGAGTAGCCCTTAGGCAACCACGGAGAGACCACGATGTCGAATCTACTGGGCGCGCAGTTCAACCCGCTCGCCGAGAACCCCTACCCGTTCTACGCGCTCGCGCGGCAGTCCGAGCCAGTGGCCTACTGCCCCGACCTTGATGCCTGGCTGGTGACTCGCCACGAGGACATCCAGAGCATCCTGCTGCGGCCCGAGCTGTTCTCCTCGCGCGATACGCTCACCTCGCCGGTGAAGTTCTACCCGCGCACCCTGCAGGAGCTGGTGCTGGGCTTCCTGCCGGTGCCGATCGTGCTGAACACCGACGGGGCCGACCACACCCGCTTCCGCGTGCCGCTCACCCGCGCCTTCGCGCCAGCGCGTATGCGGGCGATCGAGCCGTTCATCCGCCAGATCGCCAATCGGCTGGTGGACCAGTTCTCCGGCCAGCAGGTCGAGATCATCAGCCAGTACGCCTACCCGCTGGCCCTAGAGGTGGTGCTGACGCTGCTGGGCATCCCGCGCCAGGACATCGACCAGACCCGCCAGTGGAGCCACGACTGGCTGATGCTCATGTCCATCCAGCTGGATGAGGAGCGCCAGGTGGAATGCGCCAGGGGCACGGTGGCCTTCCAGCGCTACATTGCGGGCCTGATCGCCGAGCGCCGCGCGCAGCCGCAGGATGACCTGATCACCACGCTGCTGCAGTTCGCCACGCCGGGGGCCGAGCCGCTCACCGAGAACGAGTTGGTGATTCTGCTGCAGGGCCTGATCCTGGCTGGCCACGAGAGCACCACCAACATGATCGGTACCGGCCTGCTGCTGCTGCTGGAGGAGCCAGAGCGCTGGCGCACGCTCTGCGAGCACCCCGAGTATATCCCCGCCACGGTGGAGGAGATCCTGCGCTTCGACGCGCCGATCCAGATGTTCGCGCGCACCACCACCCGCGCGGTCGAGCTTGGCGGCGTGGCCCTGCCCGAGGAGGCCTCGCTGCTGCTGCTGTATGGCTCGGGCAATCGCGATAGCGGCGTGTTTGCGCACCCCGACGAGTTCCAGCTGCAGCGCGCCCACAACCCGCACCTGGCCTTCGGCCACGGCGTGCACTTCTGCGTGGGCGCGGCGCTGGCCCGCCTAGAGGGCCGGATAGCCTTCGAGGTGCTGACCGAGCGGCTGCCGCAGCTGCGGCTGGTGCCCGGCCAGGAGCTGACCCATATTCCCACCCTGCTGTTTCGCGGCTACGAGCGCCTTGAGGTGGCTTGGTAGCGCTGTATTGGGCCTGGCCGAGGTACTCGGGCAGGCCAGCAACCATCGATGCTGCGCGATGTTGTTTCGCCAGTGTATAAGGAGCGTGTCATGAACAAGTCCGTTCGTCTCATCCTGGCTCTGTGGGCGGCCCTGTTTGCCTTCGCCTTCGTGGCCCAGCCTTCCTCGGCGGTGGCCGCCACCGTCGCCGCCCCGACAGGCACCTGCAGCGCTGGCTTCACCATTGCCACAACCAGCCCTGGCACGGTCTCCATGTATGGCCCGCTGATGGTGGTGCGCGATAGCGGTGTCGGCGGCGCGTTCACCTCGGGCTTCCTGGCGGGCTACACCTTCACCGGCGAGCAGGATTACACCATCAACACCAGCACCAACAAGGCCTATCTGATCGGCACGTTCACCGCTACCGGCCCGGGCGGCACGATCACGCTGCCCTATGTGGTGAAGGCCGACATGGTCACGGGCGCGGGGTCGGGGTACTTTGCCAGCACCTCGGGCACCGGCGAGTTCGCGAACTACCTGTGGGCGGGCGAGCTTACCGCCCAGATCGTGAACCCCAACCCCACTACCTTTGTGGTGAATGCCACCGGCAACTGCGAGTATACCTCGTAGCGGCTGCTGGCCTGTCGGTTGGCCGGCTTCTCAGGGGCGGTATGCATAGCCATACCGCCCTTTGTGCTGCCATTGCGCCCGCGATAGGCTGCATATGTGGACTATTGCGGACTTGCGAGCTTTGGTATTTTTATACCCGATTTAATTAAATACCACTCGATAAAAAATACTAGTTAAATAAAGTATTGCTTTTTTAATAAATAATGCAATAATAGGGGAGACGCCCGCTCTTTCACCCATAAGATCGCAAGGCTATGTTGCCTTTAGCCGATCTCCAACGCACCCCGCTGTGCAAGCATGCCTGGGCCTGCCATGATGGCTGGTCGTACCGGGCATTTTCATGAGTGTACGAAGGAGAACGTGTGATGTTTGTCTGCTCACGTTGTCAGTCGGAATCAGCCGCGAGCGGCCATGAGAGCCGTGATCTGGGCCTGCCAAGCCCATGCGATCAAGCGGCGCAGCGCTTGCTGCTCGTTGAATCCGCCCCTCGCTCTGGTGCGCAGATCTCCCTCTTTCCCCTAGTGCGGTACGCGCTCGCGCGGCCCCCGCTGCTCTGCTGATAGCGGCGAGCTCCCCTTTCTAAAGCACGCGTGTATCTTCTCATTCTGCTTAGAGGCAGCTCATCCATTGTTCCTTCAGACCTTGCTTCTGTCTGCGTTAGGTGATGCTACGACTTGCTATCTATGGCGATACAAAGCTCTATGCGGCGGCCATCCGCTTGCGGGTAGGCACTGCCGCGGTCGCGATATCATTCCTTCGCATGGCTCACGCCAGTGGTTTCTTGGAGCATGTATGAAAGAGAAAACCTCTGATATCGAACAGCGTTCGCTAGCAGAAAGGTCAGTTGCAGCGGGTGCTCATAGCCTGCAGCTCGGCCCGGCATACCAGGAGCTGCCACAGCACGAGATCGCCCAGCCCATGTCGGCGCAGCACCTTGCGGCCTCGCTGCCCCCGCTGATCGGGCGCGAGCGCGAGCTGGCCACGATCTGCGCGCTGCTCCGCCAGCCCGAGGCGCGCCTGATCACGCTGGCTGGCCCGGGCGGGGTGGGCAAGACCCGGCTGGCGCTCAAGGCCATGTCCGAGGTCGGCCCCGCGTATGCCGACGGCATTGTGCTGGTCTCGCTGGCCTCGGCCCATGCCGCCAGCGAGGTGATCCCGGCGGTCGCGATCATTTTCGGCCTAGCCGAGAAGCAGCCCGAGATCCTGCTGGCCCAGCTCATGGCGGTGCTGCAGCACAAGCGCATGCTGCTGCTGCTGGATGGCTTCGAGGAGGTGATCGGCGCAGCACCGCAGCTGCATCGTCTGCTGTCGGCCTGCCCAGGGCTGGTGATACTGGTCACCAGCCAGACCGTGCTCGGCCTGCTTGAGGAGCGCGTGTTCTCGGTGCTGCCCCTGGCGCTGCCCAGCCCCACCCGCGCCTACAGCTGCGCCGAGCTAGGCCAGATCCCGGCGGTGGCGCTGTTCCTTGAGCGGGCGTCGGTGGCCCGGCCCAATTTCACCCTGACCCCCGCCAACATCCAGACGATCGCGCAGATCTGCGCCCGCCTGGATGGCCTGCCGCTGGCGCTGGAGCTGGCCGCCGCCCGCCTGCGGCTGTTCTCGCCGCACGAGCTGCTGGCCCGGCTCGACCACCGGCTGTCGGTGCTCACCGGCGGCCCGCGCGGCGCGCCCGAGCGCCACCAGTCGCTGCGCAAAACTGTGGAGCGCAGCTATCGCCTGCTCACCGCCGACGAGCAGCGGCTGTTCCGCCGCCTGGCCGTGTTCATGGGCGGCTGCACCTTCCAGGCGATCGAGGCGATGACCCGGCTGGCGGGCAAGCAGCGCGAGCCGCTGCTAGATGCCACCGCATCGCTGATCAACCAGAGCATGATCCTGCACGAGTCGCAGCATGGCACCGAGGAGCAGCGCTTTATTCTGATGGGCGCGTTTGGTGAATATGCCCTGGAGATGCTGCGGGCCAGCGATGAGGAGGGGGTGATCCGCCAGGCGCACGCCGAGTACTACCTGGGCCTGGCGCACTCGCTTGAGCAGAAGGTGGTGCGCGGCGAGCTGCTGCACTGGGTCGGCTGGATCAAGAGCGAGTACGAGAACCTGCAGGCCGCCTTCCACTGGTTCCTGGCCTCAAATGATGCCGAGCGCGCCCTGAGCCTAGGTGGCTCGCTCTGGCCGCTGTGGCTGCAGAGCTCGACGGTGGAGGGCTACCACTGGATCCAGCAGGCGCTGGAGCGCTGCCCCGAGAGCAGCACCCCGGTGCAGGTGGACACCAAAGCCTGGGCCATGCACACCGCCGCCATGCTGGGCTACTACAAGGGCAACTGGGCTGCCGCCGACGCGCTGGCCAGCGAGTCGCTGCAGCTGTTCCGCACGATCAACCACGCCCACGGTATCGCGCGTGTGCTGATCACCCAGGGCATCGGCATGCTGCTTCGCGGCCAGTACCATAGCGCCAACCGGCTGGTCGAGGAGGGCATCCGCATCCTGCCCCGCGCCCAGCACAGCTGGCTGTTCACCGAGGCCTCGCTGGTGCTGGCCTACAGCACCTACTTCGATGGCAATGCCCACCTCGCATACATGATTGGCAAGGACTGCCTGGGCCTCGTGCAGCAGTCGGGCGAGCTGTACATGATGATCCGCGCGCTGCACGCCCAGGCGCTGTTCGCCCAGTCCCAGGGCAACGAGGCCGAGGTGGCCTACCTGTGCGAGGAGGTGGCCGAGATCACGCGCGCCACCGTGCGGGCCGGGGTCGGCGCGCCCTTTGTGATCTGCCTGATCGGGCTGGGCGCGGTGGCCGCCATCCAGCGGCAGTATGTGTGGGCGGTGCGGCTGTGGGCGCGGGCCAGGGCGATCTATAAGCGCGGGGATGGTATCTCGGAGATGGAGCCATACCAGTGGCTGGAGATGGTGCTGAAGACCCACCTGCTGTACGCCAACGGGGTGGATGATATCCGCGCCGCGCTGAGCGACCAGGCCTTTGCGGCGGCCTGCAGCGAGGGCGAGTCGCTGCCGCTCGACGAACTGCTGGACAAGCCCGAGCTACCGCGTCAGGCCGCCGCAAAGGCACCGCTGGCGAAGCTGCCAGCCTGCGCCGGCGACCTGACCCCACGCGAGCGCGAGGTGCTGCAGCTGCTGGCCCAGGGCCTGAGCAACGCCCTGATCGCCGAGCAGCTGGTGATCGGCCTGACCACGGTGAACTCGCACGTGCGCACCATCTACCGCAAGCTGGATGTGTCTTCGCGCAGCGCCGCGACCCGCTATGCGCTTGAGCACCGCCTGGGCTAGCGCGGCCCGCGTACCGGCAGCGGCGGCCCAACCCGGGCCGCCGCTGCTTTTTTCTCCGCTACTGCTTGCCCAAGAACGCCTGCAGATACTCGATAGTCTGGCCTGGGCGCTCCTCGTGGGGGAAGTGCCCCACATCGCCGAAGGTGTGGACCTCGGCCTGCGGGTAGGCGGCCTGCCACTGCTCCAGCTCCTTTTTGCGCACCGCAATGTCCTTCATGCCCCACAGGATGAGCATCGGCTTGTGGTCGAGCGCGTGGCGCTTGCTCCAGATGCTGGCCAGCCAGGGCGTCTCCTTGATGATCGCGCCGGGGAAGCTCTCCATGCCCCGCCGCGACTCCTTGCTGCTAAATGGCATCAGCAGGTGCTGGCGCATGGCCGGCGTGAGCTTCTGCTTGTCGCCATAGGATGTGGGCACCACCACATGCACAAACAGGTTCCACTGACGGATGAAAAACTTCCCCAGCCCGCCGCCCATCATGCCGCTGAAGGCCTGGTAGTACCAGTCTTTGTCCACCGCCCACGCCCACGAGTTGATGATCACCACCGACTTGATGTTCTCCGGGTGATTGACCGCGTAGGACATGCCGATCGGCCCGCCCCAATCGTGCAAAATCAGCGTGACATTGCTCAGGTGCAGCGCCGCGATCAGCTGCTCTACCCGCCTGGAGTGTGATTCGGAGCGGTAGTCGCCGTTGATCGGCTTGTCCGAGAGGCCGAATCCAAGGTGGTCGATTGCGATGCAGCGGTAGCGCTTGGACAGTGCCTGAATGATATTTCGGAACGAGAAAGACCAATCTGGGCTGCCGTGAAGGAAGATGATCGGCTCGCCGCTGCCGACATCGACGTAGTGAAGATCGCCGTCGCCGCTGGCAAATATGTTTGATGTAAAGGGATATTCTTTGGTATCAAGCCACTGAGGGTTTGCCACGATCATAGCGCCGTTTCTCCTTTGCTTGCCGATCTGCTGCATGGGCTGCTCATAGGGAGTATAGGGGAGGCGCTCGGGGGTGGCTATCCTATAATCATAGTAATTTTCACCTTGGCATATGATGATCTTTCGGCAGTGCTGACTCAATCCTGGTTAGCGCTGGCGAGGTGCCTGGATGCCGGGTGCGGGCGCTTGGCGTTGTCGCTGCGTTTTTTTCTTCGCGCCTTCGTGGCGAGATGCTCCCCTTCGCGGTGAATGAGCGCATAGGTCGCGCGCGGTGCGCTGCGCCTATGGTATAGTACGCGCCTATGGTGGCAACGGCGATACGAACCCAGCTGCGCGTGTATCTGCACCGGCTTCGCCCGCTGGTGGTGGGCTTTGCCCTGGTGCTGGTGGCGCTTGCCCTTGCGGCGTGGCCGGGCGCGCCCGCCTGCTGTGCGCACTGGCAGGCCCTCGCGCCTAGCTGCGCTGGCCTGCATGCATCCCCCGATGATCAGCCGCCACCGCAGCACGGTGCGGCCCACTGTGTGCTCTGCCAGCTTGCTCAGGCCTGCCTGCCCACGGCTGCGGCCTGCCCACCGCTGCCCCTGCCCTACCGTCCGGTCGTGCCGCGCGGCGCGCCGCTGCCCTCCGCCTTCTTTGCGCCCACCACTCCCCCGCCGCGCCCTGCCTAGCTGCGCTGCCCTCCCCGCAGCGCCGCCGCCATCGCCAGCAGCGCCATGGCGTAGCGTCGCTGCGCGCTGGATGGGCCTGGGACCGCCCGTATGCTCTTTTTCACCGCGCGTGTTTTTTGAAGGAAAGAACGATGACGACACACAAGCGAGCCGCCGCCCGCACCCGTGGGCGTGCCGCAAAAGCGCAGCAGCGCAATTTTTTCTGGATCGTTGGGCTGAGCCTGATGGCGCTGGCTGTAGTGGCCAGCGTGGGGCTGCTCGGGCGGCGGGCCGCCGACACCAGCGCCGTGCGGGTGTCGGCGCACCCGGCCCCGGCCAGCGCCGAGCCGAATGGCCGCGCCTGGGGGCCGAAGGACGCGCCGATCACGGTGATCGAGTACGCCGACTACGAGTGCGAGTCCTGCGGGTACTTTGCCACCAACTACGAGCAGGAGGTCGTGGCGGCATTCGCCAGCACCGGCAAGGTGCGCTTCGAGATCCGCAATGCGCCGTTCCACGGCGAGGGCGCGCGGCGGGCGGCGCAGGCTGCCTACTGCGCCGCCGAGCAGAACATGTTCTGGCCCTTCCACGACTCGCTGTTTCTGAACCAGCCAGCGCATGGCTCGGCTGGCTTCAGCGCCACTATGCTAGAGGCCGTCGCGGCGAAGCTGGGGATGGATACGGCCGCATTTGGCGCGTGCCTGAGCGCGGGCACCTACGCCGCCCAGGTTGAGGCGGACTACCAGACCGCGCTGGCCAACGGTGTGACCGGCACGCCGACGTTTGTGGTGAATGGCAAGGCCTACGTGGGGCCGCAGTCCGCCGATGACCTGCGCGGCATCTTCGCCACGGTCGCGCCGGATGTGACGCTCGACTAGGGCGCTTGCCCCTCACATGGTGTCCCTGAGCCAGGTTGACGATGCGCGCGAGGAACGTCGATGGGGCGGGCAGAGACCCGCCCCTACGTCCTGGCCGAGCATTGCGGGCATCGGTTGGAGGCGATGTCGGCAGTGGGGATCATCGGCAGCCGACCGCGCATATGTGCCAAAGAGGTCTTGGAATGCCATAGAAAAGTGACATCCTGTGAGACCTCTGCTCCCCCGCAGCTACCGCCCAGCCCACGAGACACGGTAGATCACGCCGTTGGCGTCGTCGGACACCAGCAGCGAGCCGTAGGGCGTCACCGCCACCCCGGCGAGCCGCCCGAAGTGCGCCGCCCCATCCTCGATCAGAAAGCCGCTCATAAAATCCTCGTAGCCAGCTGGCCAGCCGTTCTGGAAGCGCACGCGCACCACCTTGTAGCCGGTCGGCTGGCTGCGGTTCCACGAGCCGCGCATCGCCACAAAGGCATCGCCCTGATATTCCGGCGGGAACTGCGCGCCCATGTAGAAGGCCATGCCGATCGGCGCGCTGTGGGCCTGGTAGGTGAGCACCGGCGGCTTGGTGGTGGCGCAGTAGGCCGCCTTGGTGGTGCCGGGCGGCTCCTGCGAGAAGAAGGGGTCGGCCTGGCGCGCGCCGTAGCAGTACGGCCAGCCGTAGTCGCCGCCCGGCTGGATGAGGTTCAGCTCCTCGGGCGGCTGGTCATCGCCGCGCCAGTCCGAGCCGTGGTCCATGCCCCACAGCTGGCCGCTGCCCGGGTGCCAGCCAAACCCAATGGTGTTGCGCAGGCCCTTGGCGAACATGGCCCGCTCGCTGCCGTCCGGCCTGGCGCGTAGGATGGTCGCGCTCTCTTGGTCGGTCTCCCTGCAGGCGTTGCAGGTGCTGCCCACGGTGATGTACAGCATGCCGTCTGGCCCGAAGGCTAGCGTGCGATTGGCGTGCTGGCCGCCGGTCGGCAGGTCGTCGATGATCGTGTGTAGCCCGCCCAGGGTTTTGTCATCCTGGATGTCGCCGACGTACACCTTGGTGTCGGTCGCCAGGTAGATCTGGCCGCCTTTTAGGGCGATGCCGTGCACCAGCGGCAGCCCCGCTGCGGCGGTCTTGATCTCGTCGGCGCGCCCGTCGCCGTCGGTGTCGGTCAGGGCCAGCACATCGCCCTGCTCGCGCCGCGTGACGTACACCGCGCCGTTGGGCGCGGCCACCATCATGCGGGTGTTGCCCAGCCCCGCCGCGAACACGTTGACCCAGAACCCCGGCGGCACGTGGATCTGCTGCAGCCGCGCCTCGCTGAACCCGCGGTTCTCGGGGGTGACGAGGCTGCCCCCTGGCGCTGCCGGGGTCGGCGTGGGCAGCGGGGGCGGGGGCTGCGTGGCGGCGGTGGCGACCGCCTGTGCGGTGGCGGTCTGCTGCGCTCGGATCGTGGCGGTCGGCTCGGGCTGGGCCAGCAGGGCGGCCTGCGTGCTGCTGGGCTGGGCCAGCGTGGCGGCTGCCAGCGCCAGCGTGGCGGCAAGCCCGATGGCGGCAGGCATGGCAATCTGTCGGTCTCGCTTCATCATCTTCTCCTCGAATCCATACGCTTCGGCGATCCACCGTGTGGCGGCACCACGTCGTTGAGCAATCGCTTATCCTGAGGCTTCGGGAAGGCCTGCGTGCGAACAGCAGGTTGCATGCCAGCGGAGGCCGGGTATGCGGTCGCCACGGCGCACTTTGTCTCCAAGATCTGCAAGAGCCCTCCTTCTCATGTTTCTATGAGAAGGAGGGCTCTTACGCTGCCGATATTGGCGAAGGGATGCTTTTTAGCTGGGCAGGCGGTAGCCCAGCAGGCGGATGGCGTTCAGCACCACCACGATCGTGCTGCCCTCGTGCAGGATGACGGCGGGGCCGAGCGTCACCAGGCCGAACACCGAGCTGACCAGCAGCACCGCGATCACGCCCAGCGAGATCGCCAGGTTCTGGCGGATGATCGCGTTGCTGGCGCGGCCCAGGCCCACCGCGAAGGGCAGCTTGCCGATGTCGTCGCCCATCAGCGCCACGTCGGCGGTCTCCAGGGCCACGGCGGTGCCCGCGCCGCCCATCGCGATGCCCACGGTGGCGCGGGCCAGCGCCGGGGCGTCGTTCACGCCGTCGCCCACCATGGCCACCTGCCCATGGTCGCGCCCGAGCGCCCCGATGGCTGTCAGCTTGTCCTCGGGCAGCAGGTCGGCGCGGGTGTCGGTGATGCCGGTGGCCTCGGCCACCTGCCGCGCCACGCGGGCGTTGTCGCCGGTGAGCATGATCAGGTGGCGCACACCCAGCGCGCGCAGGCGGCCCAGCGCGGCGGCAGCGCCGGGGCGGGGCGTGTCGGCCAGGGCGATCAGGCCCAGCTCGCGCCCGCCCAGCGCCACCAGCATGGTGCTGCGGCCCTGCCCGGCCAGCTCGGCTAGGGATGCGCGGCTGGTGTCGCTCAGCGACACCCCGGCCTCCTCCAGCAGGTCAGGCGTGCCGATCAGGGCCGCTTGGCCGCCCACGCTGCTGCGCACGCCGCGCCCGGCCAGGTTGGCAAGCCCATCGGCAGCGGGCAGGGCCAGGCCGCGCTCGCGGGCGGCCCGCACCACCGCCTGGGCCAGCGGGTGGCTCGACTGCTGCTCGACTGCCGCCGCCACCTCCAGCAGCCGCCGCTCGTCCACGCCCTCGGCGGGGCGCAGCTCGGTGATGGCGAACTGGCCGGTGGTGAGCGTTCCGGTCTTGTCGAAGGCGATGGCGCGCACCTGCCCCAGGTTTTCCAGGTGTGCGCCGCCCTTGATCAGCACGCCGCTGCGGGCCGCCTGGCCGATGCCCGCCAGCACGGCGGCGGGCGTGCCGATGGCCAGCGCGCAGGGCGAGGCCGCCACCAGCATCACCATGGCGCGGTAGAAGCTCACATCCAGCGTCCACCAGCCCAGCAGCCACGGCACCACGGCCACTAGCCCGGTGGCGATCAGCACCGCAGGCACAAACCACGCGCTGAAGCGCTGGGCGAACTGCTGGGTGGGGCTGGTCTGCTGCTGGGCCTCGGCCACCATGCGCATCACCCGGCTGAGTGTGCTGTCGGCCACCAGCGTGTCCACCTGCACATCCAGCGCGCCATCCTGGCTGATGGTGCCCGCGAACACGCGCTCGCCGGGCTGCTTGGCCACCGGCACGCTCTCGCCGGTGATCGGGGCCTGATCCACATTGCCCTGCCCAGCCAGCACCACGCCATCCACCGGGATGCGGTCGCCGGGGCGCACCACCACTACGTCGCCCACGGCCACCTGGGCGATCGGCAGCTGCACTACATCGCCGCCGCGCCGCACCTGGGCGCTCTGCGGCATCAGCTGCCCTAGGGCGCTCACCGCGCTGCGGGCGCGGTCGAGGGCGTAGTGCTCGCCCGCGTGGCCGATCGAGAACAGCAGCAGCAGGAACGCGCCCTCGCTCCACTCGCCCAGGGCGGCGGCCCCAGCGGCGGCGGCCAGCATCAGCACGTCGGTGTCGAACTTGCCGCGGAACAGGCCGGGCACCGCCTCGGTGGCCACCTCGTAGCCGCCCGCCACATAGGCCAGCGCGTAGAACACCAGCGCCAGCCAGCCCGGCATGCCCAGGAACGACTCGCCCGCCCAGCCGACCAGCAGGAACAGCGCGCACAGGCCGATCAGCACGAAGTCCCAGCGCTCGCGCACCCACTGCGGCAGGAAGGTTGGCCCCTCGCCGCTGTGGTCGCAGCAGCCGACATGGTGCTCACCCTCGTGCGCGCAATCCTCGCCGTGCTCGTGCGCGGGCGCGGGCTGGAGCAGGCGCTCAAGCGTGGTGCGCTGCACCGCCGTGGGGTCGTAGGCCACTGCCAGCTGGCCGGGGGCGGCGCGGCTGGCGTGCAGCACGCCGCGCTGGCTCTGCAGCAGGGCCAGCGCGGTGTCGGCCTCGCTGGCCGCGCCCAGCGCCAGCAGCTCGTGGCGGTAGCGGCTGCCCAGCGTATCGCCCTGCTCGTGGGCCAGGCGTGCCAGGGCGGCCTCGTCGAGCAGCGCGGGGTCGTAGTGCAGGCAGAGGTCGGCGGCCTCGTCGGCCTGGACAATATGGGCCTTCTCGATGCCGCGCTTGGCGGCGAGCTGCTGGGCCAGCCAGCTGGCGCAGCCGGGGCAGCGGGCCGCTGGCAGCACCTGCGAGAGGTTGAGTTTAAGGGTTGCGCTCATAGATGCCTCGCTCTTTGAGATGCTATCTCAATAATTCAACGATTGAGCAACTATTCATATGTTACTACGAAATTGGGCCGTATGTCAAGTGCTAGAGGAACGTTTACCACCAAGACACCAAAGCACCAAGGGAACTATGGGACAAGAGAACGAAGACGACGAGGGCGCAAAGGCGCGAAAAACCGAAGAACTGTTTACCACCAAGACGCCAAGGAATGCAAAGAATGAATATATGTATGCTCAGGGGGGCTCGGATAATAGACCACAAGAACATTCAGAGCTTATTACGCTCATATTTTACAGAAAAAATAAAATATACCATAAGAGCAGTATTTTTCGGATAAAATTAAATATTCTGTGATTAAACATATTAAACAGCATTCCGTGACGTCTTCGTGACGAAGCATCGCTAGAGTGAGGGCGAGGACCGCACGCACAGAAAAGGAGAGCACCGAATGGAGAGAACGCAGCGTAGGCACCGCGCACCGGCGCTCACGGCCCTGATCACCGCCCTCACCTTCGTGCTGGGCAGCATGGGTGGGGCCACCGCCAGCGCCCAGGCCGCCACATCCTGCCAGGTGACCTACACCATCACCAACCAATGGCAGGGCGGCTTTCAGGCCGATGTGTCGATCGCCAACACCGGCAGTTCGGCGATTAGCGGCTGGACGCTGGCGTGGAGCTTCCCCGGCGGCCAGGAGATCACGCAGATCTGGAACGCCAGCGCCGCCCAGGCCGGTGCGGATGTGAGCATCAGCAACATCAGCTGGAACGGCAGCATCCCCGTGGGCGGCGCGCAGACTTTCGGCTTTCTGGGCAGCTGGAGCGGCAGCAACGATAGGCCTGCCAGCTTCAGCGTGAACGGCAGCCCTTGCGGCGGCGCGGCCACCACGCCTACGGCGCAGCCGACCACCGCCACGGCGCAGCCCACCGCCACCCGCACTAGCACGCCTACCGTGCAGCCCACGGCGGCGGCCACGCGCACGGCCACGGCGCAGCCCACCGCCACGCGCACCACCACCCCGACGCCCACGCGCACCATCTCGCCCACGCCAGCGCCCAGCGGCTGGAACCCGCCCAGCAACCTGGTGACACCGCTGAACGAGGTCTGGCAGCACGTCGAGTCGACCTACTCCAACCTCTACGGCTTTAAGAACTATGGCTGGGATCAGGTGATCGCGGGCCAGGGCAGCATCAACTACTGCGTGCGCTGGGACTCGGACGCGAAGGTGAGCGCCGCGCAGCGCGACCAGATCCACGCCGCGCTCAGCAGGCAGTTCAAGAAGTGGATGGACGCCATGCTCGACAACGGGCAGGGCACCAACGGCTGGCCCTACACCAGCGTGTCGGTCAAGGTGGTAGGCTGGGCCGTGCGCGACCGCAGCACCCTAGACTGGACCGACAGCTCGGTGGATATCTACGTGAACGACATCGCGGAGAATGCGCCGCAGTGCGCCGCGCCGTGCGGGCGGTTCTTCCACCAGGATGGCAACTACTCGGGCTGCCCCGGCGGCGCGGCCCGCCACTACGACATGTCGCTGTGGCTCACCAAGGGCATGGGCGGCGGCGCGGGCGGCGACTGGGGCCAGCGCGTCGGCAGCGAGTACATGGTGGGCGCGCTGAACAGCGACAACATCCACATTCTGCTGCACGAGATAGGGCACACCTTCGGCCTCGACGACTTCTACGACTGGACGCCCACCGGCATGTGCTGCTTCATCATGAACGCCGGGTCGGCCACCCAGATCACCGAGTTCGACAAGTGGATGCTGCGCGACTTCTGGCGGCACCTCAAGAGCCGCTACGGCTACTAGCGACCGGCCCATCCCGAGAACAAATATCACCAGGACGCCAAGACACCAAGTGAACAAGAGGGAAGAATATCAAGAAGAAGCGAGGGCAGAAAAGCATATGGGGATCGTGGAAATCTTCTTTCACTAGGCCCATGGTCCGAAGGTGCTACTGATGTTTTGATGGCCATAATCACCGTAGTCTGCCGGGATAGGCCAGAACATCGAGTTTAAAAGAGTATAGCCGCTCGCAAAATCACGAGCGGCTATACCCCGATTTGTGGCTTATAGCTGCAAGAAGCCGATAGTTACAAAGATGTAGGCTCTTCAGGAACGGACGTGATAATGGTCAAGTAGAACCAGATTTACCCAATATTGTTCGTCAGATACAGCATCAGGAAGCGGTAGAGAAAATTGCACGATTATGTTCCACGGCTACTCCTGAAGAGCCAGAGTGTATTGAGCATAACATATCAGGCAGCAGGGATATCGATGGTACAGCTCATTTCCAAACGGAGCCAGCGCCTTCACGTAATCGTTTGTCCGTACCTATCATATAGAAGGTTGTTTCTTTCTTTTTGTTGATATCACTAGCGTTAGCTTCCAAGCTGATCTCAAGCGTATCACCAACATGGAATATATTATTAACCTCAAGTACATTTTCATAATGATGAGATTGAGAACTACAGTCTAATTTGCTCATTGAACTATGAGAGCTGAAATTGCTTTTACCTTCTTCGATAGAGATAATTATATCTTTATAGGAGTTAGTTCCTGAACAGGTTAAACCTAGTATGATATTTGGTGTATCATCTGTAATAAAGAGTTCAAGTGTGCCTAATGTTGATACGGTATGTGGCTTAGGTATAGGTGTACTTTCTTTCCAAGGTGAATTGTTATTCAATATACTTGAGCAAGATGAAAGGGAAAACGCTAAAAGAACAAAAATACTAAGCTTATAGAGAGAAGTTGTCATTGTAATATCCTTGCTAACATCGATTAATATCTTTTGTATGATAATATCAATGTTTCGTAAAAGTTGGTAGTTGTGGTATTGTAAGTGAATGAATTCAAGGGGTGCGATGATCGATAATAATAGTGCTTTAAGTACACTTAGTATTAGTGATCTTTTTATAATTCTATCTGTCTAACTAATATCAACTAGGATATCCTAGTTGATATTAGAAAATGAACAGGTTAAAATTACTTTTGTTGCAAGATAATAATCATTTCACTTGCCAAACAGAATAGCTAACACCTCTAAACTCAAAGGCCTGACCAGACCCTGCTTTGTATGGATTACCTGCTAGGGGGAGTAAACCACACGTCATAATCAGTGACAAGATGCTTATGATAAGCATCAATTTCCCACGATGTGTTTGGTGGCATATTTAGCTAATATTGATAGGTACTACTACCCGATAAAGTGACATCAAATCCAATTCCGGCTGTAACAACTTGTGCCGAAACACCTACATTAGCATTAAAAGAATTACTCCATCCATATTGTGATGTGAGAGATAAAGTAGACTGGCAGCAGGAAGGCGCATTTCCAGAAACACTTGTCGCTAGAGTATAGCGGGTTGTCCATCCTCTTTTGACATTAGATATAGAATATCCTGTAGCAGCACTTGTCGAAAATGGGTTCGTGAAAGGCGGAGGGGCAAACTTCACAAAGACATCTTTGAATGCAACCAGCTTAACTTTTTTGCCCTGTTTGTAAAGATTAGGCTTCAGGTACTGCAATACTAAATCCTGCTGCGCTGGCGAAAACTGTTCCCACCTTGTACCAGCATTGTCACCAGCAAGTGCTAGCAGGGTAACAAGCTCTGCTGCTAGATCATCCGTCGTTTGACTCTGAACTTCCGCCTTCACTCATGGGACGATCACGAGGCTGAGCATGAAAAACATGCTGAGAAGCAGGATACGTACACGCATGATCTCTCCTTTTTGAATACCATTTAGTTAAAATTATTAGAAGTTGTTGGAAGTGGTATTAAGATTATAGCTATTTCATGCTACATGTCAATACATTATTTAATCTGTAGATTGCTGTTTCTGGCAATCCAATTTCATATTTAAACGGAAAAGATATCACATGCTAAGATCAGAAGAGAGCGATTAATGAAAATAACTGCTGCCAACCCAAGATGCCTAAGGCTTAACATAACATAACGAATTATTAGCACACCATAATTTGAAATCGCCAATATATTGCTCAATCACAGGGCGATAGCCATCATGTGTCTTGTTGTTATAGCCATAATCATGAACGTAGGTTGCCAACATAGGTCATAGCGACACTACAGACCCAATGTAAAAAGGGCATAGCCACTTGTGCTCTTGTACGTGGCTATGCCCCGACCTACAGCCCGTGTAGGGCACATGCCGACCAAACGAGGGGAACGATCTCTTTCCTTGGACAACGCGCCCGCTAGGCCAGCAGCACATCCTCGCCGCGCGTGTCTCCTCCCAAGCGTCGAAGTCGCGGCGCAGCGCATCCAGCTTGGCCCGCGCGGCGCGGATGTGCGAATTTGCCCAGCGGCTCTTGGCCGACTCTACCGCTTGATTCTAGCGTTAGCCCGCCGCCTCATCGGGATCGCATGGGTCGCCGTGGATCTCATCCCACAGCTCCTGGCCAATGGCCCGCGCCGCCTCGGCATTCTGCGCATCTACCGACTGCCAGTAGGCGATCTTGCGCTGGAGATACTCCATATGCGATTGCATCTGGCGGATGCGATCCTCCAGCAGCGGTCGGTACTCCTCCAGCAGGGCCAGCAGCTCGGGCGCGGCGGATGGCCCCTCGGGCGCCAGCTCGAAGTAGCGGCGCATGAGGTCGATCGGCATGCCGGTGGCGCGCAGGCAGGCCATGTGCTCCATGCGGTGCAGATCCTGGGCCGAGTAGCGGCGGTGCCCACTGGATGTGTCGCGGCGGATGGAGTTGAGCAGGCCGATCCGCTCGTAGTAGCGCAGGGTGTGCTCGCCTAGCCCGGTCAGCTCGGCGGCCTGCTGCACGGTGTACTCTGGCTCGTGGCCTGGGCGTATGTCGCTGGAGAAGGCTGCGGCATCCCGCCGCCCATAGCTTCGCTCTGCCATCGTGGCTTGTCCTTTCGGTCATCCGGATCGGGCCGCTGCGCCCATGATACACAACTTCGAGCGCGCTACGTCGAGGTGGCACCAGCTGATCTTCGGCTATGTTGCGGCTGCCTTGCAGTTGTTTGTCGAAGCTGTGCAGTTTTGTGAGGAAATCGCGCGTGTTTGGCGATCTATCATATGACAAACAGCGCTGTGTAGCTTTAGGGTGCGTTACATAGCAGTTCTCTTATCTTTACATAGTGTGCGCTACCCGTTTTTTGGCCATCTTAAACGTGTTATACTGCATATCAGCGAGGCTTCATGCTCCCAACGGCATGGAGCGATTCCTACCTTATACATACACCTATCGCCGCATATAGCGGCAGGCCCAGGCCAGGCCGCAGTACGAACTGCTATCGCAGCGGCCTTTTGACAAATAAGAGGGGTTGACGGCACAATATACCCTGCAGGAGATCATGCGACTGGCGCTGGCACCAATGGTGTCCTATCCCAATTCATCGCAGGGGCAGGGGAGCACATTCAACCAGATCAACGTACAACGATCCCGCAATTGCCAACCAGTGCTTTTGAATAGTGGTGTAGGAGTGCCACATACCATGATGATCACACAACGGCAGGCTGTACTAGGTATGTTAGGGCTACAGATCGTCGGCGCATGTATTCTGCTGATCATCCTGTTGGCCACCGGCGGCCTTATAGATCAGAAGCTGACTATCGGCATTGCGCTGGTGCTCTACAGCGCGCTGCTGGCCGCGTATATCAAGGGATGGGAGCCAGCGCGCTATATTAATGCGGTGGTGATGACGCTCTCGGTCGGCGCATCGATCGCCGAGCCATTTATCACCCAGCAGTTTGCCATCCAGCTGATCGTGGTGCCGATCATCATCCTGATCATGACCGACTGGCTCTGGGCTATCGGCAGCATCGTCGTGATGCTGGGGATGACCCTGTTCCGCGCTGGCGGCGTCGGCGTTTACACCAACGCCCAGATGCTGCTGCTGTATGCGGTGACGATCGCGGCGGTCGCGCTGCTGTGGAAGATCTCGCAGTCGAATGAGCTGCGGGCCAAGCTCAACGCCGATCGCGCCGAGGACGCCCGCTGGAAGGCCGAGCGCGACCAGCAGCTGGCCGAGGATCGCAGCACCGAGCTGGCCAAGATCAATAAGGACCAGGAGTCGCTGCTCGATCTGGTTTCGCAGCTGGAGATCCCGGCCATCCAGGTCGCCGAGGGTGTGCTGATCACGCCGCTGATCGGCAATATCGACACGCGCCGCGCCCAGATCATCACCCAACGGCTGCTGGCCATCGCCTACGAGCGCCGCGTGCACCTGGTCATCCTGGATGTGACCGGCGTCTCCATGCTGGACACCACGGTGGCGCAGCGGCTGATCAAGACCGCGCAGTCGCTCCAGCTGCTGGGCTGCCAAGTGACGATCAGCGGTATCACGGCGCAGATCGCGCTCTCGCTGACCCAGATGGGCGTGTCGCTAAACGATATGGTGCATACCACGCGCACCCCGCAGGATGCGCTTGACCAGTTCTATCATCAGCAGAGCCTCCAGGCGCGCTAAGGGCGGGCATTCGCGCGCTGGCAGATGCGCAGGGGCGGTCAGGATCTATCCTGGCCGCCCCTGCGTTTTCCCCCGCAGGCTAGAGCAGCTGCACCAGCCCGAAGGCCAGCGCCACCGCCGCCAGCCCCAGCACCACGCTTCCCGCCGAGTAGAGCAGCGCCAGCGCCCACTGGCCGCGCAGCATCAGCGTATAGGCCTCGTAGCTGAAGCTGGAGAAGGTGGTGAACCCGCCGAGCAGGCCGGTGACCACTAGCAGTCGCAGCGGCTCGCTGAGCGGCGCGCGCGTGACGTGCACCGCCATCACCAGGCCGATCACAAAGCTGCCTAGCACGTTGATGATCAGTGTGCCATAGGGGAAGGCTGGGCCAAATGTGCTGCCCGCCCAGATCGAGATGCCGTAGCGTAGGTTCGCGCCGACCGCCGCGCCAAGGGCGATCATCAGGATGGAGATCATCATAGCTTTCTGGTGTGCTCGTGCGGCATCGCGCGGGTCGGGTGCGGGCGCTTCAAGCTCATCGGGGTCACTCATCGGGGGCCTCGCGGGCGGATGGGCGGGCCACAGCGGCTAGCGCCGCCGCGACAATCGTGCGGTCGTGGGCGGTGGTGTGCAGCAGGTCGAGCGACCCAGGGTCGGCGTACTCGGCCACCAGCAGCGGGCGCACGAGGCAGCCCAGGAACATGGCCGCAAGCAGGTTGGGCTGGCCCGCGCGCACGCTGCCATCGCGCTGGCCCTCTGCCATCAACCGCTC
This sequence comes from Chloroflexia bacterium SDU3-3, assembly GCA_009268125.1. NCBI lineage: Bacteria > Bacillati > Chloroflexota > Chloroflexia > Chloroflexia bacterium SDU3-3. The sequence continues at coordinate 48,428 of WBOU01000006.1, read as the reverse complement.
AAGCATATCGAGCGGCCATAGGAAGCCGGGCGGGATCTCGCCAAACAGCTGAGGCTTCTGCTGAAGCACAAACAGCATGGCCGCAGGGTTGGCGCGGTAGCGCGCGAGTATCAGCTTCACGCAGCGCTCCAGCCGCGCAGGCGTGGCAAGCGGCAGCGCGACGATCTGCGCAGCGGCGTGGCCCAGATCGCCCATGTGCTCGATAAACAGCGCGCGGGCCACCGCTTCTTTAGATGGGTAGTGGCGGTAGAGCGCGCCCTCGGAGACGCCCGCGCGCTGCGCGATCTGCTTGATGCGCGTGCCGTCGTAGCCGTGCTCGGCGAAGCAGGCGAGCGCGGCTTCTAGGATCTTTAGCTCTTGGCTTGGTCGTGGCATGGGTTTTCTTTATGTGCGGGCTAGGCTCTGCCGCGTATGGTAGCGGGGGATTGGTGGTCTGTCAAACCTGGCGGCTGCTATCCCAAGGCTTGTACGTTCCTGATCGGCAGCATGTTTTTACCATCAAGACATCAAGGCGCGAAGGTGCGAAGGGGCATAGGGGTCAGGCGAATCGTTCGCTCTGGCCCTTTGCTGTGGTTGAACACATCGATCGCGTTGCGATCTGCTGCTTGACATGGTGCGCGTGGGTGTTTATAATAATTGTGAACATTCACTTACAAACAAAAGGAAGCATCATGCGAATCCAAGCATTTTCAACTGGCAAAGGCTATGTGAAAGAGGCCATGTGGCGAGCGCGGCGGTCGGGGGTGGCGCGCCATCTCGACACCTTCACCGACCGGCGCTGGAGCGAGGCCATCCCGATCTATGTGTGGGTGATCGAGCACGATGAGGGCATCTTCGTGGTGGACACGGGCGAGCGCGCCGATGCGCCGCACGCGCCGTTTGCGCGCTTCGAGATCGCGCCCGAGCAAGAGGTCGGCCCGCAGCTTGCGGCGCTGGGCATCACCCCCGCCGATGTGCGCGCCGTCATCCTCACCCACCTGCACGGCGACCATATGGATGGCATGGCGACCTTCGCCAACAACACCTTCCTGGTGGGCCGCGAGGAGTGGCAGGATACGCAGAAGCTCTCGCAGCGGCTGATCTTTCGCGCCCTGGGCCAGCAGATCCCCAGCTGGTTCCAGCCGCAGCTCGTCGATCTGCGCCCCGAGCCGCTGGGGCCGTTCCCGCGCAGCTTCGCGGTCACGCGCGATGGTGCGATCACGCTGGTGCCGACCCCAGGCCACACGCGCGGCCACCTCTCCGTGGTGGTGCGCGACGGCGATCTGAGCTACTTTTTGGCCGGGGATGCCGCCTACACCGAGCGGCATCTGCTCGAACGGCAGATCGACGGCGTGGGCTTCTACCCGCAGGATGCGCGGCGCAGCATGGACCAGATCGCCGCCTACATGGCTCTGCACCCCACCATTTTTCTGCCCTCGCACGACCCCGACGCGGGCCGACGGCTGCGCGAGCGGGCCATCACCACGCCAGTGGCGGCGGGTGCGGCCTACGGCGCGGGGAAGATCGCGGCGTGATCGGCCATCTCCAGCGGGTAGACGGTGGCGGCGCTGCCGTCGGGGAGCAGCTGCTCGACGGCCATGGTGCGCGAGCGATTCAGCCCGGATGCGTCGAAGCGGATGGGGCCAAAGAAGGTGTCGATCGCCAGCTGCTGCAGCTGGTCGCGCACCATGGCTGGGTCGAGCGAGCCGGCCAGCTCGATGGCGCGCTGGTAGGCCACCAGCGATGCGGCGGAGCACGCGGCGGTGTAGGGCGTGCTGGCGCTGTCGGGGAAGCGCTGGCGGAACGCGGCGTCGAAGCGGGCGGCGCTGCCCCACGGGTCGTCGCCTTGGTAGGCCAGCGCGGGCGTCCACTGGGCCGAGCCGAGCACGTAGTCGGCCCCGCCGCCCAGGGTCTTGCGGAAGGCGGGCGAGGCCGGGCCAACACTAAAGCCCATGGCGCGCGGCGCGAAGCCCAGCGCCTGGGCCTGCCGCACGATCAGCAGGGCATCCTGCAGGTGCGTTGCGCCCAGCAGCAGGTCGGGTCGGGCGGCCTGGGCTGCTGCCAGCTGCGCGGCCACATCCTGACTGTCGGCGGGGTACTGGGCCTGCGCCACCACGCGCATGCCGCGCCGCTGGGCGTAGGCGGCGGCACCCTCGGCGGTGGCGCGCGAGAAGATGTCGTCGGCGTGGAGGATGGCCAGGGTGCGCAGTGGCGGGTCGGCGGCCAGCGCCAGATCGACCATGCCGCGCAGGTAGCCGCTGGCGGGCGTCATGATGCCGAAGGTGTGGCGGTAGCCCTGGGCGAAGATGCTATCGGCGGAGCCGTTGCCCTCCACCAGCGGGATGCTGTGGCGCTCGGCCACGGCGGCGGCGGCGGCGGTAGGGCCAGAGCCATACGGCCCCAGCAGAAAATCCACGCGGTCGACCGCGATCAGCTTCTCGTACAGCTCGGTGGCCCGCTCGGGGCGCGACTCGTCGTCGTAGTAGCGCAGCTCGGCCAGGTAGCTGCGCCCGCCCACGCGGATGCCGCCCAGCGCGTTGATCGCCTCGATCGCCAGCAGGTAGCCGTCGCGGGCGTGCTCGCCCTCCTTGGCGGTCGGCCCGGTGATCGAGATCGTCGCGCCGAAGCGGATGGTGCGCGGTGGCTCGCCTGCGAGCGGGGCGCACTGGGCTAGGGCTAGCGCCGCCAGCAACAGCGTCGCAGCGCGCAGCAGCAGAGATCGATGCAGCATCGCAATCGCTCACTTTCCCCCTGGGCGGGTAGGCCGCAGGCGTACAACAGCGGGACTGGATGCATTGTACCGCATCCAGCCCCGCCGCGAGGAAGGCGCACCACCCCTGGGCTGCTAGGCTGCCGCCGCCTGGCCCTCGGCCAGCGCTGTGGGCTGGGCCTCGGCATCCACCACCTCGCCATCCAGCACGCGCCGCATCCGCTCGCGGTCCAGCGCGCCATCCCATCGCGAGACCACCACGGTGGCCACGCCGTTGCCGATCAGGTTGGTGATCGCGCGGGCCTCGGACATAAAGCGGTCGACGCCCAGCAGCAGGGCCAGCCCGGCCACCGGCACCGTGCCGATGGTGGCCAGCGTGGCGGCCAGCGTGATGAAGCCGCCGCCCGTGACCGCCGCCGCGCCCTTGGATGTGAGTAGCAGCACGGCCAGGATGGTGAGTTGCTGGCCCAGGTCGAGCTGCACGTTGGTGGCCTGGGCCACGAACAGCGCGGCCATGGTCAGGTAGATCGAGGTGCCGTCGAGGTTGAACGAGTAGCCTGCGGGGATGGTCAGGCCGACCACCGGCTTGGCGCAGCCCAGGTTTTCCAGCTTGGCCAGCATGCGAGGCAGCGCCGCTTCGGATGACGATGTGCCCAGCACGATCAGGATCTCCTCGCGGATGTAGCCCAGGAACTTCCAGAGGCTGAAGCCGGTGGCCCGCGCGATGGCGTTCAGCACCACGAACACGAACAGCGCGCAGGTGATGTAGACGCAGGCCATCAGCTTGCCCAGCGAGAACAGCGAGCCGACGCCGTACTTGCCCACCGTGAAGGCCATCGCGCCGAACGCGCCCACGGGCGCGAGCCGCATGATCAGGCCGATCGCGTCGAAGAACAGGTGCGAGGCGTGGTCGAGCAGGTCGGCCACGGGCTTGCCCTTCTCGCCGAAGCGGGCCAGGGCCACGCCGAACAGGATGGAGAACAGCAGCACCTGCAGGATCTCGCCGCTGGCGAACGCGCCCAATACGGTGTCGGGGATCATGTGCAGCAGGAAATCGACGGTGTTGAGCGACTGCGCGCCCTTGGTGTAGCTCTCGATCGCCGAGGTGTCGAGCGCCTTGGGGTCGATGTTCATGCCCGCGCCCGGCCTGACTAGGTTCACCACCACCAGGCCGATCACCAGGGCCAGCGTCGAGACCACCTCGAAGTAGGTGAAGGCCTTGAGCCCCACGCGGCCCACCTCGCGCATGTCGCCGATCTTGGCGATGCCGGTGACGACCGTGAAGAAGATGATCGGCGCGATCATCATCTTGATCAGCTTGATGAAGGCGTCGCCCAGCGGCTTGAGCGATGCGCCGAACGCGGGGAAGAGGTAGCCGATCAGCGCGCCGATGGCGATGGCGGCTAGCACCTGCACGTAGAGGTGCTTGTAGAACGGGGTGGGGCGCTGGGCGGGCGCGCCGCCGGTGGCGGCGCTGGGGGCGGCAAGCGTGGCATGATCCATGGTGGTGCGCATCCTCGCGTCCTTTCTGCTGCTGCTTGTTGCTGGGGGTGCTGTCTCAGATGGGTTTATGGTAGCAGCGCGCTGTAAAAAGGGCGTAAATGCGCGGGGGCCGATCGTAAATAATGTATAAATAATGCGGCCACCGTCGAGCGCAGGCCAGGGCGCTACGGCTAGCTGGCTAGGCTTCTGCCCGCTGCTCGGCGGCGCAGGTCTCCCTTGCGCAGCTGGCCGACAGCCAGATAGCCGCCCGCTGTCAGCAGCCCCAGGCCGAGGCAGATCTGCCACAGCGCCCCAGGGCCAAGCCTATCGATCACTAGGCCGCCCAGCGCAGGCGCGACGAGCACCGATAGCGAACGCATGGTGCTGTGTATCCCCTGATAGGATGCGCGCAGCTGATCTGGCGACAGCTGGGCGATCAGCACGCTCGCGATCGGGATGGAGAGAATCTCGCCCACGGTCCAGATCGCCGCGCCGATCAGATAGGCTGGGTAGGTGCTCATCCAGCTATAGATCCCCATCCCCAGGCCCAGCATCAGCGACGCCACGCCCAGCGCGATATGCAGATCGCGCCGCTGGAAAAAGCCCAGCAGCGGGATGCTGACCGCGACGACCATCAGCGCATTCACCGCCACCACGGTTCCGTAGGCAAGCGCGCCTAGGCCGTGAGCGACCATGTCGAGCGGCAGCGCCGATGACCACTGCACGTAGATGCAGTCAAACACGAACCCGAGCACGGAGTAGGCCCACAGCCACGGGTCGGCCAAGGCGCTGCGCAGCGGCGGCAGCCCAGCCCCGCGCCTTGGCTGCCCAGTCTCGGGGATGCCTACCCATACCAGTGCCGCAAAGCAGAGCGTGGCCGCCGCATCGCCCACAAATAGCAGCGTGTACGAGATCGGCGCGACCACCCCGGCGACCAGCGGCCCGATGGCGTTGCCGAGATTGTTTGCCCAGTAGCGCAGCCCAAACGCCTGCACACGCTGCTCTGGCGGCACCACATCGGCGATCACCGCCGACGTGGCCGGGCGGAACACCTCGTTGAAAAACTGGTAGGGGATGGCCAGCAGCAGGATGACCGGGATGCTGCGCACAAAGCCAAGGGCCAGCATCAGCAGCCCGGTGGCCCCAAGGCTGATCAGCAGGGTCGCGCGCCGCCCGACCATGTCGGCCAGTACGCCGCCGCATATGCCCGCCGCCAGCGACCCGAGGCCCATAAGCGAGATGATCAGCGTGGTCTGCGTAATCGACAGCCCCATAGAGGTGGTGAGGTAGAGTGTGAAAAAGGGGATGACGAAGTTTCCAGCCTTGTTGATGAACGATCCGACGACAAGAAACCAGAATGGCCGTGCGAACGGCATGCGCTTGGCGATAGCGCCAAGCAGCGGCCTGGGCGATAGATTCACGGTCGATCTCCTTTTCCCAATCTTCCCAGCGCATCCCCACACGCCCACGCCAATTTGGCAGAACCCATGCGATGCCCTAGAATTTTGCCAGAGCGGTCGCGTAGCGACCAGTGGGAGAAGAGACGCGGGGCATTAAAAAACGGCCATGCACACAATCGCCATCATCGCGCACGACGCGGTCAATCTGTTTCAGCTGGGGGTTGCGACCGAGATCTTTGGGCTAGAGCGGCCAGAACTGCGCGTGCCCTGGTACCACACGCTGGTATGCGCCGCTGAGCCGGGTGCGGTGCGTAGCGGCAGCGGCGTGATGATCAGCGCGCCGCACGGCCTGGCCGCGCTGGCCGAGGCCGATACCGTGATCGTACCAAGCTCGCCGCGCCTCCGCAGCGGGCCGCCGCCCCCCGAGCTGCTTGCGGCGCTGCATAGCGCGTGTGGCCGGGGCGCTCGGCTGATATCGTACTGCACCGGCGCATTTTTGCTGGCCGCCGCCGGGCTGCTCGATGGGCGGCGCGCCACCACTCACTGGGCCTGGGCAGGCGAGCTGGCGGCGCGCTACCCTAAGGTGCGCGTCGACTCGCGGGTGCTCTATGTCGACGATGGTCAGGTGCTGACCGCCGCAGGCACGGCGGCTGCCATCGACCTTTCGCTGTATGTGGTGCGCCAGGACTATGGGGCCGAGATCGCCGCAGCCGTGGCTCGCAGGATGGTGGTGCCGCTGCACCGCGAGGGCGGGCAGGTGCAGTATATTGAGACGCCGCTGCTCCGGCCCGATGCCGATGCGCCCTTGAGCGCGACGCTGGGCTGGATGGCAGCGCACCTCCATGAGGCGCTGACGATCGAGCAGCTGGCGGCGCACGCTGTGATGAGCGCGCGCACCTTCACGCGCCGCTTCAGTGCCGCGCTGGGCACTACACCGCACCAGTGGCTGCAGCGCCAGCGGATCGCCCTAGCCCAGCGCCTGCTGGAGACCACCGATACGCCTATCGAGGAGATCGCAGCGCAGTGCGGCTTTGGGTCGGCTGCGGTGCTGCGCTTTCACTTCCGGCGCGCGGTGCAGGTGTCGCCACAGGCCTACCGCCGCGCCTTTCAGCTGGGGCGCGGCGAGGCACCCATCACGTAGGGGCACTTTCGCGTTTTTTCCTCACCTCGTGCCTTCGTGGTGAATCGTTCTTTTGGAGCTTTGGTGGTAAACGGTCTTCCCTCACATGGTGTCACGTTTGGGGCGTTTTTGGGTCGGGCCGACCGTAGGCAATGCTTGCAGCGTTGCGCGGTCGGGGCGACCGGGTGCGGCCTCGATGGAGGAGGTTCTGTGTGGCGGGTGGGTGGTGCCCTGCGCGGGCGGCGTCAGGGGCCAGCCCTCAACAGGTGTCACTTTTGAGGCTGCTTCCGCGTGGTTTTTGGGTCGCCCCAACCGTAGGCAATGCTTGCAGCGTTGCGCGGTTGGGGCGACCGGCTGCGGCTTCGATGATGAGGGTGGTTTTTGTTCGGTTGGTGAATGCCCTACGCGGGCGGCGGCTAGGGGCCAGCCCCTAGCAACCCCGCGATGGGGCGATGCCCCCTTCGAACCCCCAATTTTGGGCGTTCCCGTGCCGTTCCCTCTATGGTTCGTGCATATGGCCATCCAAACACCAGCGGCACCTTCGCCGCATGGGCCGGGTGGGTAGGGTTGAGCGGTGCTTCTTTTGAGGCTGGTTTGCAGGCGATACTGGTTGTGTATGACCCGGCACGCGGGTTTGCGCCATGTGCCGCATCCAGAAGCCGCACTCATGAAAGTGACACCCTGTGAGGGCGATGCCCCTTGGAACCCCAATTTGGAGCGTTCCTGTGCTGTTCGCTGGCGGCTGGTGTTGGTGCATATGGCCAGTTTGCGCGAGCGACACCTTCGCCGGATGGGCCGGGTGGGTGGGGCGGTGCGGCGGGCATGGTTTGTTGGTGATAGAGGTGCGGTGTTTGGTTGTTGCATGGCTCGTATGCAATGATCTGCGCCAGATATGAATAAAATACCCTACATCATACATGAATTTGATCGATTATCATCGCCGGAAGCTTAATCACCATCGCCGGAAGCTTAATCACCATCGCCGGAAGCTTAATCACCATCGCCGGAAGCTTAATCACCATCGCCGGAAGCTTAATCACCATCAACAGGCCTTAACATCATTTTCTAATAGCGATCTTCGCCGCTCTCGCTTTCGCGTCTTTGCGGTGAATCGCCCCTTTGCCCCTTTGCCCCCTTGGAGCCTTGGAGTCTTGGTGGTAAACGGTCTCCCCTTCGTGTCTTCGCGTCTTCGTGGTGAATCGTCCCCTTCGCGTCTTCGTGGTATTCGTCCCCCGCTACGGCGCGAAGCGGTAGCCTACGCCCGACTCGGTGAGGATGTGGCGGGGGCGGGCGGGGTCTGGCTCGATCTTGCGGCGCAGGCGACCGACATAGACGCGCAGGTACTCGGCCTCGTCGCCATACTGTTCGCCCCAGACGCGCTGGAGGATCATGCGGTGGGTGAGCACGCGGTTGGGGTTACTGACCAGGAAGGCCAGCAGCGAGAACTCGGTGGGGGTGAGCTTCACCTCGTCGCCGCGCGCCCGCACGGTGTGGCCCTCTAGGTCGATCTCCAGATCGCCGAAGCGCTGGGCCACGGCAGCCTGCGGTGTCCACTGGCTGCGGCGCAGCACCGCCTGGGTGCGCGCCAGCAGCTCGCCCACGCCAAACGGCTTGGTGAGGTAGTCGTCGGCCCCTAGCTCGAAGGCCGCCACCTTGTCGGCCTCCTCATCCATCGCGGTCAGCACGATGATCGGCACGGTGGACTGCTCGCGCACGCGGCGGCAGACCTCCAGCCCATCCATGCGCGGCATCATCACATCCAGGATGAGCAGGCTGACCTGCTCGGTGCCCCAGAGCGCCAGCGCCTCCAGCCCGTTGGTGGCCTCGACCACCTGGAAGCCCCGCGCCCGCAGGTTGCGGCTGACAAAATCGCGCAGCGCCGCCTCATCCTCGGCCAGCAAGATTGTTTTCTGCTGCATCGCTCTCCTCTTCCTCTCGCTCCTTCGCAATCGGCAGCGTCAGGCAGAACGTCGTGCCTGCGCCGTCGCTCTCGGCCCAGATCCTGCCGCCGTGAGCCTCGACAAACGCCTTGCAGATGGCCAGCCCCAGGCCGGTGCCGGTGGCGCGGCGCTGCACGCCCCGCTCGGCGCGGTAGAACCGCTCGAAGATGTGCGGCAGATCTTCGGCGGCGATGCCGGGGCCGTCGTCGCGTACCTGGATGCGCACCGTGTCGCCCGCGCGCTCGGCGCTGAGCCAGATACCGCCCTCGCCGTAGGCCAGGCCGTTGGCCAGCAGGTTGCGCAGCACCACCTCGATGCGCGGGCGCTCCACGGCCACGGGCGGCAGCCCGGGCGGGATGCGCCGCACCAGGCGCGGGATGGGCTGGTGCAGCGCGGCCAGCGCGCCGTCGAGCAGCGCGCCCACATCCCAGGCCCTGGGGCGCAGCAGCAGCAGCCCGGCCTCCAGCCGCGAGAGGTCGAGCAGGTTGCTGACCAGCGCGGCCAGCTTGTCGGCCTCGCTGCTGATCGTGCGCAGGAAATGCTGCTGGTCTTCCGGCCCCCACACCACGTCATCCTCCAGCAGCGAGCTGGCGTGGCCCTTGATCGCGGCCAGCGGCGTGCGCAGCTCGTGGCCCACGGCGGCCAGCAGCGTGCTCTTGAACTGGTTGGCGGCCAGCGCCTCGCGGTAGAGCCGCTCATTCTCGCGCGCCACCTCGCGCAGGCGCTCGTCGCTGCGCTCGTAGAGCACCGCGTGCTCCCAGGCCAGCGTGGCGTAGTTGGCGAAGGTGAGCAGCAGGCCCAGGTCGTGCTGGCTGAACGGCTCGGGGCGGGTGCGCGAGACCAGCAGCACCACGCTGCCCACGTGCTGGCTGACGATCGGGATGGCCAGCAGGGCGCGGAACCCGGCGGCGTAGGATGCGGCGGGGAACGGCTCGCCGCTGCCCGCGATCATCTGGGTGGGCGCGCCGCTGCGCAGCGCCAGCGCCGAGGGCGAGTCGGGGGTGTCGGGGGCGATGTGGATGGAGCGGTCGTAGGACTCGGCGCGGCCCGCGCTGGCCAGCACCTTGAGCGCGCCGTCGTCGCCGGGCACGAGCACGGCGGTGGCCTGCACATCCACCAGCCGCTGCACCTCGCGGATGATCGTGGACGCAACCACGCCGGGGTCGAGCGTGCGCACCACCTCGCTGGATGTGTCCAGCAGGGTGCGCAGCTGGGCCAGCCGCGCGGCCACGTCGCCCTCCAGCCGGTGGAGCGTGCGGGCCAGCGCGCCCACCTCGTCGGCGCGGGCCGCTGCGGCGGGCGGCGGCGCGGCGGGCAGCTCGCCCAGGGCGGCGTAGCGCCCGGCCAGCTGCTGGAGCGGGCGGATCACGCGGCGCACCAGGGCCAGCCACAGCAGCAGCCCGCCCAGCGCGGTCATGGCCAGCGCGGCGATCAGCCAGCTGCGCACGCTGGCCACCGCCGCCAGCGCCACGCTGGCGGGCCGCTGCACCACCACCGCCCAGCCCAGCCCCGGTACCGGCACCGCGCTGTAGAGCCACAAGCTGCCGCGCACATCGGCCAGCTGCGCGCTCTCCTGCCCGGCCAGCGCCGCGCCCGCCCCCGGCAGCTCGCCCAGCATCGGCTGTAGGATGCGCTCGCGCTCGGCGGTGGCGATCAGCTGGCCGCGCCCGTCCACCACGCTGATCAGCAGCGGCTGGCCGCGCCCGCTTTGGTCGGCCACCACGGTGCGCAGCGGGCTGCTCAGGTCATCCAGCAGCACGTTGGCCGCCACCACGCCCAGCAGGTCGCCTCGCGCGTCGCGCACGGGCTGGGCGATGATCACCACGCCGTTGTAGGTGGAGAGGTCGACCACCCCCGGCTCGACGAAGGGGCCGCTGGCCTGCGCGGCGCGGCGGAACACCCGCTCGCCCGAGTAGTCGGTGCCCAGCGTGCGTGGGTCGCTGGGCGAGGAGTAGCGCATCACGCCCTGGGCGTCCAGCCAGTACACGCGGTCCATCTCGGGGCGGGCGGCGCGGAAGGCGGCCATGGCCCGCTCGGCGGCGGGGCCGCCCTGGCGCAGCCCATCCTGCTGGCCCAGTGCGCCTACCGAGCGCTGGGCCAGATCCATGGTGCTGGCTGTCTCCAGGGCGATGGTCTTGGCCAGCGCTAGGTCGGCGGCGCGCGCGCCCGCCACCAGCTGCCGCTCGATGATCACGCTCAGGCCGATGCCGCCGCCCAGCAGCACGGCCATGAACAGCAGGTAGCCGCCGAGCAGCTGGGTGAGAAGCGATTGGCGATCTGGGATCTGCATCGTTGCACCTCGTTCGGGTGCGCATAGTGTAGCAGATGCCAGCCTTCTTCACCACGAAGACACGAAGGGCAGAGCGAACGGATTTACCACCAAGACACCAAGACACCAAGGAATAAAATGGGACGAATAACCACGAAGACGCGAAGGCACCAAGGAAAAAAGCGAGGTCGCATCAGGATGAGCTGCTAGGCTGCCGCAGCTGGCCGTCGCTGGCGGGCAGATCCTCGCGCTTGCGGCGGATGCTGCTGCCCACCGCCACGCCTGCGGCCAGCAGCACCAGGTTCTTCAGCACAAACTCGCCCTCGGTGGTGAGCAGCAGCGGGTTGCCGCGCTGGAACATGGCGCGCGGCTGGGTCAGGAAGGGCAGGAAGGTGCCCGCCAGCTGGATGGCGAACAGGATGAGCATGGGGCGCAGGGCCACGCGGGCCAGCAGCCCCGCGCCGATGGTCATCTCCCACAGGCCGATGCCCAGCACCGCCGCGCGCCGGGGCAGAAAGGGCAGCGTGTCGGCCACGAAATCGGCCACCGGGCTGGCCCCGGTCACCTTCAGCGCGCCAAACCATACATAGACCACCCCGAGGCTGGCGCGCAGCATCGGCAGGCTGGCCGTGGCGAGCATTTCGGTTATTGCGGCATCGGTGCGGTCTACCCGCTGGGTTGCATCCATCATTTCCTCCCTTTCAGCATCGGCGCAGACAGCTGCTCGTTCGATACAGGGCAGCCGATAAGAAGCAGGTACCATACCAGCATACGCGCAGATCTGCTCTGGGCATGCGTATTGACGTGGCAGAGGTGCTGCGGCTACGATGTCCCGGAGCGGCGCACGTGTGATATGAGCGATCGGAGGCTTCCATGCGACCCTGGGTTTCTTCTATGCTCTGCCTGCTGATCAGCGGCTGCGCTGCGCTTGAGCCGCCCGCCGCCGGGCGACCTCTCGCGTCATCCGCTAGCGCGCCACCGCCCACAGCCGCGCCGCTGCCGACTGTGGCCCCACCCTCCATCACGCCAATCGGCATTGCATCGCCCGCCGTGCTCGCCGACGGCTGGCGGCGCTTCCCATGGCAAAAGATCGTGATCGATCTTCCCCCCATATCAACCTGGCAAGAACACACGTCAGGTTCGCTTGTCTTCAGCGATACTTTGGTGATCGACCAGGGGGCCATTACCTACCCGGCGGCAGATTCTGGGGTCGAAGGCCCCTATGGCCCAACCTTCGCCCTCGTGCGATTTCCCGGCTCGCTTGACGACTGGATCGATGCCGAGCGACAGCGGAATCTGCCTGGAAATCCTGTGGACGAACCAACCATCGAGCACCGAGAGTTGGCGGGGACGCAGGCGGTGGCCTACCAGCGTGCGATCAAGGGGGTCGGAACTATAGAGTACTATGCGCTGAAGGTTGATCCTGAACAGCTCCTGTGGATCAGCGTCGAAGATACGGAGAACAAGACCTATAATGAGGTGCTAGATCGGCTGAGCATCCAGCCATAGCCCCGATCCGCCGCGTGGGTAGGGGCCAGTTTGACCTTACCGCCGTGTCAGGGTATACCATAGCGGCTGACAGAAGCTTGGCAGCTGGATGCGATCTGCCGCGAGATCGAGCGCCTGGGCGACATGCGGGGCCGCGTCGAGCGGCGGCTGGCCCTGCTGCGCCCCTTCCCGCCCGGCATCGACTAGGCGCGGCGGCGGTAGCGCGGCACACGGTGGCGCTCCAGCGTGCGCGAGCGCGGCGCGGCCAGCTTTCTGCCCTGCGCGGCCAGCACCGCCCCCAGCTGCGCAGCTAGCTGCCCGCTGTCGGGCGCGAGGTCGCCCAGGTAGGGCACCCGCGCCCGCACCTCGGCGATGATCCGCTCCAGGCGGCGCGGGCAGTCGGGGTCGGCCCGCGCCGCCGCCATCTCCACCATTGCCTGGCTGAGGATGCCCAGGTCGCGCTGCAGCAGCGCCAGCAGTGGCGCCAGGCTCGGCTCGGCGTTGGGCAGGTTGTAGCGCTCGTACAGCTTGGCGGGCGGTATCAGCATGGATGTGGCCACGTTCAGCGCGTGGATGTGGCTCAGCACGTGGTCGAGCAGCTCGGCGGATGGGTGGTCGTAGACCTCGAACCCATCGGTCACGAGGTAGACCACCTGGGCACCGTCGACCAGCGGCACGTGTTCCTCGGAGATCGGCATGGCGCATTCCTCATGGGCGGCGTGGGAGCGGGGCGCTTGCCTGCCCCGCTCGGCTGTTCTGTGGGCTGTAGTATACCCCAGCCCCCGAACAGCCCCAGGCGGCGCGATGCTATAATGCCCCAGACCGCATCGTATCAAAGAGAGAACCCCGCTATGAGCGCGCTCACCGCCCCCACGCCCCGGCTCGCCGCCGTGGGCCAGTGGCTCAAGATCTGGCTGCTCTGCATCGCCGCCGCTGTCGTCTACGGTATCCTCCACGATCAGGTGACGGCGCGGCTGTGCCTGGCCTACTTCACCGTCGGGCACGCGCCGGTCTTCCCAACCCAGGACCCGACGCTGCTCGGCATCGGCTGGGGCGTGATCGCCACATGGTGGGCGGGGGCCATCCTTGGGCTGCCCACCGTGCTGGCCATGCGCCTCGGCAGGCGGCCCGCGTGGGGCAGCCCGCAGCTGGTGCGCCCCCTGGCCGCGCTGATGGCCAGCGTGGGCCTCGCCGCGCTGCTCGCGGGTATCGTGGGCTATGCCCTGGCCCAGGCGGGCTTGGTGCGCCTGCCGCAGGTCACGCTCGCCACGCTCCCGCCCGGCGTGGAGGCGGGCTTCATCAGCGCTAGCTGGGCGCATCTCACCTCCTACGCCGGGGGCATCGTCGGGGGAGTGGCGCTGTGGGTGTGGCTGTGGCGGCACCGTTCGCCCGCGCACACAGCGCCGCGCAGGCCGGGGCTGCGGGCTGTTGCCATGGGCGCGGGGCTGGCGCTGCTGGCGGCGCTGTGGCTGGGTGGACTCTTTGTCGGCTACACCGTCTCACAAACGACGCAGGACTACTACTTCCCGGCGGGAGGGCGGTAGCGTATGGCTACAGCAGGCAGATCGGCAGATCGCTACCAATCCAGTGGATCGAGCATGCCCTACTATTGGTCTGCAAATGCCGAGCACATCGTATCACTCTGCCGCCCCTGGCGGACGGGGGATGGCTGCGACCCTGCGGCTCTAGCCCTGGCGGAAGAGCGGCTTGGCATCGCGCTGCCAGCGATCTTAGCGCAGTTTCTTACGAGCTGGGGAAACCGCTTTGATCTTGTCAGCTATCGTGAGGTGCTCTTTTCCCCTGAGCATTTCCGAATATCTGGTGATATGCTCCTCTGCGGACAGGAGAATCAAGGCTGCTATGTTTGGGGCATCCCAATCGCGCAGATCACCGATGCTGATCCTCCTGTCCATTTTGTATGGTGGAATTGGCATAGCGATCAGCCGATCTTTCCCTGGAAACTCGGGATTCGTCACCTCTCGATCTTTCTTGATTACATAACCTATGGCAATATGTTTTCGGGCGCTACAAAAAGCGCTAGCATGAGCAGAATTACGGATGTGGCTAGATTGAGCGCTGGTGGCTATCGGCACATCGTGCTGGCATGCACCCCGCCGGGCCTTGAGCCAGACCCAACCTGGGAGTGGGTAATCTATCAGAAAGATGGTATCGCCATCGACCCCGGATTTGGAAGTACCTACGCGGTGGCATCAAGCCACGAGCTGCTCCTAGAAGCCGAGCGGGTGCTGGGCGTGGTGTGGGAAAAGCGCTGGCAATGTGCTATGCCCGATATTGTAACTTCACCTCAATATGGCCGCTAAACTGGCAAAAAACGTCCTTCCTCTCATCGTTTGGCATCGTCGCTGCGGGCTGGATTATGGCCAGCGTGCGGGTGCGGCACCTTCGCCGGATGGGCCAGGTAGGTTGGGTTTGTCCCCTTCGCGTCTTCGTAGTGAGATAGGACTTTGCTCCCTTGGTGTCTTGGCGTCTTGGAGGTAAAAGGCTCTTCCACACACCCAGGTGCTTGCCGCCGCGTGGCGTTTGGCGTAGCATGGCCCCACAACCGCACGCTAGTGGAGCAGAACCATGGCAACAGCCCTCGCGCCCGCCGCCCGGCCCGCGCCCAGCGCGGCGGCGCTGGCCCGCCGCATCCGCGCCCTGATCGCCGTGATGATCGCGGGTCTGGTGATCAGCGGCCTCACCGCGCTGCCGCTGCGCTGGGAGATCGACATCCTTGCCGGGCTGATCGGCCCGGGCAGCGCCGCCGCACAACTGTGGCCCGACATGGCCGCGTGGGTCGGCATCATCCGCCAGACCCTGGCCGAGGTCGAGCGCAGCTACCCGCTGATGCTCTACGGCACCGACTGGCTGGCCTTCGCCCATATTGTGATCGCCATCGCCTTTGTCGGCCCGCTGCGCGACCCCGTGCGCAACATCTGGGTGATCGAGTTCGGCATGATCGCTTGCGTGCTGATCTTCCCGATGGCGCTGGCCTTCGGGCCGCTGCGCGGCGTGCCGCTCTTCTGGCAGATGATCGACTGCTCGTTTGGCGTGGTGGGCTTCGTGCCGCTCTGGCTGGCGCAGCGCGACATCCTGGCGCTGGAGAAGCTGCAGCGGGCGGAGGTGGGCGCGTGAACATTGTCAACGTCGGCTACGACTCGACCAACTACTATGTGCTGGACAGCCGCCCCAAGCTGCTGATCGACATCGGCTTCCCTGGCACGCTGCCCAAGCTGCGCCACCGGCTCGACCGCATGGGCCTGGCCCTGGCCGAGATCGGCCACCTGATCTGCACGCACTACCACCCCGACCACGCCGGGCTGGCCGAGGAGCTGCGGCTCGCGGGTGTGCGGCTGGTGGTGCTGGATGTGCAGCGCCACGCCGTGCCGCTGCTGGGCGGCCTGATCAAGCCCGAGCTACGCTACCAGCCCATCCAGCTGGCGCACGCGCTGGCCCTGCCGCTGGCCCAGAGCCGCGCGTTTCTGGCCAGCCAGGGCGTGGCGGGCCAGATCATCGCCACCCCCGGCCACAGCGACGACAGCGTGAGCGTGGTGCTCGATACCGGCGAGGCCTTCACCGGCGACCTGCCGCCCGCATCCGACCTAGACGGCGCGGTGGCCCAGAGCTGGCGCGCGATCGCCGCGCTGGGCGGGCGCGTGGCGCACCCCGGCCACGGGCCAGCCCGCCCTGTCCTAGCGGGCCGCTGAGGCGCTACGGCCCCACCAGCCCCATGTCGATGCGCATATCGGTCACGTGGCCATCGGCGGAGAGCACCTGCACCTGCCAGCGCCTGCTCACTGGCCAGCCCGCCGAGTCGCTGCGCTCGCAGAACAGCTGGCCGGGGTAGGCGGGCAGGCTGCGGCAGCGGAAGCCCTCGCCCTCCATCCGCCCCTCGGCGTCGGCCAGAGCGCTGCCGGGCGGCATTAGCGCTAGCAGCACGCTGCGCATGGCGCTGGCCTCGTCGATCCGGCCTGTCGCGCGGGCGCTCGCCACGTTCATCCACGAGAAGCCGGTCACCACCGCTACCGCCGCCGACCCCCACAGCGTGAGCAGCAAGAGCATCCGCAGTATAGTCCGCATGATCATGGCCTCTATCCTTTTGTGAGAAATGACGGGCGCTGCCGCCTTGCTCGTTGGGCCTGGCAGACAGAGCGATTATAATGGCGCGAGAGCATAGAGCAAGATGCAAGCTCTGTCAATGTGCGCCCGTCTCACTTTTTTTCATCATCACTATAGGCAGGAACAAGGCCATGAAGATCTCGTGGATCGTGCCCGACCGATTGGCGGCCAGATGGGCTGGCCGTGCTGGGCTTCGGGTGCGGCTTTCTGCTCGATCCACGGTTAGTCGTTCGATCCATGTGATTGCTGGGGTATCTGGCTCCGCGCAATGTGTGGTGTGGCAAGCTGCATGGTGATCGTGCCAAGCAGGAGAACGATCGCCCCAAGCCAGTAGGGTGCTTCACCGCCGATCTGCATATACAGCGCCCCGGCCAGCAGCGGCCCCGCAATTTGGCTCAACGCGCGTAGCGCCTGCTTGCCACCCTGCACCATCCCTTGTTCATCTGCGCCCGCCGATGCTGAGATAAGCCCGTTCAGCGGCGGCTCCAGCACGCCGCCGCCGATAGCGAAGCAGGCAACACCAACAAAGAGCAGTACGGGCGATGGCACAATGGCGACACCACCGATCAGGATGAAGCTGATCGCCTCACACACGAACCCGCTCATGATCAGGCGCGTCTCGCCAAACCGCCTGATCAACCGGCCCGACAAGACGGCCTGCATAAAAATGTCGATACCGCCGATAACCAGCAGCAGCAGGCCAATAGATTCAGGCGTCCACGCCAGGGTGTCGATGGCCAGCACCGCCAGCTCGGAGGTAAACATCGCAAACGGGAAGGCGTAGACGACGCTGGTCACCAGCAGCCAGCGCAGGCGCTTGATGGCGAGGATATCACCGATCTGCTTGAGTGGGTTGAGGTCGGCAAAGCCGACATGCGTGGTGCGGTGCTGCGGTTGTAGGCTTTCGGGCATGGCAAAAAAGCCCCAGATCGTGGTGGCCAGCAAGATCGCCGCTGAGAGATACAGCGGTGCGGCATACCCCAGGCTGGCCAACAGGCCACCGATGACCGGCCCGAAGATGAGGCCAATGCTGGCAATGCCGCCGAGCTGCCCGAACCGCTTGCCGCGCTCCGACGGCGTGCTGACATCGCCGATATACGCGGAGAGAATGCTGATATCGCCACCCGTGAGCCCGTCGATGATTCGTCCGACAAACAGTACCCACAGCGCACCGCCGATCCCGAGCAGCAGATAGCCAATAGCCGATCCAAGCAGGCACAGCAGCAGCAGCGGGCGGCGGCCAAAGCGATCGCTGAGCACGCCGAGCGCGGGCGCGGCGATACATTGGCACAGGGCGTAGGTCGCCGTCAGCCAGCTGACCACCACGGGCAGCTGGCTGGTATTCCCGACGTACTGCTGGATGATAAAGGGCAGCACCGGAATGACCAGGGTTATGCCCATCACGCTCAGAAACGTCGTAAATAGCACAAAGAGCAGGGTGAAGCGTGACGCACGCGCCGGTGCGTCAATGATGCGCCCATCGTTTGATGTGGTATCCAAAGGTGTCCTCCCATAGCGTTGTGGTGCAGCACAGTAGTCATCGCAGCAGTCATTGGCTGCGACACACGCTCACCATGGCTAGTGTAGGGAGGAGCGCCATGCGGCGGTATCATCCGGGTGGGTAGCTTGGGGGGTGATTACTGCGAGAGTATATCCAGATCGTGCGCGGCGCGAGCGGCCTCAAGACGGCTGGCCACCCCCAGCTTTCGGTAGATGTTTTTGACATGAACCTTGACGGTGTTGACCGAGACGACGAGGTCAAGCGCGATCGCCGTGTTGCTCTGGCCAGCAGCGATCAGGCGCAGCACGCGGCGTTCCTGTGGGCTCAGCAGCTCGACTGCGCTGCGCTCCTCAGCGGGTGTGATGTGGTGCAGCATCGTTTTGGCAAAGGCGCGCAGCCGCTGGTCATGGATGGCGGGCAGGGTTGTGCGGAGCAAGGGCGCGAGCGCTTCCCCTTCCCTGATCAGCACATGCTGGGCGCTGGCGTGGTGGGCGCTGGCAAGCGCTGCGGCGAGCAGGTGCCGGGCATCGTGCAGCTGCCCGGTCGCAGCGAAGGCGCGGGCCAACAGCACGCGCAGCTCCAGCGCCACCCGGGCGCGCCCATCCAGCTCGGCTGCGGCGAGCAGCGGCTCAAGGATCTGCGCCGCCGACGCGGGATCACCTTCGGCCATGGCCAGGCGTGCCAGTAGCAGGGCTTCACGATCCTGATGCATGCGTGGCTGTTCCAAATTGGTGGGGCGCGTATCGCGCCAGCGCTGGGCGGCGGCGAGGTCGCCGGTGGCAAGGGCGATGCATGCCTGCTCATAGGCGATTTGGGCATCCAGCTGCCGATCCATCGGCTGGTCGGCCAGCGCACGGCAATACAGCAGGGCCGCACAGCGGGCGAGCGCCGCCGCACTCTGGCCACGGGCATGTTCCACGCGGGCCATGATGAGTGCGGCATGCGCGGCGGCGGGCTGGTGTGGGTTCTGGCCCGTGGCTTCAACGATTTCATTGGCCAGTGCCCAGGCCGTATCCAAGTCGTATGCACACCACGCGATCTCGGCCAGCCCATGCAGCGCGAGCGCCGTATCTTCGAGGTCGCCCATCATACGCGCGTCTGCCAATGTCTGGCGAAATAAGCCTGCGGCGCGCAGCGAATCGGTCTGCTCCAGCACGCTCCAGCCGAGCACCACGGTGGCGGCACGGGCAAACTGCCGATTTCCCACCTGTGCGCTCATGGCCAATGCCTGATCAAACAACGCGCCTGCGTCCGCCAATCGGCCAATACCATATGCGCCCACGGCCAATGTGCCAATGCACATGCTGCGCCAGTTCCATGCGGTGGATGGGAGCAGCTCAAGCGCCGTTCTGGCCCAGCGGACCGCAACCGCTATGTTGCCGCGCTCCCGCGCCATGAGCGAGCGGAAGGTGTCGACCAGGCCCAGCTGGCCCAGCTCGTCGGCGGCGCGAAAGCCCTGCTCGGCCAGCGCCAAAAGATGCTCAGCATCGCTCACGTCGCCATGGGGCTGCATCGTGCTGGCAACCGCCAGGGTCAAGTTGAGGAGCGGGCGCTGATCGCGGATCGATGCTGGGAGCCGTACTAGCCAGCGGTGCAGGGTATAAAATTCCGGCAGGCTCTGTGGCTCGGGGTGATCTAGCGTAAAATGCCGCCTCGCCACCTGCTCGATCAGGCCCGCAGCACGCACACCATCATGGGTACCAAATGCCGCCTCGATCGCCTCGGGCAGGAACCCGTGCCCTTCGTACCAGCGCCCGGCGCGCTCAAGCAGGCCTTGCACGGCAGCCCCCCCAAGCCGACGACGTGCTTCCGCCTGCATGGCCGTCGCAAACAGCGCGTGGTAGCGATACCACATTCCTGCTCGGTCCAGCGGCTCAAGAAAGAGGTTGGCCTGATCCAGCGTGTCCAGCATGGACTGGCTGTCAGTGCGAGCGGTCACGCTATCACACAATGAGGCGGTCAGGCGAGTAAGAAAACTGGTCTCCAGAAGGAACTGCTGGAGTGGGGTTGGCTGATGGTGCAGCACCTCGCTGACAAAGTACGCGCCGATGCCGCGACGATCGGTGAGGAACTGCGCCAGGATTGTGCGCATGTCGCCCGTAGAAGGTCGCTCCAAGGCCAGGGTGAGCAGCCGCACCCCGGCGGCCCAGCCTTCAAGATGCGATCCCACCAGCGCGAGCTCGTGCGGGGGCAGGCGGTGCGCCGTTGCCTGCGCGATGAATGCCGCCGTCTCGTCATCGGAAAAGCGCAGATCAGCTGCCTCAATCGCGGTGACCTCGCCAGCGGCAATGTGGCGCGCCAGCGGCAAGGGCGGCTGGGTTCGGCTCATCAGAATGAGGTGGAGGGATGGCGGCAGATGGGCCAGCATGGTGCCGATGGCGTCGTGGATCTGCGGTGCCGTGATCACATGGTAGTCTTCCAGAACAAGGATGCTGGGGTAGGATAGGAGCGCCAGCTCATTGAGCAAGGTGGTAAGGACCATGTCGAGCGGGGATTTGATGGTGATCGGGGTCTCAAGCAGCGCGAGCGACTGCGCTCCCACCTCTGGGCCGAAGGCGCGGCAGGCGGTGATCACGTAGCGCCAAAAACGCAGCGGGTCATTGTCGCCTTCATCGAGCGCCAGCCAGGCGATGCGGGGCGGATTGCGCATGGCAGCAAGGTGCTGGAGCCACTGGCAGACCAGGGTTGTCTTGCCAGCGCCTGCGGCGGCGCTGAGCAGGGTGAGTTTACGCATCCGTCCAGCGTCGAGACGGGCCAGCAGCCGCTCGCGTCTGATGAGCGAGCTGTGGAGGCGTGGCACCTGCAGTTTGGGCGCGAGGAGCGGCGCAGTCGTCACGGTGCTAATACCATCCGGTTCGGCCAGTGCCGACGGGGTGTGGGAACTCCTTGCTAGCTCATCCTCAGCACAGAGCGCTTGGGCCAATGCTTCAAGATGCGCCCACGTGAGCACCGCCCCGCGCCCAGCATAACGTTTCACCACTCGCCCGTTGCGGCGGCGATAGGCATACCAGTAGCCGGGGCCAGCTTTGCGCCGCTCTTTTAGCAGATTCAGCCTTCCCGAGCGCCCCTGGAACGCGAATGAGCGATGCGCCTCAAGCCAACGCTGCCACGACTCGGCGTCCACCGGGCTGGCCTGACCACCCTCGTGGAGTTCATACTGGTGACTCGCGGCAGACCAGCGCAGCAGCGTATGGGCATGTTTTGGCAAGTGCGCATCTTTCTTGTAGCCCGATGGGTGTTCCCCAACCAGAGAAAGGAGTATAGCTCAGATCAAGTTCTCCCACAAATGTTCCCCAACATGGGGTGATGGCAGACAGCTGCTATGGTGAGCGCTGGTAGGCACCAGATCGCTGGATGTGCCGGGTAATATAGGTCAGTCGCCGTGGGAACCGATAGCGCTCACACGCGTGCTAGCCTGCGCAGGGCCGCCTCTCCATCTGCGGGTCGCTGGGGCTGCTGGCCTTTTTGTTGGGCGCGCTGCTCTAGCGCTGAATCGGTCTCTGCGCCTATGCGTGGCTGTTTCGCCCATGCTACACTCTTGCCATACGCCCTACCAACTTCCACAGAAAGGTGACAACGATGTCGCGACTCTTCCGCTGGGTGCTACCTGTGCTGGCTGCGCTGGCCGTTGGCACGCCCGCCGCGCAGGCCCAGGCCGACCAGCAGTGCTTCGCCGAGACAGGATTCTGCATCTCCGGGCGCATCCGCGAGTTCTGGCAGCAGAACAGCGGCCTCATCGTCTTTGGCTACCCCAAGGGGCCGCAGCAGGAAATGGTGATCGAGGGTAGGGCCATCCAGGCCCAGCAGTTCGAGCGCAACCGCCTGGAGCTGCACCCCGAGAACGCCCGCCCCTACGATGTGCTGCTCGGGCGGCTGGGGGCCGACCGCCTAGCCCAACAGGGCCGCGACCCCTTTACCTTCGCCAACAGCGAGCCGCAGCCCGGCTGCCGCTACTTCGCCGAGACCCAGCAGAATGTCTGCGGCGACATCCTAGCGGCGTGGCGCGCCAGCGGGATCGAGCTAGATGGCAGGGGCGGCAAGACTGAGGCCGAGAATCTGGCCCTGTTCGGCCTGCCGCTCTCCGATCTGATCAGCGAGGAGGTGAACGGCCAGACCCTGCAGGTGCAGTGGTACGAGCGGGCGCGCTTCGAGCTGCACCCCGAGAACCAGCCTCCCTTCAATGTGCAGCTGGGCCTGCTGGGCAACGAGCTGTTGGGCAACGGCGCGCCCGCCCCGCAGCCCAGCCTGGCCAAGCCCCTGCCCGCGCCCACCTTCAACAGCTGCCAGCAGGACCCCAATCCGGGCGCCGCGCCCGACTACCCCGTGCTGATCGTCGCGATCGACAAGGGCGCGGAGACCGTGACGCTGCAGAATGTCAGCGGCGAGCCGGTGGATCTGACCGGCTGGCATATGTGCAGCATCCGTGGCAACCAAGAGCATCCGATCGGTGGAACCCTGGCGCCCAACGAGCAGAGAACATTTGGTGGCCCGGCTGGGAACATCTGGAACAATCAGGACGATGACGACGGCTCGCTCTACAACAGCAGCGGCCAGCTCGTCTCGTACTACGAGGAGTCCTGATCTCCCTGCCGCCCGGCTAGTCGCCCGCGATAGCCACCGCGCACACCCGCTCGTCGGAGAGCGCGGTGGCCAGCGCGTCGAGCGCGGCGTGCTGCTGCGGGTCGATATACCTGCGGATGCTGGCCAGCTCCTGGGCCAGAGCACGCACATCCTCGCCTGTGAGGCGCAGGTTGGTGCGGTAGTAGTCGCGCAGTCGGCGCAGGCGGTGGCAGCTGCCCCAGTAGGCCGTGGTGAAGATCGCGCGGTGCAGCGGCTCGGCTATTTCCAGCAGGCCGATCTGCGCGCCGCGCTGCCCCAGAAGTACCACATCCAGCCCCATAGCATGTACCTGTTCTACCCCTAGTGTGGGTGCTATTTATCGGTTTCTATAGTGAAAACTTGACAATCTTCAGCGATGCGTCTATCCTAATGCCCGATTAAAACCGGCAGCACGCTGCGTCGAGCCTTCCGCCCGCCGTGCGGCCTGACCTGAGGAAAGACCTTCGCACATGTACCACATCCGCCGCGCCCTGAGCGCCATCGCGCTGTGCGCCACGCTGGCCAGCTGCGCTGCCCCCGCCGCCACCGCGCCCACCCCCGCCGCCACGTCCCCCGCTGCTGCCAGCGCCGAGGCCAGCGCCGCACCTGTCGCCAGCGCCGCGCCTGCCGCCACCGCCGAAGCCGCCACGCGCTTGGTCAAGCACGCCATGGGCGAGACCCTGGTGCCCATAGCGCCCAAGCGTGTGGTCACGCTCGACATGGGCGAGCTGGATGCGGCGCTGATCCTCGGCATCAAGCCGGTCGGTTCGGTCACCATCTTCGAGGATGGCAAGTTCCCCGCGTACCTGGGCGACAAGACCGAGGGCATCGAGGTGGTGGGCACAATCGCCTCGCCCAACCTAGAGAAGATCCTCGCGCTCAAGCCCGACCTCATTCTCAGCAGCAAGACCCGCGACGCCGATCGCTATGAGCTGCTCTCGAAGATCGCCCCCACCGTGTTTGCCGAGCGCCTGGGCGACGCCTGGCTGGACAACTTCCGCCTGTTCGCCGAGGCCATGGGCAAGCAGCAGGAGGGCGAGGCGCTGGTGGCCGACTACCAGCGCCGCCTGGCCGACCTGCACGCCAAGCTGAGCGCGGCAGGCCCCATGCCCACCGTCTCGATGGTGCGCTTCATGCAGGGCGGGCAGACCCGCATCTACCACGCGGGCAGCTTCATCGGCACCATTTTAGCCGAGGGCCAGTTCCCCCGCCCCGCTGCCCAGCAGCTCACCGACAAGGTCTGGACTGAGGCCAGCAAAGAGCTGATCGGCGATCTGGATGGCGATGTCATCTTCTACGGCATCTACGGCAAGCCCGAGGATGCGCCGGTGGATGAGTACCTGAACGACCCGCTGTGGAAGCAGCTCAAGGCGGTCGAGCGCCAGCGCGTGGTCCAGGTGAACGACGACTACTGGTACACCAGCATCGGCCTGATCGCCGCGAATCTGGTGATCGACGACCTAGAGAAGTTCCTGCTGCCGCAGCCCACCCCGTAGCATCGTGGCCAGGCCCCTTGGTGCGCCGCCAGGGGGCCTGCCCATACCGAGAATACTGCCGATTTCCCCCTTCCCCGCTTAAATTCCCCCCATATCCCTCAAAAATTGGTTATTTCAACGCTTTCCGTGACGGCGACCGTGACGCTTCCGTGACTATCGGACACTATGCTATACCCATATCGTGACGCGGTGAGAAGAGCAGCGCAGAGAACTGCCCCGACCCACGCCACGCACCACACCGGCGCGGCCAAGCACTGCTCGCTGCCGACCGGCCTGGGCACATTGTTCCGCTCTTTGTTCGAAGTCAATGGAGGCATTCGTGACAAAACTCCGGAGTTTCAAACGTCGATGGGTGACAGCGGCAGCAGTTGCACTTGTTGCGCCGATGCTACTTTCCTCCCAGGGTCTCGCATCGAAGGATGCAGGGGCAGCTGGCACGCCCGCCGTGTTCCGCGTGAACGCACAGGGCCAGATCACCAAGAATGGCCAGATCTACCAGATCCGCGGCGGATCGTGGTTCGGCCTACAGGGCCGCTATGAGCCGGCCAGCGACTCGACCAACCCGCGCGGCGCGCCGATGGAGCAGTATATCGGCAACGTGTGGTGGGCACCCAGCGGCCGCACCATCACCCAGGACCTCAACGAGATGAAGGCGCTTGGCATCAACGTCATCCGCCTGCCGCTCTCGCACCAGACCCTGGACGCCAACGACCCGCAGGGCCGCGAGCCAGTGCTGAAGAATGACCCCTCGGTGCGCATCGCCAACTCGCGCCTGGCCCTTGAGACCATGATCAAGGCCGCCGACGCCGCTGGCATCGACGTGATGCTCGACATCCACTCGTGCTCGAACTACGTGGACTGGCGCAAGGGCCGCCTGGATGCCCGCCCGCCCTATGTGGATGCTGAGCGCGACAACTACGACTTCAAGCGCGAGGACTCGTCCTGCGCCTCGACCAACAACCCCTCGACCGTGACCCGCATCCAGCCCTACAACGAGACTATCTGGCTGCAGGATCTGAAGACCCTGGCTGGCTTCTCCTCGACGCTGGGCGTGAGCAACATCATCGGTATCGACATCTTCAACGAGCCCTGGGACTACACCTGGGAGGAGTGGAAGACCCTGACCGAGCACGCCTACACCGCGATCAACGAGGTGAACCCCAACATCCTGATCTTCACGCAGGGCATCTCGGCCACTGCTGGCAACCAGGATGGCACGCCGGACACCGTCACCCAGGTGCCGCACGGCGGTGGCATCACCCCGAACTGGGGCGAGAACCTCTTCGAGGCCGGCGCGAACCCGCCGAACGTCCCGAAGGAGCGCCTGGTCTTCACCCCGCACGCCTACGGCCCCTCGGTCTTCGTCGGCGCGCAGTTTATGGACCCGGCCCAGCCGCAGTGCGCTGGCTTGGAGGGCGACGCCGCTGGCGATGCCAAGTGCAACATTGTGATCAACCCGACGCTGCTGCGCCAGGGCTGGGATGAGCACTTCGGCTACCTGAAGGCGATGGGCTACGCCGTGGTGATCGGCGAGTTCGGCGGCAACGTCGACTGGCCCGGCGGCGGCGCGACCCTGCGCGACAAGAACCGCTTCGGCTACCTGACCGACAAGACCACCGACCTGAAGTGGCAGACCGCCTTCGTTGACTACCTGATCGATCGCGGCATCACCGACACCGTGTACTGGTCGATCAACCCCGAGTCCGGCGATACCGGCGGCCTCTACACCTCGCCCTACATCGCGGGCAGCAACGAGTCGGCCTGGGGCACCTGGGGCACCTGGGACACCCGCAAGACCAACCTGCTGAAGCGCCTGTGGGCTGTCGGCTCGGTGCCCGGCACGCCGGTGACGGTGACGCCGACCACCCCGGTGACCACCACCCCGGTGACGGTGACCCCCACCAAGACCGTGACGGCCACCCCGGTGACCCCGACCCCGGTGACGGTGACCCCGACCCCGGTGACGGTGACCCCGACCAAGACCCCGGTGACCCCGACGGCCACGCCGGTGACGCCGACCGCGACCCCGGTGACGCCGACCACCACGCCTGGTGGGGCCTGCAGCCCGGTCAGCTCGACCATCAGCGGGCCATTCAGCTACGACGGCGCTGGCACCTTCTGCTGGAAGGCTAGCAGCCTGGGCAGCTACGTCAACTCGTGGAACCTGACCAAGCTGACCATCAACGGCGTGGACTTCACTAACAAGTGGGCCTCGTCGGGCAGCTTCCCGGCGGCGATCGACGGCTACTGGTACGTGAGCTACACCGGCCCCTACGCCTGGAGCCACTTCGAGGCCAAGTAGTCCGCAGGCCCTAGGGCCACATGTGAACCGCCCCGAGCATCGGGGAACCAAAACCACCCTCGCAAACTATTGCGAGGGTGGTTTTGGCATGTGGTCGCCGCGCGCGGCGTATAATGGCCACATCCGCCACACCGCGAGGAGCACCATGGAGCAAGAGACCGCCCAGCAGATCGCCTGCCAGCCCGCCCTGCTGCGCCAGTGCCGCTTTTTTCACGACCTTGATGACCAGGCGCTTACCTATGCGGCCAGCGCCGCACACCTGGCGCGCACTGCGGCGGGGGCCTTCCTGTTCCACCAGGGCGACCCCGCCGAGTCCTTTTATGTGCTGGTCTCCGGCCACGGTCGGCTCAGCCAGATCAGCGCCGAGGGCCAGCAGGTGATCATGGGCCTGGTGACGCCCTACCAGGAGGTGGGCATCGTCGCGGCCATCCGTGGCGCGGAGTACCCGCTCGATCTGCAGGCTATCGACGACTGCGCCGCGCTGGTCTGGGAGCGCGCCGCGCTGCTGGCCCTGATCGAGCGCACGCCCCGGCTGGCGCTGCGCGCGCTGCACATGGTCTCGGGCCGCTTTGTGGAGCTGCAGCAGCGCTATCGCGAGCTGTCCACCGAGCGTGTCGAGCGGCGGGTGGCCCGCGCCCTGCTGCGGCTGGTGGCCCAGGTGGGCCGCCCCGACGCAGGCGGCATCGCGCTCGATCTGCCCCTGGCCCGCCAGGATATCGCCGAGATGACCGGCACCACGCTCTACACCGTCAGCCGCATCCTCAGCGGCTGGGAGCAGCAGGGCATCGTCAGCACCGGGCGCGAGCGCGTGGCCCTGCTGCTGCCCCAGCGTCTCACTCAGATCGCCGAGGATCTGCCGGAGTCATGATTTCACCACCAAGGCTCCAAGACTCCGAGATTATAAAGAAACGTGGAGCCTTGCAGCCTTGGTGGTAAACGCTCTGATCTCTCGGAAAGGATCTGTTTGCGCTAGCGCAAAGACAGCGCTGTGCGCCGCTGGTATGCTCTTCTCAAGGTATAAAAATGAGGAGAGGCGCGATGTTTTGCTACCAGTGTCAGGAGACGAGTAAGAACAGCGGCTGCGATATCCGCGGGATCTGCGGCAAGGATGAGACGATCGCAGCGCTGCAGGATGAGCTGCTCTATGCGCTGAAAGGGCTTGCGGCCGTGGGCGTGCGCGCCCTCGACAGCGGCATCAACGATACGGCCACGGGCATCTTCATCGCCCAGGGCCTGTTTGCCACGCTCACCAATGTGAACTTCGACGGCGAGCGGATCTGCCAGCTCACCCGCGAGGCGGTGGAGCGCCGCAACGCCCTGCGCCAGCGGGTGCACGCGGCCCGCCACGCCGCCGGGCTACGCTGCCCCGGCCCGCTGCCCGAGGCCGCCCGCTGCACGGCAGAGGGCGACATGGCCGCGTTCGTCGAGCGGGGCCGCGCCCACTCGCCCCACGCCAACCCCCACCCCGACGCCGATGTCCAGTCGCTGCGCGAGCTGATTACCTATGGCCTGAAGGGGCTTTCGGCCTACTGCGACCACGCCTATGTGCTTGAGCACATCGATGCCGACCTGCTGGCCTTCATGCAGCAGGCGCTGGCCGCCACCCTGGATGACAGCCTAGATGCGGCGGCGCTGACCGCGCTGGCCCTGCGCTGCGGCGAGGTGGGCGTGCAGGCCATGGCTCTGCTGGATGGGGCCAATACGGGCCGTTTCGGCCACCCCGAGCCGACCATGGTGCCGATTGGCGTGCGCCCCGGTGCCCCGGGCATCCTGGTGAGCGGCCACGACCTGCTCGACCTCTACGAGCTGCTGGAGCAGACCGAGGGCACCGGCGTGATGGTCTACACCCACGGCGAGATGCTGCCCGCCCACGCCTACCCGGCCTTCAAGCGCTTTGCGCACCTGGCGGGCAACTACGGCGGCGCGTGGTGGACCCAGCAGCGCGACTTCGAGCGCTTCAACGGCCCCATCCTGATGACCACCAACTGCATCCAGCAGCCGCGCGCCAGCTACCAGGGCCGGATCTTCACTACCGGCATGGCGGGCTACGCCGATGTGGCGCACGTGGCCGACCGCGCGCCGGGCGGCCAGAAGGACTTCGCCCCGCTGATCGCACTGGCCCGCACCTGCCCGCCGCCCATCGAGCTGGAGCATGGCGAGATCCCCACCGGCTTCGCCCGCAGCACCGTGCTGGGCCAGGCCGACAAGGTGCTGGAGGCCATCTCCTCGGGCGCGCTCAAGCGCTTTGTGGTGATGGCGGGCTGCGATGGCCGCCACAAGGAGCGCAGCTACTACACCGACGTGGCCCAGGCCCTGCCCCAGGACACCATGATCCTCACCGCAGGCTGTGCCAAGTACCGCTACAACAAGCTGAACCTGGGCACCATTGGCGGACTGCCGCGCGTGCTGGACGCCGGGCAGTGCAACGACTCGTACTCGCTGGTGGTGATCGCGCAGGCGCTGGCCAAGGCCGTGGGCGCGCAGCACATCAACGATCTGCCGATCTCGTATGACATCGCGTGGTACGAGCAGAAGGCCGTGCTGGTGCTGCTCTCGCTGCTCTCGCTGGGCGTCAAGCACATTCGGCTTGGACCGACGCTGCCCGCCTTCCTCTCGCCCAATGTGCGCGATCTGCTGGTGAACACCTTCGACCTGAAGGGCATCTCCACGCCGCAGGAGGACATCGCCGCGATGATGGTTGGTGCGTAGTGCACTGATAGAACACAACGCGGGCATGTGAGCATCAAGCTCACACGCCCGCGTTGTGTTTGGTGAATCGCCGTTCGAACGCTTGTCCGACTGCTACTCCATGGAAAGCTCCAGCTTCAGCTGGTCGAGGAAGTCGCACATGAAGGCGGTGCGCTTGGCGGCCTCGGCGCGGCCCGACGCAGTGTTCATGCGGTCGGCCAGCTGGAACAGCTTGACATAGAAGTGGTCGAGCGTATTCACCTGGTCATCCAGCGGGCGGTCGAGCGGGAACGGCTCGGCGGGGTCGTAGAGCCGCCGCCCGAGCGCGCCGCTAAGCATCAGGCAGCGGGCGACACCCACCGCGCCCAGCGCATCCAGGCGGTCGGCATCCTGCACCACCTTGGCCTCGCGGCTGCGCGGCGGGATGTTGGCCGAGAAGCTGTGGGCCTCGATGGCGTGGCGGATGGCGGGCAGGTGCTCCGCTGGGTAGCGGATGCTCTGCAAGAAGGCCACCGCCGCCTGGGCCGCCAGCGCCGAGGCGTTCGCGCGCAGCGGCGAGTTCTTGGGCACCACCACGCAGTCGTGCAGCCAGGCCGCCGGGATGACCACGGCCAGCTCGGCGTTTTCGAGCATCGCCAGCGTGCGGGCGTTGGTCACCACGCGGCGGATGTGCTCCAGGTCGTGTGCGGCGTCGAATCCCTTCGATCGATCGAGCAGAAACTGTTCGAACTGAGGCTCCCAGGAAGTGGTGTGTGGCAGGGTAGACATAAGCGTGGCTCCATTGGTGAGGACATGCATTGGTCCAGGTGCGCGGCGGGCGCTTTTTCTGACAGATTATTATTGCAAGTAGTAGGCCGATTGCGCAACCCACCGGGGCGATACCGCAGCGCCTACCGATACGCCGAGCAGGCATGAAAAAACAGGCACGAAGGATGATACCATCCTTCGTGCCCGCCCATGCTGCCGGAGCGCTGCGAGTTATTTTGCCAGAAATGCCTGCAGGTCGGCCACGAAGCGCTGGGGCTGCTCGACGTGGGTGCCGTGGCCTGTCTGGGTGTACACCACCAGCTTGGCGTGGGGGATCGCCTTCACCAGGGCCTGCTGGTCGGCCAGGGTGAAGATGCCATCCTGATCGCCGTAGATGATCAAGGTGCGGGCGTGAATGCGGCCCAGCTTGGCGCTGTGGTTCTCGGCGATCAGGCCGTTCAGAGCCTGCTTCCAGACCGATGCGGGCACCTTCAGGCTCTCGCTCACCGCCGTGTCGAGGAACTCGTCGGGGATGGGGCGGTAGAAGGTGCTGGCCTGGAAGTCGCGTACGAAGGCCGGGTCGATCGGGTCTTCCAGCGTCTGCACCGCCTCGTTCAGGCCGATGATTACCTCGTTGCCTGCCGAGGTGGGCGCCGAGCCGATCAGCACCAGTTTGTCCACACGGGTGCGGTAGTCGGTGGCTACCTTGTGGGCGATGAAGCTGCCCATCGAGTGGCCCACCAAGTTGGCGCGCTTGATACCCTGGGAATCCATGAACGCCACCACATCCTTGGCGAAGTCGGCCTGGGTGTAGCAGCAGGCCGGGCGCGAGCTGTCGCCGTGGCCGCGCTGGTCGAGGGCGTAGACGTGGTACTTGCTGCTGATCAGCGGCAGGTTGCGCTCGAACGAGCGCCACGAGTCGGTGTAGCCGTGCAGGAAGATAATGACGTTGTCTTTGCCCTTGCCTTTTTCCACATAGTGCAGGGTGACGCCGGTGCTAAGCTTGACCGTATGCGAAGAGAGTCCGAGGGCTTCGGGTGGGGTAGGGCCGTTGGCGCTGACGCTGTTCGTTGGGGCAATCACGAGCGTAGCGATCAGGGCCGTGAGCGCGATAAAGGCGTGAAGTCGTCGAAACATCGCGGTTCCTTTGCTGATTCCACAGATCTCATATGAGACTGTGCGCATGTTGATTGTACGTGCCGCAAAGGTTTTGCCCTAGAATCCTAAGGCGGATTATCACAAAACCGAAATGTTTATGCTCATATAGTACTGAAGTACTGTCAAAATACCTCTTGGAGTCTTGAAAAAAACCACTATAACCGCATTTTAACAAAAAATCGGGTATGGCGTGCGAAAAACAAAGGCGGCCCAGGAGCAAAAGTACTACTCCTGGGCCGCACCTGCCAATGGTCGGGCTAGATCTGGGCGACCTTGCGGCCCAGGCGGCGCAGCGCCAGCAGCAGGCCGCTCTGCAGTGTGGCGCTGGGCGTCAGCGCGCTCAGGTCGGCCCCCAGGCTTACCAGCGTCTCGGCGGCCTCGGGGCGCAGGCCTACCAGGATGGTGTGTGCGCCCAGCAGCTGGGCAGCCACCGCTGCGTTCACCATGACCTGGGCCGCCTGCACATCCAGCATGCCCGCGCCAGTCACATCGAACAGCACCATACGGGCCTTCTCGTGCTCGACGGCGTGCAGCAGGTCTTTCATGATCTGTTCGCCGCGCTTCTCATCGAGGTTGCCGATGATTGGCAGCACCACCACGCCCTGGAACACTGGGATGATCGGGGTAGACATGCGGCGCAGCGTGTCGGTGCTCTCCTGCAGCTCGGCCAGCGTGTTGGCCAGCTCGGCGCGCTGCTCTTCGAGTGCGGCGGTGCGCTCGGCCACCTGAACTTCGAGCGCGGCGTTGGCCTGCTGGGCAGCCAGGTAGCTGGCCTGCAGCCGCCGCGTCATCACATTGAAGTTACCTACCAGCCGCCCAAGCTCGTCGCGGGTGGTGACGGGCAGGTTGCCGCTCAGCTCGCCGCGCGCCGCCGCCTGGGCCGCCTGATCCAACAGGCCGATCGGGCGGATCATCTGCTGGGCGAAGTAGAGGCCCACGATCGCCACCAGCACTAGCAGGATGAGCGACAGCGCCACCATGGTGATCGTGGTGGTGCGCTCCTGGGTATCTAGCGCCGTGCTGATATTGCGCACCGCGCGGGTGGTGTCGGCGGCGGGCACCATGATCGCATAGGTCCAGCCGGTGGTGGCGACCCGCTGGTAGGCCAGGATGTATTCCTGCCCGTTGCTTGGCAGCGAGCGCGCGCCCGAGGGCTCGGCGCTGGCGGCGATCTCTTTGGCCACCGTCGCCAGCTTCTGGTTGCTCGACTGGAAGAGGTTGAGGCTATCCAGCAGCTTCTCGTCGCCCATGATTTTTTCGGGGGTCGGGAAAGGCGGGAGTCCTAGGGTGGTGTGCTGTGTGTTAGGCGCGGCCACCAGGGTGCCATTGGCATCCATGATAAAGGCGAAGGCGCTGGTGTTGGGGATGCTGAAGGCCTCGGTCTGGGCGATCAGCTTGGTCAGCTCCATGTCGATAGCGGCCACGCCCAGTAGCGTGGTGTCGCTGTACACCGGCGTGGCGCAGGTGATCACCCAGCCGCGCCC
Organism: Chloroflexia bacterium SDU3-3; assembly: GCA_009268125.1. NCBI lineage: Bacteria > Bacillati > Chloroflexota > Chloroflexia > Chloroflexia bacterium SDU3-3. The sequence continues at coordinate 15,946 of WBOU01000006.1, read as the reverse complement.
CAGCGGGTCGACGTAGGGCGGCGTCCACACCGGCGTCTTCTGCGGGTTGTGCTCGGCGTCGGCCAGGTAGAAGAAGTTGAAGTTGCGCACGTCCATGTCGGGCGGCAGGCCGTCGATCGCCGAGAACGGGTAGCCGCGGTTGATGGTGTCGGGCGTGTTGATGTAGACGTAGCTGGCGTCGGGGTTGGCGTGGAAGACCGCGCGGTAGGGTAGATCGAGAAACTCCGACGTGGTGATCAGGCTGGTCATCGCTGGGGTCAGCGGCTTGGTGTTCGGCACATACAGGTTCGAGCTATCGCCCCGCTGTGTGAAGGTGCCGTACACGCCCTGGTCGCTAAACGTGTAGTTGCCCGGCTCCCAGTAGCGCCCGAACGCCTCGGGGTGAGTCAGGATGCCCTGGCTGATCTCGCCCGCCAGCATAGTGTTGGCGTAGATCGTGGTGAGCTGCTGGTTGGCGATCGTGCCCTGCGACTGGGCGATCTGCTGGATGGACTGCTCGGACTGGGCCTTGAGCTCGCCGCTCAGCAGGCCGTTGAGCAGCTGCTGGTTCTGGCTGTTGAGCGTGAAGAGCACAGCTAGCATGACAAGGACGACGATGGCGGGCACCGAGACCAGAAGGAGAATGATCTTACTTCGGATGCTGAGACGGGGCATACTTGGACCTCGACATCATGCGGCGACGTGGCTGGCGGTGAAGCACGAATCGTGGCCACTGCGCGGGGTGGCTCGATCATAGCCCCAGCTGAAAGTATTTTCTCTATCAAATTGTAACACAAGAACGCGTGGGCACGCGCTATTTTTGCGGCCCTGTGCTGGCAGACAGTGGCCCAGCGAGGGCTGCCCGGTAGCGCTGTAGTATCGCCATGTCGAATCTGAACATGCTTGTAGATTTCTAGTAGAATCATTTGCGCTTTGTATATGTCTCTACCCAAATGTGTATAGCTGCAACGGCGTGCGCTTGTTGCTGTTGAGCCGATTGTGATGTTTGAAACAAGCATCACCGCCTATTTTTCTAGGCCACTAGAATGCCACATGCTTGTTCATTCGTTATGGATCTTGCCGCACCCCCCAGATTATGGTGAAGTCCATCTTTGTGTTTATATACATCTCTAGAAAGATTATTCGATTGTAGTAAAATTCTACTTGACAAGTAGTAATGGCTCTGCTACACTCTGCTCACAAGCACAGCGACAAAACTGTACTTTGGAACAACAGAGCGCAATGTGTGCGCCGCCTATGTTCGTTAAGGAGGTCATTGTGGATTCTCAGCGACGGACCAACCTCTCCCGCCGACAGATGCTCCGCCTGTTTGCCACCACCGCAGGCGTCACCGCAGCAGGCGCTATCTTGGCCGCATGCGGCAACCCGCCCGAGGACGCAGGCACCGCCGGAGGCGCAACCGCCGCCGCTGGCGATAATAGCCTCCTCAACGCCCCGACCGCAACGCCGATCGCCCCGCAGTCGTTTGGCTCTAGCAGCGCGAAGACCAAGATCCGCTTTTGGACCATCCTGAGCAGCGTAGATGGCACAGTGATGAACAACTTGGTCCGCAAGTTCTGCGAGGAGAACCCCGATATCGCTGTGGAGTCGCTGCAGGGCCTCACCGACTTCAACCAGAAGCTCCAGGCCTCTACTATCAGCAACACCGCCCCCGAGGTCGCGCTCATCCGCCACACCTACATCGGCCCGTTTGTCGACAAGAACATGCTCGGCCCGATCGAGGCCAGCGAGCTGACCAGCGCAGGTATCAACGCCGAAGACTACGACCCCACGGTCTGGAAGTTCACACAGTACAAAGACAAACAGTACACGGTGCCGCTCGACATTCACTGTATGGCTATGGTCTACAACAAGAAGATCCTGGCCGACAACAACCTGCAGGTGCCCACCACGCTGGATGAGTGGACGAAGGTGGTCGAGACGGTGACAAAAGGCGACGTGCTGGGCTACAACACCTTTGGCATTGGTAGCGGCGCAGCCGAGTACATGACCTGGTACATTTTCGCCATCTGGCAGCAGTTTGGTGTGAGCATGATCAGTGAGGATGGCACCAAGGCCGCCTTCAACACCCCCGAGGGCGTTGCGGCGATCAAGTGGATGAAGGAGATCCAGTCGAAGGGCAACCCCAAGAACGTCTCCACCGCCGACCTTGGCCGCACCGGCAAGCTGGCCACCTGGCCCGACGGCCCGTGGATCTCGACCCTGTACTTCGACCCCAGCCAGGCCGAGTCGGCCAACGACATGGATGCCGCCCCGCTGCCCCAGAAAGACCTCAACAAGAAGGCGGTGTGGGGCCAGAGCCACCAGTTCGCGCTGCCCCGCCAGGCCAACCCCGACCCCGAGAAGCGCGCTGCCGCGCTCAAGTTCATCCTGTGGATGAGCGAGCACAGCGCCGACTGGGCCAAGGCTGGCCAGGTGCCCGCGCGCAACTCGGCCCGCGACGAGGCCCTGAACGGCAGCGACCCCATCCTGCAGAAGCTGAAGGCCTGGGCTTCCGAGCTGCCCTACGTCTCCTTCATGCCCGCCCACCCCATGCTGCTGGAGGTGATGCCGCGCATTGCAGCCAATGTGGAGGGCGCGCTGCTCGACCAGTGGAGCATCGAGGAGGGTCTGAAGAAGGCCGAGGACGAGGTAAACCAGATCCTGGCTGGCTAGTTCCCCGCTCGTGCGGTGCGCCCTGGGCCAGGGCGCACCGCGCACCACAAAGGTGTGCCAATGAATACCCTGAATCAAGCCGCCGCAACCCAGAAGCCAGCACAGCGCAGCCTCACAATGACCCTGAAAAATATTGCCCCCTGGCTCTATCTGCTGCCCTTTCTTGTGTTTTTTGGGATCTTTCAGCTGTATCCGATCTTCTACGGCCTCTTTGTCAGTCTCACCAAGTGGGATCTGGTCTCCGACCCGCAGTTTGTAGGCCTGACCAACTACATCAATCTCTTCACCAAAGATACGCTCTACTGGACGGCGCTACGCAACACCGGCCTGTTTGTGGCGCTGAACGCCCCGCTGGCGATCGTCATCCCGCTGGGGCTGGCCATGCTGGTGAACGAGAGCATCCCTGGCCGCGACATCTTCCGCAGCGCCTTCACGGCCCCGCTGATGATCTCGGTCTCCTCGGTGGGCGTGCTGTGGGTGTGGTTCCTCAACCCCACGCTGGGCCTGATCAACCACTACTTTCGCATCCTGGGCATCCCCGAGCAGAACTGGCTGGCGCAGAACGGCTGGGCCATGGTGGCGGTGGTGATCACCACGGTCTGGTGGAACTCGGGCTGGAACCTCGTGCTGTTCCTAGCGGGCCTGCAAGAGATCCCCGAGCAGCTGTACGACGCGGCCAAGATCGATGGCGCTGGGCCGTGGGGCCTGTTCCGCTATGTGACGCTGCCCGGCCTGCGCCCGACCGTGCTGTTCGTGGGCGTGACCACGATCATCGGCTCGTTCCGCGTGTTTGGCCAGGTGTTTGTGATGACCAGCGGCGGCCCCTTCGACTCGACCCGAACGGTGGTGCAGCACATCTATGAGACCGGCTTCCGCTACTTCCGCATGGGCAACGCCTCGGCCATCGCCTGGTCGCTGTTCCTGATCGTGCTGGTGTTCACCGTGCTGCAGTTCCGCTTCATGAACGAGTCGGAAGAATAGGGGAGAACCATGGCTGCTACTCTCACAACGCTGCAACGCCGCGGCATGCGCTTCCCGTGGCCGCGATTTATCGCCCTGGTGGTGCTGGGCGTGCTGTGGGCCGCGCCGGTGGTCTGGATGTTTCTGACCTCGCTCAAGCCCGAGAAGCAGATCATCCGCATGCCGCCGCGCTGGCTGCCCGATAATATCACCGATCTGACGCTTGAGAACTACCGCCTGGTGCTGTTCTTCCCGCGCGGCGTCGACCTGATGACCTCGTTCATGAACAGCCTGATGGTGGCGCTGATCGGCACCATCCTGGTGGTGATCGTGGATGTGCTGGCGGGCTACGCCCTGGCGCGCCTGAAGTTCCGGGGCCGCAACCTGATCTTCGCGATGGTGGTCGCGTCGATGATCGTGCCCGGCGAGATCATGCTGATCCCCAACTACATCACCGTGTGGCGTTTCGGCTGGCTCAACCAGTTCACCGCGCTGGTGCTGCCCGCGCTGGCAGGCGGCTTCGGGGTCTTCCTGCTGCGCCAGTTCATGCTGGGGATCCCGCGCGAGCTGGAGGAGGCGGCCCAGCTGGATGGCTGCAACAGCTTCCGCATCCTGACCTCGGTCATCCTGCCCACGGCGCGCGGCGCGGTGGCCACGCTGGGCATCTTCACCTTCCTGGGCTTCTGGAACGACTTCACCTGGCCCTACCTGGTGATCAACGAGGCCACCAAGATGACCCTGCCGGTGGCGCTGATCCAGTTCAAGGGCGACTATTTTAGCAACTACGGCCAGCTGATGGCGGGCGCTGCGGTTTCGGCGCTGCCTGCGATCACCGTGTTCCTGCTGGCCCAGCGCATGATCATCCAGTCGATCACCCTGACGGGCATCAAAGGCTAATCAACCCGTTTCTGCAAGGTTTAAAGGTACTCCCATGAGCAAAACGCCACGTACTGCCCGCGTCCGCCTCGACACCGAGCGCACGGTGGGCACGATCTCGCCCTACCTCTTTGGTGGCTTCGCCGAGCATATGGGCCGCTGTGTCTACGAGGGCATCTACGAGCCGGAGTCGCCCCACGCCGATGAGCAGGGCTACCGCCGCGATGTGATGGCCGCGCTGCGCGAGATGCGCCTGAGCATCCTGCGCTACCCCGGCGGCAATATGCTGAGCGGCTACAACTGGCTCGATGGCGTCGGCCCGGTGGCCAAGCGCCCGCGCCGCCGCGAGATGGCCTGGCAGTCGATCGAGACCAACCGCTTCGGCACCAACGAGTATATCGACTTCTGCCGCAAGATGAACATCGAGCCGATGCTGGGCGTGAACCTGGGCACTGGCACGATCGCCGATGCCGCCGCGCTGGTGGAATACTGCAACGCCCCAGCGGGCACCTACTACGCCGACATGCGCGTCTCGCACGGCTACGCCGAGCCGCACAATGTGAAGTACTGGTGCATCGGCAACGAGATGGACGGCCCCTGGCAGATCGGCCACCTGGACATGGAGGAGTACGCCCGCAAGGCTCGCGAGGCCGCCAAGGTGATGAAGATGCAGGATCCCAACCTGAAGCTGGTGGTCTGCGGCTCCTCTACCACGGGCTTGCCTACCTACCCGGCCTGGGACCGCACCGTGCTGGAGACCTGCTGGGAGCAGGTGGACTACCTGGCGCTGCACTACTACGCCACCAACGAGCCGTCGGACACGCCTAGCTACCTGGCCATGGCCGCGCAGTTCGAGAGTCACCTCGACACGCTGACGGGCCTGCTGCGCTATGTGAAGACCCACAACCGCTCGAAGCACGATGTCCACCTCTCCTGGGATGAGTGGAACGTGTGGTACAAAGACACCTCGGGCGCTGGCGGCTGGCAGGTGGCACCGCACCTGAGCGAGGAGATCTACAACCTGGAGGATGCGCTGGTGGTGGCCCAGTGGATGAGCGTGTTCCTGCGCCGCTGCGATGTGCTGAAGATCGCCTGCATCGCCCAGATCGTCAACACCATCTCGCCGCTGCTCACCACATCCGACAAGCTGCTCAAGCAGTCGACCTACTACCCGTTCGTGCTGTTCGCCCAGAACGCCAGCGGCAAGGCCCTGGATGCCCTGGTGACCGCGCCCGAGTACGAGACGGGCCGCTTCGGCACCCAGCAGCTGATCGATGTCTCGGCCAGCTACGACGAGGAGCTGGATCGCGGCGCGGTCTTCCTGGTGAACCGCAGCCTGACCGAGACCATCACCACCGAGCTGGAGTGGCAGGGCGCGGCCCCCAGCGCCGCCCAGCCGATCTACCAGATGTCGGGCAGCGACCCCAAGGCCGCCAACTCGTTCGAGCAGCCCGATGTGGTGGTGCCCCACAAGCTGGCCGCCCCCGAGGTGCGCGATGGCCGCATCACCCTGAGCCTGCCGCCGCTGTCGTTCACGGTGGTGCCCACCAGCGGCTACAAGCGCTAGGCCCGCCGCCTCGCCAGTTGGCCCCGACGCGATCATGGCGTCGCTTTCGATCCTGATCGCGGGCTTAGCCGCGATCAGGATCGGGCTGTGTTGTAGGCCGTATGCGCTCTGATGCCGCAGAAGGCTATCTGCGACCAGCGCTCATCGGATTGAGGCCTACCTGATGAAAAGACGCGGACAGCGCTTCTTTTCTTCCCTTGGTGCCTTGGAGTCTTGGTGGTAAAGCGTTTTCTGCCGATCAAGAACGCAGAGACTCTGGGCTGTGTTGTGACCCATGCGGCGTATGGTCGCCGCTGCTGTATATTGGGTCAGGAGCGCTTCATCGTGGAGCCGGTATTTCTCTCATTCTGCTGTGCGTGCTGCGACGATGTGGCGCACAAGGTGGCAACTGATGCCACGGAAAGAGATGTGCGACGATGCTAGACACGATCTCCCGACGCGCCATGCTCTGCCTGTTCACCGCGCTGCTGCTGGTTGGCTCGGCGCTGCCCTCCGCCGCCTCGGCCTCGACCGGCGACTACGCGGCGCACGACCCGACCATGATCAAGGCGGGCAGCTACTACTACGTGTTCTCCACCGGCGATAACGCGTATAACAAGGGCAATATCCAGATCCGCCGCTCGGCGGACCTGAACAGCTGGGCGCGGATCGGCACCGTGTTCTCAAGCGTCCCCGCCTGGATAACCACGGCGCTGGGTACCACGCCCGGCAACCTGTGGGCGCCCGACATCAACTATATCAACGGCACCTACTACCTCTACTACGCCGGGTCGACGTTTGGCACCAACAGCTCGGTGATTGGCCTGGCTACCGCCACCAACATCGAGGGGCCGTGGACCGACCAGGGCCAGGTGCTCAAATCCACCTCCTCCAACAACTACAACGCCATCGACCCCGAGGTGGCCTGGACGATCACCAACAACGCCCGCGCCGAGCAGTGGCTGGTGTTCGGGTCGTTCTGGGATGGCATCAAAATGCGGCGGCTCGACGCGGCGACCGGCAAGCTCTCGACTTCCAACACCACACTGTACTCGCTGGCCTCGCGCGGCGGCGGTGCGATCGAGGCCGCGTCGATCGCGTGGCGCAATGGCTACTACTACCTGTTCGTCTCGTTCGACACCTGCTGCCAGGGCACCAGCAGCACCTACCGCACCATGGTCGGGCGTTCCACCAGCATCACCGGGCCCTACGTCGATCAGGCGGGCACCTCCATGCTGAACGGCGGCGGCACCCAGATCCTGGCCAGCTCCTCGCCCTACATCGGCCAGGGCGGCGGCGACGTGGTGCTCGATGGCTCGACCTACCGCTTCGCCCACCACTACTACGATGCGAACGACGGCGGCGCGCCCAAGCTGGCCGTGCGTAACCTGACATGGACGAGCGACGGCTGGCCGATCGCCGGGCCGGTGCTGCCCGACACCCAGGGCAGCGGCAGCACCTTCACCCTGGTGAACCGCAACAGCAGCAAGGTGCTGGATGTGGCCAACTGCGGCACGGCGGATGGCGCGAATGTGCAGCAGTGGGCCTCGCTGGGCAACACATGCCAGCGCTGGAAGCTGGGCGACGCGGGCAGCGGCTACTACACCCTGACCAATGTGAACAGCGGCAAGGTGCTGGAGGCGGCGGGCTGCGGCACGGCGGATGGCGTGAACGTGCAGCAGTGGACCTCGCTGGGCAACACCTGCCAGCAGTGGCAGGTGCTGGTCACCAGCGCCAACTATGTGCGGCTGGTGAACCGCAACAGCGGCAAGGTGCTGGATGTGGCCAACTGTAGCACGGCGGATGGCGCGAATGTGCAGCAGTGGGCCTCGCTGGGCAACAATTGCCAGCAGTGGTATCTCAAGCCGTAGACGGATCTTGATGGAGTGACTGTATCTCTTCGTGAGGTTTGTGAACTTTTGTTCGGATGCGTTACTCTCAGGCCGGATGCGTTACTCTCAGGCCGGATGCGTTACTCTCAGGCCGGATGTGTTACTCCCAGAGCATATCTACGCATCACAGGTAAAAGCATCCATATCCGCAGAAATGTTCACTTTTCTCATGTTTGCAACTGTCTGCCTATGGCAGCAATCTGTGCTATCATCGTGGGCGGATCGCAGGCTTTGATACAAGGGGAGCGGTGCGATCCGCCCACGATCAGTCGGTCGGACGATCTACCGTACATGTGAGGGGAACAACCATGAGTAAATATGCCATAGGCGTCGATTTTGGCACCGAGTCCGGGCGTGCGGTGCTGGTGGATGTGGCCGATGGGCGCGAGGTGGCTATCGCTGTCCACCCCTACGCCAACAGCGTGATCGACGAGTATCTGCCGGGCACGAGCATCCGGCTGGAGCCGGACTGGGCGCTGCAAGACCCGAACGACTACATCGAGGTCTTCAAGCACACCATCCCCGAGGTGCTGCGCACGAGCGGCGTGGCCCCCGCCGATGTGATCGGCCTGGGCGTCGACTTCACATCCTGCACCATGCTGCCCACCAAGGCCGACGGCACGCCGCTCTGCTACCTGCCCGAGTGGCGCGACACCCCCCACGCCTGGGTGAAGCTGTGGAAGCACCACGCCGCCCAGGATGAGGCCAACCGCCTGAACCAGATCGCCCGCGACCTCGGCTACAGCTTCCTCGACCGCTACGGCGGCAAGATCAGCTCCGAGTGGTTCTTCCCCAAGGTCTGGCAGATCCTCAACGAGGCCCCCCAGGTCTACGCCGCCGCCGACCGCATCCTAGAGGCCACCGACTGGGTGGTGTGGCAGCTGACCGGCGTGGAGACCCGCAACGAGTGCACGGCGGGCTATAAGGCCATGTGGTCGAAGACCGAGGGCTTCCCACCCGATGACTTCTTCAAGGCGCTCGACCCACGCATGGAGCACGTGGTGGATGAGAAGATGTCGCGCACGCTGGCCCCGCTGGGCGCGAAGGCCGGCGGCCTGACCGCCGAGGCCGCCGGGTGGACCGGCCTGCTGCCTGGCACCGCCGTGGCCGTGGCCAACGTAGATGCCCACGTGGCCGTGCCCGCCGCCGCCGTGCGCGAGCCGGGCTATATGGTCAGCATCATGGGCACATCCAACTGCCACATGGTGATCGGCGCGGAGGAGCGCGAGGTGCCCGGCATCTGCGGCGTGGTGCAGGATGGCATCCTGCCCGGCTTCCCCGGCTTCGAGGCGGGCCAGTCGTGTGTGGGCGACAGCTTCGCGTGGTATGTCGAGAACTGCGTGCCCGCCGCCTACGAGCGCCAGGCCGCCGAGCTGGGCGTGAGCGTGCACCAGGTGCTGGAGCGCAAGGCCGCCGCGCTGAAGCCCGGCGAGAGCGGCCTGCTGGCGCTGGACTGGTGGAATGGCAACCGCACCATCCTGGTGGATGCCGACCTGACCGGTGTGATTCTGGGCCTCTCGCTAGCCACTAAGCCCGAGGAGATCTACCGCGCCCTGATCGAGTCCACCGCCTACGGCACCCGCATCATCATCGATAACTTCGAGCAGCACGGCGTGCCCATCCGCGGCATCATCGCCGTGGGCGGCCTGCCCGAGCGCAACCCCATGCTTATGCAGATCTACGCCGATGTGACGGGCCGCACCATCCGCCTGATCGGCACCAGCCAGGGCGGCGCGTTCGGCTCGGCCATGTACGGCGCGGTGGCGGCTGGCCCCGAGGCGGGCGGCTACGCCACCATCTACGATGCCACCGAGCGCATGGCCCGCCTGCGCGACACCACCTACACGCCCATCCCCGAGAACCAGAAGGTCTACGAGCAGCTCTACCAGGCCTTCGTGAAGCTACACGACTACTTCGGGCGGGGCGAGAACGACGTGATGAAAGACCTCAAGCGCCTGCGCGAGCACGCCCGCACCCAGGCGTAGGGGGACGAATACCACGAAGGCGCGAAGGCGCGAAGGTTCGGAAGAACCGATTTACCACCAAGACACCAAGGCATCAAGGTTTTGGAAGGTGCTGTTTCGGGGCGAATACAAGGGGCTGGGGAATAGGGATGTTCCTCGGCCCCACCCGTCCGCTCGTAGCGACCGATGTACGCCGAACGGTTCGGAAGAACCGATTTACCACCAAGACACCAAGGCATCAAGGAATGTAAGGGAGTAGGAGTCTGTTGCTGCCCTAACCACTCAGCCCATGCGGCGAAGGTGCTTCTCATGTTTTGATGGCCATAATCATGAACAGCAGCCGCCTGCGTAGGGCATAGGAACGATACAAATTGGGGTTCGAAGGGGCGATGCCCCTCGCGGGGTTACTAGGGGCTGGCCCCTAGTCGCCGCCCGCGTAGGGCATCCACCCACCAGACAAGAGGAACCATTATCATCGAAGCAGCAGGTTGGGCCGACCTGCAAGCATTGCCCGGTCGGGCCGACACGGAGCAAGCCCGATTTTCAGACCGCGAACACACCCGCAGGAGCGGACAAAAATCCGACAAGCTGGCACAATCCGGCGAGCCGCCGCCCGCACCTGCGCTATGATAGATTTACCCTGCGGGCAGCCTGTGCGGCCCGCAGCATAACCAAGGAGCATGAAAATGCTAGAGCAACTGAAAGAGCAGGTCTGCGCGCTCCACATGGAGCTGCCCAAGAACGGCCTGGTGACATGGACGGGCGGCAACGTGAGCGCCCGCGACCCCGAGACCGGCCTGGTGGTGATCAAGCCCAGCGGTGTGCGCTACGAGAACCTGCGCCCCGAGGATCACGTGGTGCTCGACCTGGAGGGCAAGATCGTCGAGGGCAGCCTCTCGCCCTCGTCCGACACCGCCAGCCACCTCTACATCTACCGCCACCGCCCCGATGTCAACGGCATCGTCCACACCCACTCGCCCTACGCCACCGCCTTCGCCGCTGTTGGCAAGCCCATCCCGGTCTACCTCACCGCCATCGCCGATGAGTTCGGCGGCCCCATCCCCTGTGCGGGCTTCGCCCTGATCGGCGGCGAGCAGATCGGCGAGCAGGTGGTCGAGCACATCGGCAGCTCGCCTGCGGTGCTGCTGAAGAACCACGGCGTGTTCACCGTGGGCAAGAGCGCCACCGCCGCCGTCAAGGCCGCCGTGATGGTGGAGGATGTGGCCCGCACCGTGTGGTACGCGCTGCAGATCGGCACGCCCGACATCATCCCCGACGAGGATGTCGCCAAGCTCCACGCCCGCTACACCAACGTCTACGGCCAGCGCTAGGTCGCGCTCCATATAGAAGGAATGATTATGAATATCAACCTCAAGCACAACGAAGTGTGGTTCGTCACCGGCAGCCAGCACCTGTATGGCCCCGAGACCCTGGAGCAGGTGGCCGAGCACTCGAAGATCATCGCCCAGGCGCTCTCCGACGCGGCGGACATCCCCGTCACCGTGGTGTTCAAGCCGGTGCTCACCACCCCCGACGAGATCACGCGGCTCTGCCTGGAGGCCAACAGCGCCCCCAGCTGCGTGGGCCTGATCGCCTGGATGCACACCTTCTCGCCCGCCAAGATGTGGATTGCGGGCCTGCACCGCCTGCAGAAGCCGCTGGCCCACCTGCACACCCAGTTTAACAGCGACATCCCCTGGGCTGACATCGACATGGATTTCATGAACCTCAACCAGTCGGCCCATGGCGACCGCGAGTTCGGCTTCATGGCCAGCCGCCTGCGCCTGAACCGCAAGGTGGTGGTGGGCCACTGGCAGGACACCGAGGTGCAGGCCAGCCTGGGCGCGTGGGCGCGCGCCGCCAGCGCCTGGCACGACGCGCAGGGCGCGCGGGTGGCCCGCTTCGGCGACAACATGCGCCAGGTGGCCGTGACCGAGGGCGACAAGGTCGAGGCCCAGCTGCGGCTCGGCTATAGTGTGAACGGCTACGGGGTGGGCGATCTGGTGGACGTGATGCGCCAGATCTCCGACGACGAGGTAGGCCGGATCGTCAGCGAGTACCTGGATCTGTACGATGTGGCGGCGGCCCTGCGCCCTGGCGGCGCGCAGCACCAGTCGCTCATCGAGGGCGCGCGGATCGAGGCGGGCCTGCGCCACTTCCTCGATGCGGGCGGCTTCACCGCCTTCACCACCACCTTCGAGGATCTGCACGGCATGGCCCAGCTGCCCGGCCTGGCCGTCCAGCGCCTGATGGCCGACGGCTACGGCTTCGCTGGCGAGGGCGACTGGAAGACCGCCTCGCTGGTGCGAACCATGAAGGTGATGGCGGCGGGCCTGAAGGGTGGCACCTCGTTCATGGAGGACTACACCTACCACCTGCGCCCCGGCAACATGCAGGTGCTGGGCGCGCACATGCTGGAGATCTGCCCGTCCATCGCATCCGAGAAGCCCCGCATCGAGATCCACCCGCTCTCGATCGGCGGCAAGGCCGACCCGGTGCGCATGGTTTTCAACTCGCAGTCTGGCCCGGCGCTGAACGCCTCGGTGGTGGATATGGGCAACCGCTTCCGCATGATCGTGAATGTGGTGGACGCCGTGCCCGCCGAGCAGCCGCTGCCCAAGCTGCCGGTGGCCCGCGTGTTCTGGAAGTGCCAGCCCGACCTGAAGACCGCCGCCGCCGCCTGGATCTACGCTGGCGGCGCGCACCACACCGGCTTCAGCCTGGCGCTCACCCCCGAGCACCTGTCCGACTACGCCGATATCGCCGGGATCGAGTACCTGCAGATCGACAGCGACACGCGCCTGCACAGCTTCAAGAACGAGCTGCGCTGGAACGATGCGGCCTACCTGCTGAAGGGGCTGCACCATGGATAGCGCGCGCATCCAGGCGGCGCTCCAGGGCGCGGGCGACACCCGCGAGGTGCTGATCGGCGACGGCGCGCTGGCCCAGGTGGCGGATGTGTTCAAGCGCAGCTTCCCCGGCCAGCCCGCCGTGGTGATCGCCGACGAGAACACCTTCGCCGTCGCAGGGCGCGAGGTCTACCTGCTGCTGAGCGACGCGGGTGTGCCGATTGTCCCGCCGGTGCTGTTCCCATCCGACCCGCCGCTCTACGCCGAGTTCTCGCACGTGCTGGCGCTGGAGGAGCTGCTGCGCAGCCTGGGCGCGGTGGCCGTGGCCGTCGGATCGGGCACGCTCAACGACCTGTGCAAGCTGGCCTCGCACCGCGTGGGGCAGCAGTACATGTGCGTGGGCACCGCCGCATCCATGGATGGCTACACCGCGTTCGGCGCGGCCATCACCAAGGATGGCTTCAAGCAGACCATGGAGTGCGCCGCGCCCCGCGCCGTGCTGGCCGATCTGCGCGTGCTGGCCCAGGCCCCCGCGCAGATGAACGCCACCGGCTACGGCGACCTGCTGGGCAAGGTGACGGCGGGCGCAGACTGGATCCTGGCCGACGCGCTGGGCATCGAGCCGATCGACGAGCGTGCCTGGCCGCTGGTGCAGGATTCGCTGCGCGAGTGGACTGGGCGGCCCGATCTGGTGCGCGCGGGAGATCCTGGCGCGCTCTCCAGCCTGTTCGAGGGCCTGATCATGGCGGGTGTGGCCATGCAGATCAGCGCATCCTCGCGCCCGGCCTCGGGCTGTGAGCATCGTTTCAGCCACCTGTGGGAGATGGAGGCGCTGGCTCACGGCCACCCAGCCATCCCCCATGGCTTCAAGGTGGGCATCGGCACCATCGCCGGGGCCGCGCTCTACGAGCGCGTGCTGGCCGCCGACATGGATGCTATCGACATCGACGCACGCTGCCGCGCCTGGCCCACCCGCGAACAGGTGGAGCGCAGCGTGCGGCAGGGCCACGACTCGCCACAGATCGCCGAGAACGCGGTGGCGGAGAGTTTGGCTAAGTACATCACGCCCGAGCAGCTGCGCGAGCGCCTGCTGCTCATCCGCCAGCTCTGGCCGCAGATCCGCCCGCGTCTAGAGGCCCAGCTGTTGCCCGCTGCCACCATTCGCGACATGCTGGCGGCGGTTGGCTGCCCCACCACCCCCGCCGAGATCGGTCTGAGCCTTGATCATGTGCGCGAGAGCTACTGGCTGGCCCGCACCATCCGCAGCCGCTACACTGTGCTCGATCTGGTGAATGAGACCGGACTGCTGGAGCCGTGCGTGGCCCAGCTGTTTGCGCCGGGCGGCTACTGGGTTTAGGAGAACGACCACAGGTCGTAGGAGCTATCGGGTCGTCGGGGCAATACCGGCGGCCCGATAGCCGTTTTTCACAGAAATGTTATTGCGAATAAAGCGTGTAGGGCCGTTGGGCATCTTTACAAAAATACCCTCGATGATATACTAGAAGCCGTCTCTATCTTCTCATCCTAGCTCTCAACATCTTGAATGCGCTGGATACCCCCTCACAACTGGCCGAAATAATCTGAAAGAACGGGTTGCGCGATGCCTCGACGAAATCGGAATGATGATGCCCTCGTGACCGCCGCCGAGCCGGTGCGCGTCGAGGCCAGCCCGTTCGCCGAGGCGCCCACCCTGGCCGACCGCCCGTTCGCCCCGCCCGCGCAGGAGACCGCGCAGCCGCAGCAGGCGGTGCCGGAGGCGTTTTCGTTTGGCGAGATCGCGCTGACGGCCGAGGGGGCCGCCGCGCGTGGCAGCCGCCCGCCTAGCGCGCGGACAAGCCCGCGCAGCGCGCCCAGCGCCACGCCCACCGCGCCCGATGCCCCGGCGGGCGGGGCACCCCGCAGCTTCTCGTTTGGCAGCCTGCCGCTTAGCGCCCCCGGCAGCGCGCCGATCGTGCAGCCCTCGCTGCGCATCAACGCGCCGGGCGACCGCTACGAGCAGGAGGCCGACGCCGTGGCGGAGCAGGTGATGCGCGCCCCCGCCGCGGGCGCCCCCACCGCGCCCGCCCCCACCGCTGTGGACAGCGGCGGCGCGGGCATCGCCACCACCCCCGAGGTCGAGCAGCAGATCGGCCAGCTGCGTGGCGGCGGCAGCCCGCTGCCCACCGGTGACCGCAGCTTCTTCGAGGAGCGCATGGGCGCCGATTTCAGCCAGGTGCGCATCCACACCGGCGACCAGGCCGCCAGCACGGCGCGGCAGATCAACGCCCGCGCGTTCACGGTCGGGGCCGACATCGCCTTCGACCACGGCGAGTACACGCCCGGCACCAGCGCGGGCCGCGAGCTGCTGGCCCACGAGCTGACCCACGTCACCCAGCAGCTGGGCGGCGCGGTCGCCCGCAAGGTCCAGCGCGCTCCGAGCAAGGATGATGAGACCGAGACCGCGCCTAGCACGCCCGCGCCCGAGGAGCCCGCCGCGCCCTCGATCGAGGAGGCGGTGGCGACGGCGGTGGCCACCGTGACGCCAGATGAGGTGGCCGCCGCGCCGATCGAGGGCGTGGCCGTGCAGCCGGTGGCGCTGGCCGAGGCCCAGATCGCCGACAAGGGCGGCGCGGGCGGCGGCGCAGGCGGCGGCGGTGGGGCCGCCGAAACTGCAGGCGGCGAGCAACAGGACGCGAAGAAAGATGCCACCGCTGACGCATCTGCGCCCGCCGCCAAGGACGTGCGCGCCGCACCGGGCGACGCCACGCCGACCGAGGGGGCTGGTGGGGCCGCATCTGCGCCCGCCGGGGCCGCGACCGGCACCGCCCCCGCAGGCGCGGACGCCAAGGCCGTCGACCCCAACGCCAAAGTCGCCGACCCCAACGCTACGGCGGCTACCGATCCCAACGCCAAAGCCGCCGACCCCACGGCCGAGGCTGCTGCCAAGGAGGCCGAGGCCAAGGCTGCCGATCCTACCACCAAGAATGCCGATGTCAAGGCTGCCGACCCTGCCGCGAAGGATGCCGAGGCGAAAACGGCTGATCCCGCCGCCACCCCGCACGCGGCGGCGGAGGCCGCCGGGGCCGCGACCGAGGATGATGAGGACGCCAAACGGCGGCAGGCCCAGCCGGGCGCGGGGCCGCGCATCCAGCGCGCGCTGGCCCGCCCGCGCACCGCCAGCGAGGACCCGGCCTTCCAGGCCGTGGCCACCGGCGTGAAGGCCAC
>WBOU01000005.1:300000-475898 GCA_009268125.1 Chloroflexia bacterium SDU3-3 | reverse complement strand
AGAAGGTCAGGGGGAAGTGGCAGAAGGTCAGGGGGAAACGACGGAAGGTCAGGGGGAAGTGGCAGAAGGTCAGGGGGAAACGACGGAAGGCCAGGGGGAACTGACGGAAGGCCAGGGGGAACTGACGGAAGGCCAGGGGGAACTGACGGAAGGCCAGGGGGAAGTGGCAGAAGGTCAGGGGGAAGTGACGGAAGGCCAGGGGGAAGTGGCAGAAGGCCAGGGGGAAGTGATGGAAGGCCAGGGGGAAGTGGCAGAAGGCCAGGGGGAAGTGGCAGAAGGCCGAGAAGAAAAGCAGAATGGCAGAGCAAAGTGACGGAATGGCGACAAGAATGATAAAACATCAGCTCAACATATATAAATGGCCAGAAGAATGATAGAATAAAGAGAAGAATGCCACAAGAGGCGGGACAACTCATGCAAGGGTAGGCCCCAGATCATACGGCGTCGCGCACCCGCACCGCACAGCGACCTAGGCCTGAACCCGCTAGGCGCTAATGCCGAGAGCCCCCCAGCTGTAAGCAAAAATTCACCCAGCTCATCTAAGCTGCATAGTGCAATGATATCGATAGGCAGCTTGGTGAGGGGAGACGCCATGAAAGCGGTTATTCTTGCGGGCGGCTATGGCACGCGGATCAGCGAGGAGAGCGCGATACGGCCCAAGCCCATGGTCGAGATTGGCGGGAAGCCGATTCTGTGGCACATCATGAAGATTTACTCATCGCACGGCATCGATGAGTTTATCATCTGCTGCGGCTATAAGTCGTATAGTATAAAAGAGTATTTCGCCAACTACTTTCTGCATAACGCCGATGTCACCTTCGACATGCGCTCCAACACCATGGAAGTGCACAGCACATCCATCGAGCCGTGGCGCGTGACCCTGATCGAGACCGGGGAGAAGACCATGACCGGCGGGCGGATCAAGCGGGTGCAGCGCTACCTAGGCGACGAGACCTTCTGCCTCACCTACGGCGATGGCGTGGGCGACATCCCGATCGGCGCGCTGATCGCCCACCACCGCGCATCCGGCGCGGCGGCCACCATGACGGCGGTGCAGCCGCCCGGGCGCTTCGGCGCATTCACCCTGGGCGAGGATCAGCAGCGCATCGCCAGCTTCAAGGAGAAGCCCCAGGGCGACGGGGCCTATATCAACGGCGGATTCTTCGTGTGCGAGCCAGAGGTGTTCGGCTATATCGCTGGCGACGCCACGGTGTGGGAGGGCGAGCCGCTGGAGCAGCTGGCCAGCGCTGGCAAGCTTGCGGCGTACCGGCACCACGGCTTCTGGCAGCCGATGGACACCCTGCGCGACAAGAACTACCTTGAAGAGCTGTGGCAGAGCGGCAGCGCCCCCTGGAAGGTGTGGTAGCCCCATGTACGACTATGTGATCATCGGCGGCGGGATCGTGGGCCTGGCCACCGCGCGCGAGCTGGCCGAGCGTATGCCCGGCGCGCGCGTGCTGGTGCTGGAGAAGGAGCAGCGCTGGGCCGCCCACCAGACCGGCAATAACAGCGGCGTCATCCACTCGGGCATCTACTACAAGCCCGGCAGCTACAAGGCCCGCTTCGCCCGCGCGGGCAGCCAGTCCATGGTGGCCTTCTGCCAGCAGCACGGCATCGCCCACGAGGTCTGCGGCAAGATCATCGTGGCCACCGAGCCGGAGGAGCTGCCGCTGCTGGAGAAGCTCTACCAGCGCGGGCTGGAGAACCAGCTAGATGTGCGCCGGGTCGGCCCCGACGAGATCCGCGAGCGCGAGCCGCACGTGCGCGCCCTAGCGGGCATCCTGGTAGCCAGCACGGGCATTGTCAGCTACACCCAGGTGGCGCAGGCCTACGCGCGGCTGGTGCGCGAGCGAGGCGGCGCGCTGGAGCTGGGCGCGCGGGTGGAGCGCATGGTCGAGCGCCCCGACGGCACCACGCTGGAGACCACGGCGGGCACCTTCATGGGCCGCTTCATTATCAACTGCGCCGGGCTGCACAGCGACCGTGTGGCCGCTATGGGCGGGGCGAAGACCGGCATGCAGATCGTGCCGTTCCGGGGCGAGTACTACGAGCTAGTGCCCGAGAGACGCCACCTGGTGCGGCACCTGATCTACCCGGTGCCCAACCCAAACTTCCCATTTCTGGGCGTCCACTTCACCCGCATGATCGACGGCAGCGTGCACGCCGGGCCAAACGCGGTGCTGGGCCTGAAGCGCGAGGCCTACCGCAAGCGCGACTTCAGCCTGCGCGACAGCGCCGAGGTGCTGCTCTCGCCCGCGTTCTGGCGGCTGGCGGCCAAAAACATGGACGAGGGCGTGAGAGAGATGTGGCGCTCGTTCAATAAGGCGGCCTTCGTGGCCAGCATGCGGCGTATGATCCCCGAGATCGGCATGGGCGATGTGGTGCCCGCCCACGCGGGCGTGCGCGCCCAGGCGCTGCTGCACGACGGCGCCCTGGTCGATGATTTCCACCTGGTGCAGACGCGCAGCGCCCTGCATGTGTGCAACGCGCCATCGCCCGCCGCCACCGCCTCGATCGAGATCGGGCGGGCGATCGCCGATCGGCTTGCCCCCATAGGCGCGGCAGACCGCGCGAGCGAAAGGATACGAGCATGAAGGTGCTGCTGACCGGCAGCGCGGGCTATATCGGCATTGTGACGGCCCCCGCGCTGATCGAGCGCGGCCACGATGTGACCGGCCTCGACACCGGCTTCTACGCGGGCGGCTGGCTCTACAACGGCCTGCGTGTGCTGCCGCGCCAGGTGATGAAGGACATCCGCCAGATCACCAGCCAAGATCTGGCGGGCTACGACGCGGTGGTGCACATGGCCGAGCTTTCCAACGACCCGCTGGGCCAGCTGAACCCGCAGATCACCTACACGATCAACCACCAGGGCAGCGTGGCGCTGGCCAAGGCAGCGAAGCAGGCCGGGGTCAGCCGCTTTGTGTACATGTCCTCGTGCAGCGTCTACGGCATCGGCGGCAGCGACGTGGTGGATGAGCAGTCGCCGCTACACCCGCAGACCGCCTACGCCGAGTGCAAGATGCTGGTCGAGCGCGACGTGCTGCCGCTGGCCGACGATTCGTTCTCGCCCACCTTCCTGCGCAACGCCACCGCCTTCGGGGCCTCGCCGCGCATGCGCTTCGACGTGGTGCTGAACAACTTGGCCGGGCTGGCCTGGACCACCGGCAAGATCGCCATGACCAGCGATGGCACGCCCTGGCGTCCGCTGGTGCACATCCTCGACATCGCCGATGCGATCGGCTGCGTGCTGGAGGCCCCGCGCGAGGCTATCCACGGCCAGGTGTTCAATGTGGGCGACAGCCGCCAGAACTACCGCGTGCGCGAGATCGCCCAGGTGGTGGCGGGGGCATTCCCCGGCTGCGAGCTTTCGTTTGGCACGAACGACAGCGACAACCGCAGCTACCGCGTCTCGTTCGAGAAGATCAGCGCGCAGCTGCCCGGCTTCCGCTGCCGCCGCGACGCGCAGTTTGGCGCGCAGCAGCTGCGCGCCGTGTTCGAGCAGGTGGGCATGACCAGCGCCGAGTTCGAGTCGCGGCCCTACACGCGGCTCAAGCAGCTGCAGCACCTGATCGCGACCAAGCAGATTGACCAAGAGTTTTTCTGGAGGGCGCTGTGATCTTCACCGAGACCAAGCTTCAGGGCGCGTTTATCATCGATCTAGAGCAGCGGGCCGACGAGCGCGGCTTTTTCGCGCGCAGCTTCTGCGCCCGCGAGTTTGCCGACCACGGCATGAACCCGCACGTGGTAAACACCAATGTCTCGCACAGCGCCCGCCGCGGCACGCTGCGCGGCATGCACTTCCAGCGCGCTCCCCACGCCGAGGCCAAGCTGGTGCGCTGCACGCGCGGCGCGATCTACGATGTGATCATCGACCTACGCGCTGGCTCGCCCACGCTGGGCCAGTGGCTGGGCGTGGAGCTGACGGCGGCGAACTACCGCCAGCTGTATGTGCCCGAGGGCTTCGCCCACGGCTTCCAGACGCTGGAGGACGAGGCCGATGTGGTCTACCAGGTGTCCGAGTTCTACACGCCGGGGGCCGAGGGTGGCCTGCGCTACGACGATCCGGCGTTTGGCATCCGCTGGCCGCTGCCGATCAGCGTGATCTCGCCCAAGGATGCGGCCTGGCCAGATTTTACCCGCGAGCCGTAGCGAGGAGATGGGCGAGACCATGACACATTGCGGCGATGATATCCTCTCGGTAGTTGTCTGCACGCGCAATCGCGGGGCCGATGCGGTGGCGGCGGTCAGGAGCCTGCTGGCCAGCGCCCACCCCGCCTTCGAGGTGGTGGTGGTCGACCAGAGCAGCGACGACGCCACGCGCCAGGCGCTCGCGCCGCTGCTGGCCGACGAGCGGCTGCGCTACGTCGGCTCGCGCACGGCGGGCCTGAGCCGCGCCCGCAACGAGGGGCTGGCGGTGGCGCGCGGCGCGGTGGTGGCCATGACCGACGACGACTGCGAGGCCGCCCCCGGCTGGCTGGCCGATGTGGCCCAGGTGTTCGCGGGCGACCCGGCGGTGGCCGCCGCCTTCTTCAGCGTGCGGCCCGGCCCGCACGACCCCGCCGCCGGTGTCATCCCCCACCACATCTTCGCCGCCGACCGCCGCATGGCCAGCGTGGCCGCGTGGCGGCGCACCGGCCAGCGCACCATGGGCCTGGGCGCGGCCATGGCGGTGCGCCGCGCGCCCGCGCTGCAGCTCGGCGGCTTCGACCCGCAGCTGGGCGCGGGCGCGCCGCTGCAGAGCGCCGAGGATCTCGACCTGCCGCTGCGGCTGCTGCTGGATGGCTACACCGTGGCCTGCAGCGCGCAGAGCCACGTGGTGCACCATGGCCTGCGCACCTGGCCCGAGACCAAGCGGCTCTACTATGGCTACTCGGTCGGGCCGATGGCCACCTATGCCAAGCTGCTGCGCGGCGGCGACATGCGCTTTCTGGCCTTTTTCTTTGAAGATATCTGGCGCGAGATCGTGCTGGATGCGCTGCGGGCCGTGGCGCGGCGGCAGCGACCACGGGTGCTGGGGCGGCTGCGCGGCATGGCGGCGGGCTTTGTTCGGGGTATGATGATGCCGCTTGGCCAGGGTCGGCGGTTTGCCGACGGCGCGGCCACGGCGAAAGGGAGCAAAGCGTGATCTTGGTAGATACCGCCCTCGCGCGGCGCGAGGCCGAGGGCAGACCCATCCGCGTCGGCATGATTGGCGCGGGCTTCATGGCGCGCGGCACGGCGCTGCAGATCATCCGCTACACCACCGGCATGCGGCTGGTGGCCATCGCCAACCGCACGCTGGCCAATGCCCGCCGCGCCTACCGCGAGGCCGGGGTGGAGGACGTGCGCGAGGTCGCCACGCGCGGCGCGCTGGAGCAGGCGATCGCCAGCGGGGTGCCCGCCGTGACCGACGATGCGATGCTGATCTGCGAGGCCGAGGGCGTGGATGTGGTGCTGGAGATCACCGGCGCGGTGGAGTTTGGCGCGCAGGTGACGATGCGCGCCATCCAGCACGGCAAGCACATCGTCTCGATGAACGCCGAGCTAGAGGGCACCGTCGGCCCCATCCTGCGGCGCTACGCCGACCGGGCGGGCGTGATCTTCTCGATCTCCGACGGCGACCAGCCGGGCGTGACCATGAACCTCTACCGCTTCGTGCGGGGCATCGGGGTGCGCCCGGTGCTGTGCGGCAACATCAAGGGCCTGCACGACCCCTACCGCAACCCTACCACCCAGGAGGGCTTCGCGCGGCAGTGGGGCCAGAGCGCGACTATGGTCACCTCGTTTGCGGACGGCTCGAAGATCTCGTTCGAGCAGGCGATCGTGGCCAACGCCACCGGCATGCGCGTGGCGCGGCGCGGCATGTTTGGCCCCACCGTGCCCGGCGGCACGCCGCTGCAGGATGTGGCGGGCGAACTCTACCCGCTAGATGCCCTAGTCAATGGCCCTGGGATCGTTGATTATATTGTGGGAGCGACGCCAGCCCCTGGCGTTTTTGTCCTTGGCACCCACGATCACCCAAGCATGCAGCACTATCTGAACCTCTACAAGCTGGGCAAAGGGCCGCTCTACCTCTTCTACACGCCCTACCACCTCTGCCACTTCGAGGTGCCAAACACGGTGGCGCGGGTGGCGCTGTTCGGCGACGCTGCGCTGCGGGCCGAGGGCGCGCCATGCGTGGATGTGGTGGCGGCGGCCAAGATCGACCTGAGCGCGGGGACAACCCTCGACGGCATCGGCGGCTACCACACCTATGGCTTGGCCGAGAACGCCGACGTCACCTTTTCCCAGCGTCTGCTGCCTATCGGCCTAGCCGAGGGCTGCGTGCTGCGGCGCGCGCTGCCGAAGGATGCGGTGCTCACCTACGATGATGTGGATGTGCCGCCCGGTCGGCTGAGCGACCGCCTGCGCGACGAGCAGAACGCGCTGTTCGCTGGCGCGCTGGGCGGCACCTCGGCGGCGCAGGTTTAACCATAACGAAGGATTCGGCCCATGAGCGCGGCGAGCATCGATATGTGGGACGTCGATATCATCATTTCCACCTACAACCGAGGCGACTCAATCGATCAGACGATCGCCAGCATCCGCGCCAGCGGCCACCGGCGCTTCACGCTGTGGGTGCTCGACCAGAGCGACGATGACCGCACCGAGCGCTGCGTCGCGCGCCACGCCGAGGCCGACCCGCGCGTGCGCTATCTGCGCGCCCCGCTGCGCGGGCTGTGCGCCACCCGCAACGCGGGCAGCCGCCTGGGCAGCGCGCCCTACATCCTCTTCACCAACGATGATGTGCGGGTCGATCCCGGCTGGGTGGGCGCGCTGGTGCGCGACATGGCACAGAACCGCGCATGGTGCGCCTTTGGCCGCGTGCTGCCGGGCGGGGTCGCCCCCGAGCTAGTGCACAGCACCACCGTGCTGGGCCTGAAGACCAGCACGCGCCACGAGACCTATGGCCCCGGCTCCATGAACCTGGGCTTTGGCCACGGCCACAACATGGCGGTGGCCCGCCAGCGCTTCGAGCAGCTGGGCGGCTTCGACGAGCTGCTGGGCGCGGGCAGCCCGCTGGGCGCGTGGGACGAGCGCGACTTTGGCTACCGCGTGCTGCTGCATGGCGGCAGCATCACCTACACCCCCGAGGCGCTGGCCTTCCACCACCACGCCCAGGACAGCCGGGGCGTCTGGCAGAGCTTCCGCAACTATGGCGCTGGCACCGGCGCGGCGGTGGGCAA
The DNA here is from genome assembly GCA_009268125.1 of Chloroflexia bacterium SDU3-3. Taxonomy (NCBI): domain Bacteria; kingdom Bacillati; phylum Chloroflexota; class Chloroflexia; species Chloroflexia bacterium SDU3-3. The sequence continues at coordinate 468,690 of WBOU01000005.1, read as the reverse complement.
GTACCTGCGCTGCGGCAAGTTCCCCGCGCTCTACCTGCTGTTCGAGTGGATGTTCAGCCAGGGCGTGCGCCAGATCGTCTCGGGCGTGGTGCGCCGCCAGGGCCTGGGCAAGGTGCGCGCAGGCTTCGAGCAGCTCTACTTCCCCATCGTGGGCCTCATCCGCAGCCTGCGCTACGCAGTCGACCGCGAGACCTTGATGTACCGCCCCTCGCCACTGGTGGCCGATGCCCAGCCGGTGCAACTCGGCGGCTCGTAGGGTCTACCCCTCCCCAATCAGCAGATCGGCGACCACGGCGGTGTGATCCGACCCGCCGCTGCTCCCGCGCGCCGCCCGCAGCGGCCTGATCGCGCCCCGCACCCACACGTAGTCGATGCGGATGAGCGGGCGCGGCAGCGCCGCGCTGCCCATGCCCAGCGGGAAGGTGAAGCCGAACCCACGCCCGGCCTCGGCGAAGCAATCGCGCAGCCGCGCCGCGAGCTGGCGGTAGGGCGGCTCGCCCTCGGCGGTGTTGAAGTCGCCCGCGACAATCAGGTCGCCCGCCGTGGCGTCGATCTGGGCCAGCAGCGCGTCGATGTGATCTTGTCGCCTGCCGGGGGCGTAGCCCACCAGCATGGGGAAACGGCCCAGCAGCCTGCGCCAGCGCATGTCGGCGATGGTCGGGTGGGCGTTGATCAGCACGATCTGGCGCTGGCCGAGGCTGGCGCTGGCCCGCTGGATGCGCGCGTCGGCGTCGAGGCTGGCCGCGCCCAGCGGCAGGCGGCTGATGATGCCCAGGCCGTTCTGGCGCTCCGCCGCGTGCAGCAGCTGGTGGGGGTACTGCCCGCCCAGCTGGGCCAGGGCCAGCGCCACCGGCGGCGTCAGCTCCTGCAGCATCACGATGTCGGCCCGCAGCCCGCCCAGCGCGGCCACGATCTTGCTGGCATCTTGGTTGCGGAAGCACAGATTGCAGGTGGCCACGCGCAGGCGTGCGCCCTCGCCGGCCACGCTCCTGCGCGGCAGCATGCGGCGGCCATACATGGCCACGAACAGCGCGGCGGGCAGGCAGGCGGCCCACTGCGCCCAGCGGTCGCGCGAGCGCAGCGCCAGCGGGAGGAGCGCCGCCAGCGGCCAGAACAGGTGCGGCGCGAAGATCCGCGCCACCTGCGCCCACCAGCGCTGGCTGCCCGCCCGCCAGAGCAGCGCCAGGCCCGCCAGCGCGGCGGCGTAGCCCACCAGCGCGCTGCGCACGGCCAGGCGCGGTATGTCTACTTTTGGCATATGCTTTCGATCCAGTAGGAATGGCCCCCTATGCTACAATGGCCCGAACGCCAGACATCCACCCGGCGAAAGATGCAGCGCTGCCAGCAGGCGGGCCGTCTTTCGTTTTTTTGCACCATGAGCGACAGGATACGATCATGCTTCGCGGAACCCTTCTCTACCTCTCCGAGCAGCCCTCGCTGAAGCGCCTGCTCGAAAGCCCGCTGACAAAACCCCTGATCAACCGCTTTGTGGCGGGCACCAGCCTGGCCGAGGCCATCGAGGCGGTCAAGACGATCAACAGCGCGGGCATGAGCGTCACGCTCGACAATCTGGGCGAGTCGGTATCGACGCCGCAGGCCGCCAACGCCGCCGCCGCCGAGTATATCGGCATCCTGCACGCCATCGAGCGGGCCGGGGCCGAGGCTAACGCCTCGGTCAAGCTCACCCAGATGGGCCAGGACATCGACGAGGAGCTGTGCAGGCGCAACATATCGCATGTGCTGAATCAGGCCGAGCGCTTCGGCACCTTCGTGCGGCTCGATATGGAGAGCTCGGCCTACACCGAGCGCACGCTGAAGCTCCACCGCGAGCTGTGGGAGCGCTACAAGAACGTCGGCGTGGTCATTCAGTCCTACCTGTACCGCAGCGAGGATGACATCCGCGCGCTGAACAAGCTGGGCGTGCGGGTGCGGCTGTGCAAGGGCGCGTACAAGGAGCCGGCCTCGGTGGCCTTCCCCAACAAGGCCGATGTGGACGCCAACTACGTGAAGCTGATGCAGATGCTGCTGAGCGAGGGCACCTACCCCGGCATCGCCACCCACGACGAGCGCATGATCGAGGCCACCCGCGACTACGCCGCCAAGTCGGGCATCACGCCCGACAAGTTCGAGTTCCAGATGCTCTTCGGTATCCGCCGCGACCTGCAGGAGCAGCTGGTGCGTGATGGCTACCGCATGCGGATCTACGCCCCCTATGGCACCGAGTGGTACCCCTACCTGATGCGGCGCATGGCCGAGCGGCCCGCCAACATGCTGTTCGTGCTCAACGGCGTGCTGCGCGATCTCTAGCGAGTGCCGGGCTGGCGGGGCGCACCCGCCAGCCGCGCCAGCCCCTACGCCTGCTTGGGCGTCACGCCGTGCCCCGCCGCGATGCCCTTCAGATCCAGCTTGGCCCCGCGCTGCGCAAACCCGCCGTCGAACGGGTTCTCGCTCATGAACATCGGCGTGTCGAGATCGACAAAGCTGAAGCCGCCCAGCCCCGCTGCGAAGCACGCCGAGGTGGTCATGGCCAGGATCGACTCGACATTGCCGCCGATCATCAGGCGGATGCCCGCCGCGCGGCAGATCGCCGCGATGTCGAGCGCCTCGACGATACCCGCCTTCATCAGCTTGATGTTCACCACGTTGGCCGCGCGGTCGTGGGCCAGCTGCAGCACCGCCGCCGCGCTGGCCGCGCTCTCGTCGGCGGCCACGGGCAGGCCGCTCCACTTGGTCACCTGCCGCAGCCCGGCGGTGTCCTCGGCCTTCACCGGCTGCTCGAACAGGATGGGCGTGATGTTGCGCTCGTGGAGCGCGGCGGTCAGCTGCAGGGCTTGGTCGGCGGTGAACCCGCCGTTGCCATCCAGCATCAGCGGCGAGCCGGGGGCGGCCTGCGCCACCGCCTGCACGCGCTCCAGATCCTTGGCGATATCGCCCGAGCCGATCTTGATCTTGATCGTGCGGATGCCGCGTGCCAGCACTGCCTTGGTGTCGGCGGCAGCCTGCTCGACCGTGCCGGTGGTGATGGTCATGTCGGTCTCAAGCACGGTGGCCTTGCCGCCGAAGAAGGCCCAGAGCGGCATGCCGCTGCGGCGGGTCAGCGCATCCAGCACCGCCATTTCGATCGCGCAGCGCGCCGAGCCGACCTTGCCGATGCATGCGGCCAGGCGCGCGCCGATCTCGCGCCACTCGCGCACATCGGCCCCCTCGATCTGGCCCTGGGCCAGCCGCACGCCCTCAAGCGCTTTCTCCTGGGTCTCGCCGTTGTAGGCGGGGAAGGGCGCGCCCTCGCCGTAGCCCAGCGTGCCATCGGCAAGCTCCACCGTCACCAGCAGGTTCTGGGCGCTGGCCTGCGCCCCACCGGCGATCCCAAAGGGCGAGAAGAGCGGGATGTTGAGCTCGCGGACCGCAATCGAGCGGATGGTTGTTGGTGCAGGCATGGTTGTACCTTGTATCTAGGGCATCGTAGGCAGCTGGCGCGGGCGAGGTTACCGCCCAGAGCCTGCGCCGCCGCGTGGCCCAGAAAATGATCAGGATACCAGCAGTATAGGTTGATATGCCCCGGCTGTCACTTTTTTCGCCACCATTTTGGGCACCGGAAATGCGCACGCGATGCTGAAAAACGTTGTACACTCTACACAACACCTCATGTTTTTGGGAGCGATTCCGTAGCTCCCTGCGATGTGGGCGGGAGTGTCGGTTCCTGCCCAGATTGAGCGCCCATTGCTGCAGCAAGGCTAAATCGTGCTATAGGACAGAGGCTCACCCGGGGAGTGCTGTCGCCGCGTGGGCTTTATCCTATCAAATGGTTGTATTTTGATATACTAAGGAATGACGATATGAGTTAGGTTTATGTACTGTGGCAGCGCCTGAGAGGCCTGCCTGAGCGCCGAAATACCCACCTTCTGGTAGCCATCTGTCTGCAATCTGCCTGACTGCTTCTGCGATTTTTCTTGCCGAGCGCCGCCCGATCTCCCTAGCTGCTCGTGCACCACGTCCCGTCTCGCGCCGCGCTGCTGTTGGCCGATCAAAAACAGCGTGCGGATTTCGTCTGAGCGTAGCCATCACCCAAGCGTCTGTGCTGGAGTTAACTGATGAACCACAATCTAACTGGCCAGATCTCTGCGCTACCACAGCCAAAAGTGCTCGAAGATATCGGCAGCCAATCGCAGTGTATCTTGGTGGCCGATGACGATCCGCTTTTGCGCTCGCTGCTTGAAACATCGCTGCGGAATGAGGGCTATCTGGTGCTGAGCGCGTCAAATGGCCACGAGGTGGTTCGGCTGGCCCAGCAGCACCTGCCGCAGCTGGTGCTGGTCGACCTCATGATGCCGCAGATGGATGGCTACGAGGCCATCCGCCAGATGCGCAACGACACCCGCATCTCGCACATCCCCATGATCGTGATGACGGCCCGCATGCGCCCGGATGATGTGGTGGTGGGCTTCGAGACCGGCGCGGATGACTACATTGTCAAGCCTTTTGCCGTCACCGAGGTGCTCGCGCGGGTGCGGTCGCACCTGCGCCGCGCGGCGCGCCGCCCGCTGCTCAACCCGCTCTCGGGCCTGCCCGGCGGCGCGCTGATCGCCCAGGAGCTGGGGCAGCGCTTTCAGTCGCATAGGCCGCTGGCCCTGCTGCACGCCGATCTCGATAACTTCAAAACCTTTAACGACACCTACGGGTTCTCGCGCGGCGATCGGGCGATCATGCTGCTGTCGAGCATCCTTCAGGCGGCGGTGGCCCGCCACGGCAGGGGCCAAGCTTTTATCGGACACGTGGGCGGTGATGACTTTGTGGTGCTGACCACGCCCGAGTGCGTGGAGCCGATCTGCGCCGAGGCGCTGGCCATGTTCGAGCGCCAGGTGAGCCACTTCTACCAGTCCGAGGACTGGCAGCGCGGCTACCAGACGGGCGTCGACCGCTTTGGGGTGCTGCGCCGCTTTCGGCTGCTCAGCCTGTCGATCGGCGGGGTCTCGAATCGCACCACGGCCTACAGCGACCCCGAGGAGATGGCCCGCGCCGCCGCCGAGATGAAGCACGCCGCCAAGGCCCAGGGCGGCTGCACCTTTCTGGTCGATCAGCGCGGTGCGGCCCGCCCCAGCCACTCGCCCTTTCAGCTGGAGCGCACCTTCCCGGTGGTGGTGGCCAGCGGCGACTCGGCGTTCCGCACGCTGCTGCTGAACGCGCTGCAGCGCGCAGGCTACAGCACCCGCGAGTCCAGCGCCGCCGCCCAGCTACACGACATGTGCCGTCAGCAGCAGCCCGCCCTGATCATCGCCGATGCCCAGCTTGGCGCGGCGGCCCAGGATGCATGCCAACGCCACAGCGGTGGGCAGCCCATGCGTGCCCTGGTGCTCACCTATGGCGATGCGGATGCCTTTGCCCCCGATGAGCACGTGCGGGTGCTGTGCATGCCGCTGCCGCTGGCCGATGTCATGGCCCTGGTCGACCAGCTGCGCATCGGGGCACAGCAGTTTGGCTAGCCGATTCTGCGTTGGGATAGGGCAAACATCTGCAGGCCTACGGCGCGATTTTAACTATTTCCCTTTCTAATGCCAGATGCGTTTCTTGGCTTTGTGATGCGCTAAAATGCTATGTGGAAAATCTCAGAGCCGTTCTAGGGCGTCCTAATCACGAAAGGTCTTGACAAGTACAGTATACTGCATACGAATGAGGTAATCGCACATACGTACCGTAGGAGGAGCTACACGTATGCAGAAGACAGACTTCATCAAGGCGGTCTCGGAGCGCACGAACGTCTCGCAGAAAGAGACGAAGCTGGTGATCGATGCCGCGCTTGATATCATTGCTGAGCAGCTCAAACAGGGCGAAAAGGTGACCCTGACTGGCTTTGGGACGTTCGAGGTTCGCCAGCGCCAGGAGCGCGAGGGCGTCAACCCCCAGACCCGCCAGAAGATCACCATCCCGGCCACCTCGACCCCTGGCTTCAGCGCCAGCAGCACCCTCAAGGAGCTGGTCAAGGGCGGCAAGTAGTTCGATTGTCGATGGGCACCAGCGGCCTGTGAGCCGCTGGTGCTTTTTTGCGCCCTGTGAAAACCTGCCCAAATGCCGGGGCCACACCCGCCCGCGCTGTGCTACGATTCTTGCGAAAAGCAATCGAAGCATAAAGAAGGTTCTACTATGGGTGTTTCTCCTCGGCGCGAGCGTATGGGCGGGGTCGCACCGCTCCCCGACGAGCCGCGCAAGCCCTGGCGCGAGCGCCTGCGCGAGACGCGCAAGGCCTACAGCAATATCCCCGGCGCGTTCCGGCTGGTGTGGGCATCCGATCGGCTGAACACGCTGGTGATGGCGGCGATCACGCTGGTGAGCGCGCTGCTGCCGATCAGCCAGGCGTGGGTGGGCAAGCTGATCGTGGATGCCGTGGTGGCGGCGCTGGCTGCCGGGCTGGGGGCCGCCGCTGGGCTGCAGGCCACGCTGCCGCTGCTGCTGGCCGAGTTCGGGCTGCTGCTGCTGGGCGCGGTGCTCTCGCAGGTGCGGCTACTGGCCGAGCACGTGCTGAACGCGCGGCTGGGCAACTACATCAACACCACGGTCATCCGCAAGGCGCTCTCGCTCGACCTGCAGTATTTTGAAGACCCCAGCTTCTACGACAAGCTGCAGAACGCCCGCCGCGAGGCCGACTTCCGCGCGCTGGGCATCATCAACGGCAGCTTCATGCTGGTGCAGAACGTGATCACGCTGCTGACCTTCGCGGTGGGCCTGATCACCTTCAGCCCGCTGGTGGCGCTCATCCTGTTTGGGGCCACCATCCCCTCGTTTATCGCCCAGGGGCGCTACAGCAACCTGCACTTCCGCATGCTCACCTGGCGCGCGCCCGAGTTCCGGCGCATGCAGTACTTCGAGCACGTGCTGACGGTGGACAGCAGCGTGAAGGAGGTGAAGCTGTTCGGCCTGGGCGAGCCGCTGCTGCGGCGCTACGAGGAGATCTTCTGGAAGACCTTCGACGAGGATGAGCGGCTGGCCCGCAGGCGCTCGCTCTACAGCCTGATCTGGGGCATGCTCTCGTCGTTCAGCTACTACGCCTGCTACGCCTGGATCATCTTCGAGACCGTGGGCGGCGTGATCACGCTTGGCTCGATGACCTTCTACCTGGCGCTGTTCCGCAGCAGCCAGGGCACCTTCCAGGGCCTGTTCGACAACCTGAACCGGCTGTACGAGAACGGGCTGTTTATGGACAATCTGTTCGGCTTCCTGACGCTGGAGCCGCAGATGGCCCAGGCCGCCACGCCTGCGGCCATGCCCGCGCGGCTGACCCAGGGCCTAGAGTTTCGCCACGTGTCGTTCCGCTACCCCGACCGCGAGGACTGGGCGCTGCGCGATATCAACCTCGTCATCCGCCCCGGCGAGAAGATCGCGCTGGTGGGCCAGAACGGCGCGGGCAAGACCACGCTGATCAAGCTGATGACGCGGCTCTACGACCCGACCGAGGGCCAGATTCTGCTGGATGGCATCGATCTGCGCGACTTCGCGCCGGATGACCTGCGCCGCAAGATCGGCGTGATCTTCCAGGACTTCGTGCACTACCACCTGAGCATGCGCGAGAACATCGGCTTTGGCCAGATCGAGAGCATGGAGGACACCGCGCGCATCGAGGATGCCGCCGAGCGCGGCGGGGCCGACGAGGTCTCCTCGGAGCTTCCCGAGGGGCTGGAGACAGTGCTGGGGCGCTGGTTCCGCTCGGGGCACGAGCTGTCGGGCGGGCAGTGGCAGAAGGTGGCGCTCAGCCGCGCCTTCATGCGCGACGGCGAGGTGCTGGTGCTGGATGAGCCGACCAGCGCGCTGGATGCCGAGCGCGAGTATGAGATCTTCCAACGCTTCCGCAAGCTGACTGAGGGCAAGATCGCGGTGCTGATCTCGCACCGCTTCAGCACGGTGCGCATGGCCGATCGGATCGTGGTGATCGAGGGCGGGCAGGTGGGCGAGCTTGGCTCGCACGCCGAGCTGATGGCCAAGGGTGGCACCTACGCCCGCCTGTTCGAGATGCAGGCCGAGGGCTACCGCTAGGCAACACAAAGGCCACGCGGCGGTATACCGCGTGGCCTTTGGTGCTTTCTGCCGCGCCCTAGCGCTTGCGCAGCAGGTAGACGCCCAGCCCGATCATCAGAAATGGGAAGATAAACCCGATGTTGATCTGCAGCTGGTCGGCCAGCACCATGATGCCGAAGGCGATCAGGCCGAAGGCGACCCAGCGGCCCTTGTTGCTGCGGGCTGGTGCGGGCTGCGCCGGGTAGGAGATCTGCTGCGGGTCGGCGGGAAACGGGTCGTAGGGCAGCTGGGTGGTCTCGCCGGTGGCCCCGGCGGGGCGCACCGGCTGGCCGGTGAGCGGGTCGAAGTTGTAGCTGCTGGGCGGCGGCGGCTCGGCGTAGCGCGCCGCGCTGGCCACGCCCGCCCGCTCGCGCTGCACCATGTAGGGCTGCTCGCTCGCGCCGAACATCTGCGGCCCTGGGGCGCTGCCCGCCGGTGCCGGAGCCTTGGGCATGGCGATCCAGAGCGCCGGGTATATGAGCAGGCCGATGCCGGTGGTGAGCGTGGCCAGCGCAAAGATCAGGCGCACGATGACCGGGTCGACCCCAAAATATTCGCCGAGGCCGCCGCACACCCCGCTGATAACGACCTCGGTGCGGCTACGCATGAGTCGCTGCTGTTGCATGTCCCCTTACTCCTCTGTGTTGGCTGGAATGTGCCATCTGTAGCTGCCCATACGACGGCAGGTGTTAAGATTTTGTTGCAGCGTTCGTTCGCCGCATAGTGTAGCAGAAATTCGCTGCGGCGCTGCGCGTGGGAATGCTGCTAGGCGATGGTGATAACTAGCCCCCCGCTCCGGCCCTGGTGTCTTTGCCCCTTCGTGGTGAAATGGCTGCTTAGCGCCTTGGAGGGAGCGAGAATCTCGCCTGGCCCGATCTGTTTGCGCCTAGCATCTGCTGGATGCTATACTCACCCTAATCGTATTTGATCTGAGGCTATCTCATGCCGCTTGCGCTTATTCCCACCTTCCTCATGGGTGTCTTGGCGTCGTGGCTTGGCCTGAGCCTGCTGGTGCGCTCGCCCCGCGACCCCGCCGCCCACGCCTTCGCGTGGCTCTGCCTGCTGCTGACGCTCTACGGCCTCTCGAATGTGGTGGGCGCGCTCACCAGCGAGCTGGCCAGCGTGCGCCCGCTGATGCTGCGGCTGGAGATCGCGGCGGCCATGCTGCTGCCGCCAGTGTGGCTCAACTTCACCAATATTGTCGCCGACACGCGGCGGCTGGAGCGGCTGCGCAGCGCGGCGGTGGCGATCTTCCTAGCCACGGGCGCGCTGCTGGCCGCCTATGCGCTGCTCTCGCCCGATATGCAGCTGGCCTCGTCGCCGCCGCGCTTCCCCCACCTGCTGCTCACAGCCTGCTCGGCGCTGCAGCGCGCGTTTCCGCTGGCGCTCTCGCTGTGGCTGGTGTTTCGCAACTACCTGCTGTTCCGCGACGACATGATCGAGCGGCGGCGGCGCGGCTTCTTCGCGGGGTCGGTGGCCATCGCCGTGTCGGGCGCGCTGTTCGCCTCGGTGGCGCGCGAGGTGGGCTGGCCCCAGGCCCCCGGCCAGCTGCTGATGGATGCGGGCCTGGCGCTGATGGCCTACATGGTGCTGGCCTACCGCATGCTGCTGCCTGCCCGCGTGGCACGGCGCACCTTCATCCGCTCGATCCTGGCCAGCGGTGTGACGCTGTCGTTTATCCTCGCGCTGCTGCTGTTCGAGCCGCTGGTCAGCGGCCTGCTGGGCCTGAAGACGCCGCTGTTTACAATCTTCGCGCTGGTGGCGCTGGTGGCGATCTTCGCGCCCATCCGCGACTGGGTCGGCTCGTGGCTTGACCGGCGCTTTTTTCACCGCGAGTTCGACTATGGCCGCCTGCTGCGCGCGGTCAGCGAGGATCTGTTCGAGCACGGCGATCTGGCCGCCCAGCTCGACGCGGGCCTCTCGGCGATCTGCCGGACGCTGAAGGTTCGCTCGGGCGCGGTGGCCGTGATCGAGCCGGGCGGGCTGCGCATGCTGGCCAGCTACGGCACCGATGCGCCCGATGCCAGCGCCCTGCGCGCTATCGACATCCCCTCCGAGCCGACCGCCTATGTGGGCGAGCTGGCCGCGTGGCCCGACGCCCGCCTGCTGATGCCGCTGCGCCGTGGCGACGAGGTGCTGGGCCTGCTGGCGCTTGGCCCCAAGCGATCCGAGGACTGGTACACCAAGGTCGAGCGCGCGCTGCTCGACTCGCTGAGCCGCTACCTGGCGCTCTCGGTGAAGCACGCCCGCACCCAGCAGGAGGAGGAGCTGGCCATGGCCGCGCTGGCCGAGCAGAGCCGCCAGCTGCGCGCCGAGCAGGCCCAGCTTGAGGCTCAGGCCGCCGAGGCCCGCCAGGCACTGGCCTCGGCCCAGCCCGCGCCCGCTGCCTCGGCGGCCCGGCAGCCGGGCCTGCGCGTCTCGGCGCTTGGCCCGCTGCATGTCGAGCGCGATGGTAGCCGGATTGAGCGCTGGGGCGGCGATAAGGCGGGCAACTACCAGGCCGAGGCGCTGTTCGCCTTTCTGTTCGACCGGCGCGGCAAAGGGCTGACAAAAGATGAGGCCGAGGAGATCATCTGGCCCGATCTGGACATGGATAAGGCCGACAGCGCCTTCCACCGCACGCTCTCGGCCCTGCGCCGCACGCTAGAGCCGGGGCTGCGGCGCGGCAACGAGAGCAAGCTGATCACCTATCACCACGAGCGCTACTGGCTCGACCCGGCCTGCGTGGCATGGTGCGATGTGGATGAGCACGCACGCGCTGTCGAGCGCGGCCAGACCGCCCAGCGCCAGGGCGACCTGGATGCGGCCCGCGCCAGCATGGAGCAGGCATCCGCGCTCTACCGCGGCGACTATATGGACGACTGTCCGTTCTTCGGCGACTCGTCCGACGTGGAGGAGCGCCGCGAGGAGCTGCGGCAGCAGCAGGTGGCGGTGCTGCTGTCGCTCGGCGCGCTCTACGAGCAGCTGGCCATGGTCGGCGAGGCCGCCACCACCTACCGCCGCGCGCTGGCCGTGAGCCAGGACGGCTGCCCCAAGGCCGAGGATGCGATCGAACGGCTCCAGCGCGACGCCTTGCCCTAGGTCTGTGCCCGCGTTGGGGCAGGTTGACGAATTTTGCCAATACCCCAAGAAAATGCTTGATCTGAGCGCCGCTACGATCTATAATGGGCGCAAGTAACTTGAGTAACAAATACTAGAATAGGACGAGGTGGGTATGGCGCGTATCTACAACAATATCACCGAGCTGATCGGCAACACGCCCCTGGTCAAGCTGAACCGCCTGAACGACACATCGGCCACCATCGCCGCCAAGCTGGAGTACTTCAACCCGGCCAGCAGCGTGAAGGACCGCATCGGCCTGGCCATGATCGAGGATGCCGAGCGCGCGGGCACGATCAAGCCAGGCGAGACGGTGATCGTCGAGCCGACCAGCGGCAACACCGGCATCGGCCTGGCGTTTGTGGCGGCGGCCAAGGGCTACCGCGTCATTCTCACAATGCCCGAGACGATGAGTGTCGAGCGCCGCAAGCTGCTGCGCGGCTTCGGGGCCGACCTGGTGCTCACGCCTGGGCCGGACGGCATGCGTGGCGCTATCGCCCAGGCCGAGGCGATTGCCGCCGAGACGCCCAACGCCTGGCTGCCCCAGCAGTTCAAGAACCCGGCCAACCCCGAGGTGCACCGCACCACCACCGCCGAGGAGATCTGGCGCGACACCGACGGCGAGATCGACATCCTGGTGGCAGGCGTGGGCACCGGCGGCACCATCACCGGCGTCGCCGAGGTGATCAAGTCGCGCAAACCCTCGTTCAAGGCCGTGGCGGTGGAGCCGACCGCCTCGCCGGTGCTTTCGGGCGGCAAGCCTGGCCCGCACAAGATCCAGGGCATCGGCGCGGGCTTCGTGCCCGATGTGCTGAACACCGGCATCATCGACGAGATCATCCAGATCTCGAACGAGGACGCCTTCGACACCGCGCGTCGCCTGGCCCGCGAGGAGGGCCTGCTGCTGGGTATCAGCTCGGGCGCTGCGGCCACCGCCGCGCTGCAGCTGGCCCGCCGCCCCGAGAACGCTGGCAAGCTGATCGTGTTTATCGCGCCCAGCAACGGCGAGCGCTACCTGAGCACCCCGCTCTACTCCGAGGAGGCGTAGGCTCTGGCTTAGCACGCACGAGGGGCGCTGGCCAGCTGGCCAGCGCCCCGTTTTTGCCCCATGGTGTAGCCTGCGCTACATTCCGCGTATCTCCAGGTCGTCGATCACCTCTTCCACGCCGGAGACATAGCCGGCCACGGCGGCGAGATTGTCGCTATCATCCAGGTCATCCACCACGCCGCGCAGCAGCACGCGCCCGCCGCGCACCGCGATGCTGATCTGGTGGGCGTAGGCGCTGGTGCTGCTGTCGGCTAGCAGCGCCTCGCGCACGCGCGCCGCCACCTCGTCGTCGGCGGGCAGGAAGCTGCCATGCCCATCCGCGTCGTACTCGTCCTCCAGCGAAGAGGTGCCAAAGCCGCTGGCCACCTCGGCGCTCTCGTAGCTGCCCTCGGCGCTCGGCACAATCGGCGGGTCGACCGGCGGGATGTAGGTGTAGCCCTCCTCCACAGCCTCCATCGGGTCGTCGGTCTCGTCGGCCCGCAGCTCTTGGTCGGTCAGCTCCTCCAGGCTCTCGTCGCCGTAGCCCTCGGTTTCCAGGCTGCCGCCCGGCTCGCCCTCGTAGAGCTTGGTGGGCGTGGCGCGAGCCGCCGTGTCGATCTCGCTGTAGTCCACCACCGCGCTCTGATCCTGCTGGCGGCGCTGGCCCAGCAGCTGGTTCACTTTATCGACACCCTCTGGCTCTGGCGGGTTGAGCGGGGTCTCTCTGTGTTGATCGTTCATAAAAGTTGCTCCTTTGCTGGAACAATTGGGTACGATGCGTCGTACTATCTCTTGAGCTATCGTTAAGCAGAGAGTATGCCATCGCTCACCAGCCGTGAGCCTAAGCGGACCAGGTTGTCCACCCATCGCTATAGCAGAGTTATGTGGTTTCCCAACGGATTATTAACATGTGACGCTACATGTCGCACAGATATGCTATAGTATAGATGAACCGAAACAAGGAGCACGATATATGGCAGATCAGAAGTATGCGCGCCGTGCCACGAAGCGGGACCAGTATCTGGTGAAGAAGGACGCACACAGCTACTATGCCGAGGTGGCCTCGCAGCCGCTCCCAGCGCAGAGCGCCTTGATCGAGCGCCTGATCGATTTTGCCTTTGGGGATCTTGGTGCCCAGCACCTGGAGGTGCGGGTGGCCGATGGCCGAAAGAACTGCTGCGCGACCTGCTAGGGCTGCCCAGTGGGGCAAAAGAGGGGTGCGAGGGCCAGATGTGTGACCCTCGCTTTTTTGTGCCCTGCGTGCGGCCTAGCGGCTGCCGCGCCGCGCGGTGCGGTAGGCCAGCGCGCCGCCGCCCAGCAGCAGCGTGGCCAGCAGCAGCCAGGGCGCGTAGCTCGCCTCGCCGCCGCCCGACACCGGCAGCCGCGCCGGGATCACGGCGGTGGCCGTTGGGGTGCTGCCCGCCACAGCGGTGGCGGTGATCTCGGCGGTGGCGCTCGCCGCCGGGGTGGCGGTGATGCCCGCTGTATCGGTGGCCACAGCGGTGGCCGTGATCGCCAGCGGCGTGGCGGTGAGTGCCGCCGTGGGGGTGGGCGTGCTGTCCTCGTCGTCGTCATCGTCGCCGCCGCCGGTGCTGCGGCTGGGCGTGGCGGTGGCGGTGGCCTCCGGGGTGGCGGTGGGCGCTGCGGTGGGCGCTGCCGAGGCGTCGCCGATGATCCGCACGGGCACCTCATCCTGCTTGGGCGCATCCACAGCGTTCTGGAACTCGTCCTCGGTGCCCGAGGAGCCGACCTCGTTGATGCCGGTGCCGTCGAACTCCTTCAGCGCGGTGTAGACCGTGGTGAGGGTGATCACCTCGTTCGGGCGCAGCCGCGTGAGGCCCACCAGCGGTAGCACATCATCCCACACCAGCTGGTTGGCGCTGACGCTGGATGGCGCAGGCTCGCTGCTGATGAAGGCCAGGTAGTCGGGCTTGAAGGTGTCGGTCACGGGGATCTTCACCAGATCGGCCCCGCCGTCGTTGCGGATGCTGATGGTGAAGGTGATCGGCTTGCCCACCATCGGCGTCTGGCCGGGGGCCAGGCCCTTGGTGAGGATGACGTGCCCACCCTCGGCACCGCCCGCGTCTTGGTCGTTCTCGCCGCCGCCGCTCTCGCCGCTCATGCCCTCGGCAGCGCCGATCTCGGCGTAGTTCACCGTCTCGGGGGCGGCGTGGATGGCGCGGAACACCGTGGTGACCTTGATGGTGTCGCCGGGGGCCAGCGGCCCGAACAGCGTATCGGTGGTCAGGTCGGTCCAGTGGATCTCGCTGGCGGCGGTGTCGTGCGAGGAGTAGTCGGGGCTGGTGCGCACCAGCTGCAGGATGCCGCTGTTGTAGCGGTCGAGCAGCGGCAGCTTGGTGACGGAGATGGTGCCGGTGTTGCGGATGGTGATCGTGAAGGTCATCTCCTGGCCGACGCGGATGAGGTCGCTTCCTTCCAGCGTCTTCTCGATCTCCAGCTTGATCTGGCCCTGGGCGTGGGCGGTGGTGCCACGCAGCAGGAACAGCGCGGCCAGCAGGGCGCATGCCAGCGCGGCTGCCGCGATCAGAGTCTTCCGCCAGTCGAGCGTGAGGGTGGTGGTGGGCATTGCGGCACTCCTGATGTGCGTGATCGTCCGCTGCTGGGCGGCGGCCAGGCTGCTGGCGGGCGGCGCGACGCGGTCGGCCCGCTGCCCCACGGGGCGCTCTGCTGCTCTGGCGCTTGGCGCGGCGCTGGCGCGGTGTGATCGGGCGAATGTGGCTCTATTGTACTGCGATCTGCTAGGGGGCTAATCGTTACAACTTGGTCTCAATCTCGCGGGCGCACCTGGCCGCCTCGGCCCTTCTCGTTGCTGTAGTTGGCGCTTCCGGCTGCGGCGGCGGCCTCCTCCTCGGCCTTCCGTCGGCGCTCCTCGGCCTCCTCGATCAGGCGGTTGGTGGCGTTGAACCCCCACACCGACAGCAGCGCGAACAGGATGAGGCCGGGCAGCAGGATGAGGCCCGGGATCATGGCCAGAATGCTGATCGCCACCATCATCACCAGCGTCACCAGCGTGAAGATCGGCCTGCCAAAGGTCATCAGGGCAGCGTTGCGGGCCACCGTGCGCAGCCGCTTGTCGCTCTGCAGCAGCATCAGCGGGCCAAGGTAGATCAGGAAGGCCAGCCAGATGAAGAACATGTAGATGAACAGCACCTGCATGAATGCGCCAGCGCCGCTGTTCCAGTCGCGGTAGAAGGTGTAGTTGAACAGAATGGTGATCAGGCCAGCCATCCACGCGCCGTAGATCTTCCACGAGAACACGGCGTGCTCGCGCATGGCGGCGAAGAACATGCTGACCTTGCTGGTGCGGCCCTCGGTGGCGCGTTGGGCGATGGTGTAGATGCCCGCGTTGGCCGGGCCAAGCGGCAGCACGCCCAGCATGGCCAGGATGGTGGCGGGCAATGCCGCGCCCTGGATGGCCGCGTAGGCCGCCAGCCCGAGCAGCGGGGCGGAGATCGCGCACCACAGCAGGTTGGTGAGGATCATCAGAAACATCTCGTCAAAGACATCTTTGATCGATTTCCAGACGACTCGAAACATAGTATGCACCTTTGCTGATTCGGATGCGAGAAATTATAGCATGCTTATTTTTCCCGCTGGTTAGCGTATCGCTCTCGCAAGATGTTTTCGATTATTTCTTCCCCCTCTTCTCCCTTGGAGCCTTGGTGGTAAAATCCCTCGCGCCTTCGTGTCTTCGTGGTAAAGAATCCCATGTGCCGTGGCTGCGGGTGGCGATCTGGTATACTGGGCAGGCCGCGATCTATTCACCGATCTGGGGGATGTCATGCACTTCAAGCCATATATCGAGCACCTGCCGCCCTACAAGCCTACCAAGCTGATCGCCAAACAGCCCGCCGGGATGACCAAGCTCTCGTCGAACGAGAACCCGCTCGGCCCCTCGCCGCGCGCCATCGAGGCCATCCAGGCGGCGGCGGCCAATGTCTACCGCTACCCCGACGCTGGCTCGCTGGCGCTGCGCCAGCGCCTGGCCGAGAAGTTCGAGCTTTCGCCCGAGCAGGTGATGTGCACCAACGGCTCCGACGAGGCCGTGTTCCTGCTGTGCCTGGCCCTGCTGCGCGAGGGCGACGAGGCCGTGATGGCGCTGGGCAGCTTTATCAGCTACTACCTGCGCACCCTGGAGATGGGCGCGACCGCCATCTGCGTGCCGCTGCGCGACTTCGCCCACGACCTGGACGCCATGGCCGCCGCCGTCACCGAGCGCACCCGACTGATCTTCGTGTGCAACCCCAACAACCCCACCGGCACCACCAGCAGCGCCGCCGAGCTGCGCCGCCTGCTGGACGCCGTGCCCGAGGATGTGCTGGTGGTGGTGGATGAGGCCTACGTGGAGTTCGTGGAGCGCGACGACTACCCCGACACCCTGGCCGAGCTGCGCGCCGGGCGTAGGAACCTGATCGTGCTGCGCACCTTCGCCAAGATCTACGGCCTGGCCGGGCTGCGTCTGGGCTACGCCTTCGCCCACCCCGACCTGATCGGCTACCTAGAGCGCGCCCGCCCGACCTTCAATGTGAACCTGCTGTCGCAGGCTGCTGGCCTGGCCGCCATCGACGATGAGCCACATGTGGCCCGCAGCCGCCAGCACACCAGCGCCTGCCGCGCCGCCTTCGCCGCCGAGCTGGCCGCCATGGGCCTGGAACCGATCCCCAGCGCCACCAACTTTGTGGCCTTCCACGTGGGTGACGACATGGCCGTCACCGGCGCGCTGATGGAGCGCGGCTTCACGGTCACGCCGCTCTCCGGCTGGGGTGTCGAGGGCTTCATCCGGGTGTCCTATGGGCTGGAGGAGGAGAACCAGCGGTTCTTCGCGGCGCTGCGTGCGGTGCTGGGCCGCTAGCGTGGTGGCGCTGCTGGCCGTGGCGCTGGGTGGCTGCGCGCTCGGCCCCGCGCCCGACGCGCTGCCCACGCTCGCGCCCAGCGCCACGCCCGCGCCCAGTGCCACGCCTGTGCCGCTCGCAGCTATGCGCGAGCTATTCGACGACCCTACCCACCTGGCGCTGCGCACCGGCGCGACCGAGAGCGCTCTGTTCGCGTGCGCGGATGGCACCTACCGCATCACCGTGCGCAAGCCGCAGCTGCTGGTGCGCAGCCTAGTGGGCGGCCCGCTGGCCGATGGCGCGCTGGATGTGGATGTCAGCTTCCCGCGCGGTACGCCCGCCACCGCCGCCGGCCTGATCTTTCGGCAGCAGGATGAGCAGAACTTCTACATGGCCAGCATCTCCAGCGATGGCTTCTACAGCCTAGATGTGCGCGAGGGCGGCGCGTGGCGCGCGCTGATCGAGTGGACTAACTGGCCCACCATCGACACGCGCGGCGGCCCCAACCGACTGCGGGTGGTGGCCCAGGGCGACCTGATCAGCCTCTACCTGAACGGCGAGCTGCTGGGCCAGGCCTCGGATGCCACCTTTGCTAGCGGCGATGTGGCGCTCGGCGTCAACACCTTTGCGACTGCCGATGTCACAGCCGTGTTCGATAATCTGGCGGTCGAGCCGCAGCACACGCGGAAAAAGCAGTAGCCCCAGGGCGCGGCCTGCGCCCCAGAGCAATAGTGAGGAGCAGAATCTATGTCGGCGACGATGAAATCGGGCCTGATCTTCGGCCTTGTTGGGATCGTGGTTACGTTGGCGGTCTCTTGGATCCCGGTCGTTGGCTCGCTGCTGTGCAGCCCGGTCAGCGCGCTGCTGGTGGGCGGCGTGGCGGGCTACTTCGCGCTGAAGTGGGCGACCGAGCAGGCGGGCCTTGGCCAGGGCGTGCTGGCGGGCACGGTGGCTGGCGTCGGCACGCTGATCGGCGGGGCGATCTTTTGGATCGTTGCCTTTGGCATGGTCGCAAGCATGCCCGAGTTTTCCTCCATTATGGAGCAGGAGATGTCGCGGCAGGAGATGTCGGGGCAGGTCTCGCCCGAGCAGATGCAGAGCATCGTCGGCGTGATGGGGCCGGTGATGGGCCTATGCTTCGGCGTGCTGAACCTGCTGGTCTCGCTGCTGGGCGGGCTGTTCGGCGCGATGATCGCGGGCAAGAAGGTGGTTGACACGCCCACAAGCTACCCGCCCGCGCCGCCGACCACGCCGCTGGTGTAGGCCGGGCTGGTCTGGTCGAGGCGGCGTCATCTAGGCGCTGCCTCTTTTTTTGTGCTTTGAGCTGCGCGTGGTGGTGGGTATGGGGCACTACTCAAGAGGAAATGTAGCAAATGAGGGAAAACGCATTTTTTAGAAAAGCGAAAGGCGCTGAGGTCGCAAATTCCATCTAGCCGCGAGGCACAGCAAGGCCCCCGCACATCGTTGTGCGGGGGCCTTGCCAAGCGGTGCGGGACTAGAAGTCCATGCCGCCGCCTGGCATCGCCGGAGCAGCGGGCTTCTCCTCGGGGATGTCGGTGATCAGGGCCTCGGTGGTGAGCAGCAGGCCCGCGATCGAGACTGCGTTCTGCACCGCCGAGCGGGTGACCTTGACCGGGTCGATCACGCCCTGCTCGATCAGGTTGCCGTACTGGCCCGAGAGCACGTTGTAGCCGTAGTTGGTGTCGCCCTTCTCGGCCTGGAAGCGGCGGACATCGGAGATGATGACCGCGCCATCCTCGCCAGCGTTGCGGGCCAGCTGCCGCATCGGCTCCTCAAGCGCGCGCTTGAGGATCTGGATGCCGAAGCGCTCGTCGTCGGCGGAGGTCGTGATGTTCTCCAGGGCCTTGGCCGCGTTGATCAGCGCCACGCCGCCGCCGGGGACGATGCCCTCCTCGATGGCCGCGCGGGCCGTCGAGAGCGCGTCCTCGACGCGGTGCTTCTTCTCCTTCAGCTCCGGCTCGGTGGCCGCGCCGACCTTGAGCACCGCCACGCCGCCGGCCAGCTTGGCCAGGCGCTCGTTCAGCTTCTCGCGGTCGAAGTCGCTGGTGGTGGTCTCCATCTGGGCGCGGATCTGCTCGATGCGCGACTTGATGGCCGACTCATCGCCGTGGCCCTCGATGAAGGTGGTGTTGTCCTTGTCGGACACGATGCGGCGGGCGCGGCCCAGGTCGGCCAGCGTCGCGCTGTCCAGCTTGCGGCCAACCTCTTCCGAGATCACGGTGCCGCCGGTGAGGATGGCGATGTCGCCCAGCATGGCCTTGCGGCGGTCGCCGAAGCCCGGGGCCTTGATGGCCAGCACGTTGAGCGTGCCGCGCAGCTTGTTCAGCACCAGGGTGGGCAGCGCCTCGCCGTCCACGTCCTCGGCCAGGATCACAAAGTTCTTGTTGCCCGTCTGAAGCACCTTCTCCAGCACCGGCAGGATGTCCTGGATGCTTGAGATCTTCTTGTCGGTGATCAGGATGTAGGGCTCCTCCAGCTCGGCCTCCATGCGGTCCGAGTTGGTGACGAAGTAGGCCGAGATGTAGCCGCGGTCGATCTGCATACCCTCGGTGTACTCGGTCTCGAACGCGATGCCCCGGCTCTCCTCGACCGTGATCACGCCGTCCTTGCCAACCTTCTCGTTGACCTCGGCGATCAGCTCGCCGATCTCGCTGTCGGCAGCCGAGATCGAGGCCACGTGGGCGATGTCGGCGCGGTCGCGCACGGGGGTGGCCAGGTTCTTCAGCTCGTTGACGATCGCCTCAGCGCCCTTGTCCAGGCCGCGCTTGAGCAGCATGGGGTTGACGCCAGCGGTCACGACCTTCAGGCCCTCGTTGAAGATGGCCTGGGCCAGCACGGTGGCGGTGGTGGTGCCGTCGCCGACCACGTCGTTGGTCTTGCTGGCAACCTCGACGAGCAGGCGCGCGCCCATGTTCTCGAACGGGTCCTTCAGCTCCACCTCTTTGGCCACGGTCACGCCGTCGTGGGTGACGGTGGGGGCGCCGAACTTCTTATCGATAGCCACGTTGCGGCCACGGGGGCCGAGCGTGGTCTTGACTGCATCGGCAACGGTATCGACGCCGCGCTTGAGCGAGCGGCGGGCCGACTCATTGAACTCGAGCTGCTTAGCCATAGCTCTGTCTATCCTCCTAAAGAAGTGAGAAACGAGAAATCGTGATCTGAATATATTCAGGAATGGGGCGCTGGTATGCAGCGCTGGGGAGCCTTAGTCCTGAATGATGCCCAGGATGTCCTTCTCGGCCAGGATCAGGTACTCGACATCGTCGAGCTTCAGCTCGGTGCCGCCGTACTTCGCGAACACGATCTTGTCGCCAACCTGGACGCTCATCGGGATGAGCTTCCCGCTGTCGTCGCGGCGGCCCTCGCCAACTGCCAGCACGCTGCCCTCCATGGGGCGCTCTTTGCTCGCGGTATCCGGCAAGAAGATGCCGCTCTTCGTCTTCTCCTCGCGCTCCACGGGCTTGACGACAACGCGATCGCCCAGCGGCCGAATGCGGAAGTCGGACATGGCTCCATCCTCCTTAGAAGTGTAGAGTACACAGATGATACAAGAGAGTTTAGCACTCGGCACAGGGGAGTGCTAACCGTTGTTTATACTACTCAGAAGCGGGGGATTTGTCAAGGGGGATTTTAGCACTCTTGCGAAAAGAGCGCTAGTGTACATAAGCGCCGCTGCGGCCTCTGCGTGCTCGTTTACCAGCATGTTTTACCACCAAGACTCCAAGGCACCAAGGGACAAATGGGAACGAAGACCAGCAAGCTACGATGATGTGAAGCGGTGTCAGACAGAACACATAGACCCTGCAAGCACCGCTGCGGCGTATGCATGCTCGTTTACCAGCAAGACGCCAAAACACGAAGGGGCTGAAGGGACCGTTTTACCAGTTCTACCACGAAAACGCCAATGCGCTAAAAAATGAAACCCCATGATCTTGGCGATTGAAAAGCGGCAGACAGCCATGCTACACTAGCCCACACAACCCACCCAGCTGGCCGCCTGTGCACCACCCCAGCACGCCACCACCGCAAAGAAAGGCCGCCAGCACCCACCCACAACACATGACCGTTGTTCGCCGCATTGTGCTGTATCGATGAAGAGGAGCGAGCTATGCGAATCGAACGGAACCTGGGCATGGATCTGGTGCGTGCCACCGAGATGGCGGCGCTGCGCGCGGGCCGCATGATGGGCCGTGGCGACAAGAACGCCGCTGACCAGCTAGCGGTGGATGCCATGCGCTATGCCCTTGCCAACATACCCATGAGCGGCACGGTGGTGATCGGCGAGGGCGAGAAGGATGAGGCCCCCATGCTCTACACCGGCGAGCAGCTGGGCACCGGCGAAGGCCCCGAGGTGGATGTGGCCGTGGACCCGGTGGAGGGCACCACGCTGCTGGCCGAGGGTATGCCGGGCGCGATCGCGGTGGTGGCGATCGCCGAGCGCCGCTCGCTCTACACCTGGTCGGGCATCGCCTATATGGACAAGCTGGCGGTGGGCGAGGCTGCGCGCGGCGCGGTCGATATCGACGCGCCGGTGCGCGACAACATCCACCGCGTGGCCCGCGCCCTGGGCAAGCGCGTGGAGGATGTGACCGTGGTGGTGCTCGACCGCCCGCGCCACCGCGACCTGATCCGCCAGATCCGCGAGACCGGCGCGCGGATCAAGATGATCCTCCACGGCGATGTGGCCGCCGGGATCATGACCGCTATCGACTTCCCGCCTGCCGACATGCTCATGGGCGTCGGCGGCGCGCCCGAGGCCGTGATCACCGCCTGCGCCCTCAAGTGCCTGGGCGGCGAGATCCAGTGCCGCCCCTGGGCGCGCAACGACGAGGAGCGCGCGCTGGCCGCCGACAGCCAGATCGACCTCGCCAAGGTCTACCGCACCGACGACCTAGCCAGCGGCGAGAATATCTTCGTGGCCGCCACCGGCATCACCGAGGGCGAGTTCCTGCGCGGCGTGCGCTACTTCAGCGGCGGGGCCACCACATCCTCGGTGGTGATGCGCTCGGCCTCGGGCACCACGCGCTACATCGAGAGCCACCACCGCTGGGATAAGCTGATGCGGATCTCGGCGCTCGACTATGTGCACGACGATCTGGCGGGCGAGGAGTAGTACCCGAGAAGCGCCCAAATGATCGTTTTTTGATGAAAGTAGGGTGACGAGCGGCCTCGCGAAGATAAATCTTTTGAGATGTTCTCGCCTGATCGCAGGCCGCTTTTTCCCCGGTCATTTCTACCAAGCCATTCTGATCTCTTTTTTTGCCCCCTGAACCAAACGAAGCAGCAGGTGGTATGCTGCACGCTTTCCATGTCCCGTAGTACGAATGGGAATCGTGTTATCATACGATTCTACGCTGGTTTTAACGCATACAGAGGCGCTATGATGCGACGCTGGTTCGCCAGGAATGGCCCCCAAAAAGGCGCTCGGGTCGAGCTTGGCCGCGAGTTCAACGTGGGCGATACGCTTGAGCAGCGCTACGAGATCGAGCAGGTGCGGCGCGGGTTCATGGGCATTGTCTACATCGCCTACGACCGCCAGCGCCGTGGCCGCGTGGTGATCAAGACGTTCCAGAACAAGTTTCTGTGGGATGAAGAGGCGATCAGCCGATTCAGCACAGAATCCGAGCTATGGATGCGCCTTGGCCACCACCCCAACGTGGTGCGGGCCTACGATCTCAAGAACTTTCTGGGCAAGCCCCATGTCGTCGCCGAGTACGTGCACGGCGGCCCGCTGCGCACCCTGGTGCGCCACCTCTCCACCCACGAGGCACTCGACTACGCCATCCAGATCTGCTGGGGCATGGGCTACGCGGTCGAGCAGGCGGGCATCATCCACTGCGACATCAAGCCCGACAACATCATGGTGACGCTCGATGGCCAGGCCAAGGTTACCGATTTTGGCCTAGCGCGCGTGCTGCCCAGCGCCCATGGCGGCGGCGGCGATGGCAAGCAGCGCTCCTCGCCCGTGTTTCGCGGCAAGCTCGCCACCACCATCGGCGGCACGCTGCCCTACATGGCCCCCGAGCTATTCGAGCACCCGCCGCGCCCCGACAGCTGGAGCGATATCTACGCCTTCGGGATCATGCTCTACGAGCTGCTCACCGGCAGGCTGCCCTTCGACTCGCGCCACGACGAGTCGATCATCCGCATGCACCAGGGCCAGACCCCGCTCGACCCCCGCGAGTTCCAGCCGCTGCTCGACCCGGCGGCCAGCGAGATCATCATGCGCTGCCTGCTCAAGCAGCCCACCGAGCGCTACATCCGCTTTCAGGATGTCGAGCGCGATCTACAGCAGCTGCGCATGAAGATCAAGGGCGAGCGCTACACGGCGGTGTGGACGCAGGCGGTGGGGGCCGACCGCGAGACATGGAACGAGCGCGGCATGATGCATATGGAGCTGGGCGAGGCCCGCGAGGCGCTGGCCTGCTTCCGTCAGGCGGTCGCCCTCAGCGACTCCGGCTCGGCGGTCTGGCTGAACATGGCGCGGGCGAGGCTGAAGCTCTGGCACTACCAGGAGGCGCTGGGCGATGTGGAGCAGGGCCTGAAGCGCGCCGGGGGGCGCAACGAGTTCAGCCAGCTCTACCAGGTGAAGGGCGAGATCCTGACGGCGATGATGCGCCCGCGCGAGGCGGTGGATGCCTATGACAAAGGGCTGTCGTACACGCCGAACTCGCCTGGCCTCTGGCGCGAGCGCGGCGGGCTGCTGTTTAAAAACGGGTTTACCCGCGAGGCCGAGCAGTGCCTCACCACCGCGCTGCGCTACGATAAGCTCGACTCGAAGGCGTGGCGGCTGCTGGCCGACATCCATATGGCCCAGGGCCAGTTCAAGAGCGCCCACAAAGAGCTGGGCGAGTCGCTGAAGCTCGACCCGCGCTCGGCGATCGGCTGGGCGCGCTACGGCCTGGCCCAGCTGAAGCTCGACCGCACCGCCGATGCGGCCAAGTCGTTCGAGTTCGCGCTGAAGCTCGACCCCACGCTCGATGAGGCTAGCTCGGGGCTGCAGCTGGCCCGCGCCAGCCTGGCCAAGCAGCGGAGGTAGCGCGGCAATGAGCGACGTTCGCCAGCGCATCGCCGCCTACATCCGCGAGCAGGCGCTGCCCCCCGACAAGTACAGCCACCAGCCGCGCCTCTATGCCCGCGCCGCCCGCCTGGCCCAGGGCCAGCCCTACGACGACGATGTGCTCTACGCCGCCGCCTGGCTGCACGACATCGGCGTGTTCCTGGGCCACCGCCCCGCCGACCCGCACGAGCTGGCCAGCTGGGACAATGTGGCCTACGCGCTGCAGGTGGTGCCAGGGCTGCTTGGACAGTGGGGCTTCCCGCCTGGGAAGATCGACGCCGTGGCCCACGTGATCGCGCACCACCTGCCGCACCAGCGCCCGGCCAGCTTCGAGGGCGTGCTGCTGCACGACGCCGACATCCTGGAGCTGCTGGGCGCGGTCGGCATCCTGCGCACTGTCAGCAAGGTGGGCCGCGACACGCGCTACCACACCTTTTCCGATGCGCTGGGGCAGCTGCGGCGGCACGTAGATTCGCTGCCCCAGCAGCTGTGCAGCGAGGCCGCGCGGGCCGAGGCCCAGCCGCTGGTGGCGCTGCTCCAGGCCTTTCTGGCATCCGCCGCCGCCGAGGCGGGCGGCCAGCCGCTGTAGCGCCCGCGCGGCAATGCCGAGCGGGGTGGCGTGCGCCACCCCGCTCTTTTGGTGTTCGATGGGTAGTTAGGATTCGATGCGGGCGATCCACTCCTGGGGGTTGCGCAGCTCCCGCATGGTCGGCAGGTTCTCGGGCCGCGCCCACACGCGGTTGGCGAAGGCCACGCCGCGCTCGGCCACCACCGCGTTGATAAAGGCCTCGCCCTGCTGGTATTGCGCCATCTTCAGATCCATGCCGGTGATCCGATTGAACAGCTCCTCGAACAGCGGGCGGGTCTTCTTGCGCTCGGCCATGCGCCGCTCGATCTCGTTGAAGCTGGGCAGCAGCTGCTCGCCGATCGCATTCATCACATGGTTCGAGTAGCCCTCGACGATCGACATAAGCGCCTGGATGCGGTCGAACACCTCGCGCTGCTGCGGGGTCAGCACCGCCTCGATCCAGTGCTCGCGGTCGGCCTTGCCGCCCATCAGCTGGCTGGCCAGGTGCGACAGCCCCTGCTTCATGCCCGCGAGCTGGTCGGACACGCCGCCCAGAAACTCGCGCAGCAGCTGGTTGAAGTAGGGCCGCACCCACGGGAAGGCCTCGAACTGGAAGACGTGGGTGGTCTCGTGTAGCGCGATCCACAGGCGGAACTCTTCGTCGCTTAGGCCCAGCTGCTGCTGCACGCGCTGGATGTTCGGCTCAACAAAGTAGAGCGAGCCGCGCATCTCGGGGTCGGGCGAGAACAGGCTCAGATCGTACTGGCCGAGCACCCGCTGGGCCAGAAAGCCCAGCAGCACGCCCATCTGCGCGCCGATCATCTTGCGGTTGATTGCGCCCATCACGGTGCTGGCGGCCTGCTGGCGGGCGACCTGGGTGTACAGCTCCTCCACCGGCTCCAGCACATACTGGAACGAGGTGAAGTTGGCCAGCATCCAGTCGCGCCGGTCGACCACAAACAGCTTGTCCACGGGGGCGGGCAGATCCACGCCCATATAGCTGGCGATCAGCGGCTCGCTCTGGGCCACGAGGCGGGCGTACTGGTCGCGGCGGGCGGCGCGGTTGTCGATCGGGGCCTGCTCCCAGCGCGAGAGCCGCAGCGCCACGCTGCGGGCCTGCTCCCAATCGACCAGGGGCGACTGCCCCGCCGCCCTCGGCACTGGCCGCGAGAGCACATAGCGCACCCCAAAGCCCGCCGCCGCACCCAGAAGCAGAATAGCGCCGAGTCGGCGCATATCGTCTTTTTGTCTTATCGCCAAGGTCGTTCCTTTCAGGCGCGGTCGCGGCTGCCCGCTGGCGCGCACGTGGAATGAATAGCGCTGTGTGCGGGGAACTATACTACAAGATCCCTCCGCATGCGCATCCGACGCTGGCGCGCATGCGCTTGTTGCGCCCGATTTGACAAACCCTAGCGACCTGTGTATAATACGCAACGTTGTGCCGAGGTGGCGGAATTGGCAGACGCGCTACTTTGAGGGGGTAGTGAGAGCAATCTCGTAAGGGTTCAAGTCCCTTCCTCGGCACCAAACCAAAAAGGGCGATTAGCTCAGTTGGTAGAGCACCTCGCTTACACCGAGGGTGTCGGCGGTTCGAGCCCGTCATCGCCCACCAGTAAGCATTTTGCCACGGTAGCTCAGTTGGTAGAGCATAGCACTGAAAATGCTAGGGTCCCCGGTTCGAGCCCGGGCTGTGGCACCAAAAAGAGAACCCCGTTCAGCGTTGCTGGGCGGGGTTCTTGGTTTTTCTTTCCCCATCCTGCCTATTGCGTGGCCAGCATCTGCTGGAACCCAGTGCCCTGCCGCCAGACCGCGCGGCTGCTCTGCCGCACGATCCGCCAGCCATCCTGCCCGAGCGCGGCCTCGCCCTCTAGCACCGCACCGGCCAGAAAATAGTTATCGTCTGGGTTGGCGCTTGGGTCGCCCGCGCCCGCCGCCCAGAGGTGCATGGCCACCACATTTACGCGAAACTGGGCCGTAGCGTCGCTGGTGAGCGTGATCATATGGCCGCTCGGCAGATGCTGGGTGGCGCGGAAGCGGCAGAAGCTCTGGCTGTGGCTCTGGCCGATCGCCTCTGGCCCACGCATGGTAGTGCGGTTGGGCCGCTGTACCAGCGCGCCCTCGGCAAAGATCTGCCGCATAGACGCTGGCTCGAACTGGCGCTCATCCAGCGCTACAAAGTAGCGGTTGAGCAGATCGGTGATTGCGGCGCTGTGCAGCAGTTTCTTCAGATCTTCCATGCAGACCCCTCTTTCCAAATGCTGTGCGATGGTTAGAAGTTGAACAGTGCTCAATTGAACAATGTTCAAGATAGACCATTGATGCTATACTGTCAAGTACTATGACCCTACAACGCGCACAGATTGTGGCGGCTGCGCTGCAGCTGCTGAATAGCGATGGCCTTGATGGCGTGACGGTGCGCAAGGTCGCGGCGCGGCTCGATGTGCATGTGGGCGGGCTGTACTGGCATGTTAAAAACAAGCACGATCTGCTTGATGAGATGGCCAACACCATCCTGGCCGAAGAGTTCACCGACATGCAGCCGCCAGCGCCAGGGCTGGCCTGGGCTGGCTGGCTGGCCGCAATCGCGCATCGGCTGCGGCGGGCCATGCTGGCCTACCGCGAGGGCGGGCGAGTGGTGGCTGGGGCGCACCTGCACCGCGCTGTCACGCTTGCCCAGCTGCTGGCATGCATCATCGATACGCTGCAGGCCCAGGGCTTCTCGTTCGACGAGGCGCGCTGGCTCTGCCAAACGGTGGTGAGCTACACCTTTGGCTTTGTGATCGAGGAGCAGGCCGGGCCAGCGCCCGACACGCTCGCCCAGCTTCAGGCGGCGGGGCCGCACCACCCCGCGCTGGCGGCGGCGATCGCAGGCCGGGATGAGGCCGACGATGCCCAGGCCAGCTTCAGCATGGGGCTGCGCTATATCCTGCTGGGCGCTCAGGCCAGCCGCAGCGCCGCCCCATAGGCCGCTTGGCCTCGACATAGCAACACCCCTGGGCGGCACTGCGCCTAGGGGTGTCGCTGTGTCGGTTGCGTGTCGTCCGCTAGGCGTTATCGCACACCACGCGCATGCCGTGGCGTATGAAAGCCCACTCGATGCCTGCCTGCAGGTTTGCCAGCGTGGTGATCGACTGCATATCGATGCCCAGATGGATGAGCGTCTGCGCGATCTCGGCACCGATGCCCACCAGCGCCACATCGCAGCCTAGTAGCTTGGCGGCCTGGGCCGCCTGCAGGATGTAGAAGCCCACCTGGGTATCCACCACCGCAATGCCCGTGATGTCGATGATCGCGCAGTCGGCCTGGTTTTCCGAGATGGCGGTGAGCAGCGTCTCGGTGATGTACATCGCACGCTGGCTGTTGATCGCGCCCACCAGCGGCATCGCCAGGATGCCATCCCACACCTGGATGACCGGCGTGGCCAGCGACTCGATGATCGACTGCTGGGCCTGGATCTCGCTGCGCGCCCGCTCGATCTCTTTATTTTGCTGCACCTCTTGGGTCACATCGCGCAGGAAGGCCATGAGGTGCGTGACCACACCCTCGGCATCGCGCAGCGGGGCGTAGATCGCCTCGACCCAGCATTCCTCGGCCCCGCCTACCGCCCGCGCATCAAAAGAGTGCGCAGGCACCACCACAATCTCGCCCGCCATCACGCGGCGGTGGCGCTCGGCGGAGCCACCGGCGGCCAGCTGTGGGTCGGTGATCATGTTGAACTGCCCCAGCACCTGCTGCGGGTCCAACTGGAAGATGTGGGCGTTGGCCGCGTTCATGGCCACAAACAGCCCTTCGCGGTCGAACAGGCTGGATGCTATGGGCGATTGCTCGAACAGGGCCTTGAAGATCTGGGCCGGTATGCTGCTGTGGATAAGCTGAGCGCTCATAGGGCGATCGTCCTCTTCATCGCTCTGGTTCAGAGAGCGTGGTTGAAATGATGGCTAGCTGGTCTGGCGAAGCGCGTAGGCGATGCCGCTCTGCAGCGAGCTGAGCGTGATGATCTTGCCGAGGTCGGCCCCCAGCCCCACCAGCGTCTGCGCCACCTCGGGGCGGATGCCGGTGATGATCATGGTGGTGCCCAGCAGCTGCACGGCCTGCGCCGCCTGCAGTAGGATATTTGCTACGCCAGTGTCGACAATCGGTAGCCCGGTGATATCGAGGATGGCAAAGGCCGCCTGTTGCTGCGAGATACCCTGCAGCAGCGTATCGATCACGCGCTGCGCCCGCTGCGAGTCCATATGCCCGATCAGCGGCATCATCACCACATGGTCGGTGATTGGGATGAGCGGCGTCGACAGCTCGGCGATCAGCGCCGCCTGAGTCTGTAGCGCCTGCTCTTGGATGCGCACCTGCTCCTGCTGCGCCTCCTGTAGCTGCTGCGCGACCCGCTGGATCTCGGCGGCCAGGTGCTGCTGCTCGTGGCGGATGCGCTGCTCGCGCAGGCGGGCCATCTCGCCGGTGATGGTAGTGGCCGACGCGCGGAGGTGGAAGCGCACCGCAGGCTGGCCCTCCACGTCGATGAACTCCTCGTCGGCCCAGCATGTGATACCAAGCGCATGCGAGAAGATGCCGATCAGCTTGCCCTGTAGGAAGGGGCAGCCCCACTGCTGCGCCTGCCCCTGCTGCATCTGCAGCTCCCAGGGGTTGCGTACCACCACGGTGGCCTCGCGGCGCTGGGTGTCGTAGTGGTGCAGCTCGAAGGCCCCCCAGCCAGCGGCGGACACCGCGCGGCCCCAGGCAAGAAACCCCTCCTCGAAGGTGCTGCCGAGCGTGGTGACCATGGCGTGGTAGTCGGAGTCGGTCCCACGGCTGGCGCGCTCGGCGATCAGCAGGCGGAAGAGCGGGGTGCCGACCTCGCTGGCGAAGGGCTGAAGCATGTCCAGCATGGAGGGGTTGAGCCAGAAAAGGACGGCGGGCAGGCCAAAGAAGTGGAGCTGGCCCTGGCCAAGCTGCCACTGAAATGATGCGTTCTGAAGCTCGATCTCGTAGGTTTCCTGGGGTGATTCTGTCATGGGATGGTCTTTCCGCGCGCCAGGTAGCTATGGTACGCGCCCGGCGTACATAGGGTAGGGGCTTTCACCTACTGCATGATAGAAAATGCCTGTCTCTAGACTGTAACCATAACCATGGGGCGGTGGGGGCACATGGCCCCCCGCACGATCGTGCGCTCGGGTGGGCTGCCCTAGCCGAGGATGTAGCGCTGGATGGCCCAGGCCACGCCGTCCTCGGCCACGGTGGGGATGACGGCCTTGGCGGCGGCGTGGGCCTCAGGCGCGCCGTTGCCCATGGCCAGCCCCAGCCCGGCCCAGCGGATCATCTCGATATCGTTCATGTGGTCGCCGATGGCCATCACCTGCTCGCGCGGGATGCCGAGATCGCGGGCCAGCGCCTCAAGGGCGGTGCCCTTGCTGATGTTCTGGGGGATCAGCTCAAGGTAGTGGTCGTGCGAGCGCAGCACATCCAGCTGGCCCTGGAAGGCGGCCTGGAAGTCGGGCTGGAAGCGGTCGATCACCGCTGGCTCGGCGGTGAACTGCACCTTGAGCACGCCCGCGTGGTGGGCCACGGCGGGCAGGTCGGGCGCGACCACCAGGTCGAGGCCCTCGGGGTGGAAGCTGCGGTAGTAGGCTAGCTCGGGGCGGGTGTCGTCGGCGATATAGATCTTCTCGTCGGCGTAGATCAGGCAGAACAGCCCGCGCTCAAGCATCATCTGCGCGCCCTGGGCGGCCAGCGCGGCTGGCACATACACCGGGTTGGACATAGCCCCGCTCTGCGAGTCGAAGATCGCCCCGCCCTGGTAGCAGATCACGGGGCCGCTGACGCCCAGCGCCTCGACGTAGGGCAGGGTGGCGCGGAAGGTGCGCCCGGTGGCGATGGTGATGGTGACGCCGCGCTCGCTGGCGGCCTTGGCCGCCGCCCGCACAGCGGGGGTGATCGTCATACGCTGGTCGAGCAGCGTCCCATCCAGATCCAGCGCCAGAAGTCGGTATGTCATAGCTCCTGCTCTTTCATGCTTGCCGGTTTCTTGCTCATCATAGCGCAAGACATGCGAGCGCGGTGTAGATATTTTGCAGGAGAAAGCAAGCTGCCCCGCTTTCATCGGGCCGTTGACTCGGCCTAGGCGGCGTGCTATACTGCCGTATAACGCACTGCGTCATACCGCCGATAGCCTATGCGGCAGAGATAAGGAGCGACACCAATGAGCGAAGAAGTCGAGGTCAAGGTGACATCCGCGCAGCCCGCTGGCCACGCGCCCTCGCTGTTCGATGGCGTGCGCAGGCTGGTGCTGGCCAGCATCGGCGCGGTGGCCATCACCCGCGACGAGGCCGAGAAGGTGATCGACCAGCTGGTGGAGCGCGGCGAGCTGGCCCAGAAAGAGGGCGAGCGCCTGACGAGCGAGCTGGGCCAGCGGCTGCGCGCAACGCGGGCCGAGGCCGAGCAGGGCGGCACGCACCTGAATCGCCAGATCGAGCAGGGCATCGAGCAGGTGCTCGGGCGGCTGAATATCCCCAGCAAGCGCGAGATCGACGAGCTGACGGCCAAGATCGCCGAGCTGAATGCCCAGATCGCGGCGCTGAAGAGCGGCGGCGACCAGCACTAGCGCATGTGCAGAAGGGGGCGAGGCCTGCACGGCCTCGCCCCCTTTGCTATGCCTGCGCCTCGCGGGCCGGGCCGGGCTGGGGCGGGCGCGTGCCAGCGGGCGCGGCGCGGCGCAGCCCCAGCGCCAGCAGCGGCGGCCCGAACACCAGGGTGGGCAGCAGCAGGTTCCAGGCGACGCTGTCGGCCCGCCAGCCCAGCGCGGGCATCAGGAACGAGACCGCCACATAGCTCAGCATCGCGGTGAGGCAGAACAGCACCACCGCCACCAGCGCACGGAGGCGCTGGGGCTGGATGGACACCAGCGCCATGGCCCACACCAGATACCAGGGCTGGAACCAGGCGCTGGCCACGCACAGGAACCAGATCGTGAGCCAGAGGAAGTGGGCCGCCATCCGCGCGGGCTGCCGCCAGGCCCGCCACGCCGCCCAGGCCACGCCCTCGGCCAGCAGCCCCGCGCCCAGCGCCGAGGCGATCTGCTGCGCGGTGCCCTGGGGCACGCCCAGCTGGCCGAGCAGCAGCGCCAGCGCGGTGAGCCACGACGAGTTGAAGAGCGACCCCCGGTCGCTGAAGTTGCGCAGCGTCTCCATCCCCTGCCAGAACGGCAGGTAGGCGCAGAACACCAGCGCCGCGCATGCGGCCCCGCCGAACAGCAGCAGCGCCAGCTGTGCGCCCCGGTTCTCAAGCCGCTTCAGCGCCGAGGCCAGCACCACCAGGCCGAAGATCAGCGCGATGTACTTGATCAGGCCGCCCATGGTGAGGGCCAGGAACGCGCCGGTGGCGGCCAGGATGATCTGCTCGGGGTCGCGCTCGCGGGCGTAGCCGATGGCCCACACGGCGGCCACCAGGGTTGCGGCCATCCACGCGTCGTTGTGGGCCGCCGCCACCGACTCCCAGAGCACCAGGGGGTTCCACAGCCATAGGTACAGCCCCTGCCAGCGTCGCTCGGGGGCCAGCCTGCCCAGCGCGCCCCAGATCAGCGCGCCGCACGCCGCGTAGCCGCCCAGCCCCAGCAGCTTGTACGAGAGCATCAGGTGCTGGAGCCATGGGTCGATGTGGCGCGGTATGGGGCCGGGGCGCTCGCCCGCGACCATGGCGGCCATCTGGCTGAGCAGCTCCCACAGCGGGCCGTAGGCCGTAACCGCGTGGTTCCAGGGGATGAAGCGGAACGGCCTCGCCCGCAGCAGCGGGTCGGCTGCGAATTCGGCGGGGGGCTGGATGAAGGTGTTGGCCCCGTAGCGCACCGCCATCCTGCCGCGAAACAGGTAGTCGTAGATATCGAGCGAGGTGGTGGGGTAGACAAAGATCAGCGTGATGGCGAAGATCGCTGGCGGCAGCAGCACCAGCAGGGCGGCGCGGCCCTCGGGCCGCCAGCAGCCCAGCGTGATAGCGCCTAGCGCGTAGCCGCCAAACAGCAGCAGGATGCACACACTGATCGTCACCCCGGCGCGCGGATCGGATCGGGTGATGCGGTCGAGGTTGGCGAGCGGGATGGCATAGTAGCGGAACAGCGGGAACTCCATCGCCGCGGCGATGTAGATCAGCGCAGATCCAATACCGATCATGGCAAGGGAGATCGCTCGGTGGGGCGCAGGCTCCATAGGGGGTGCTCTCTTGATGTGACGATGTATCCGGGCTACCCTAAGCCTACCATAAGCTGAGCTGCTCGGCCACTGGTGGCGGTGGGGCCGTGTAGTGGCGAGCGCGGGCCTCGCTGTCGCGCCCGAAGAAGCGCCCGTCGAGCAGCACAAAGTCGATCGCGCGGGTGGCGATGGCCCCGAGCCCGCGCAGCTGCTGCGGCTCGCGGAAGCGGTGCTGCTGGCGCAGGCGGATGATACGGCTGGCGCTCACGGGGCCGAGGCCAGGCACGCGCATCAGCAGGGCGGCGTCGGCGGTGTTGATCTCCACGGGGAAGCGCTCGGGGTGGGCGATGGCCCATGCCAGCTTGGGGTCGATGCCCAGCGGCAGGTTGCCGCCGGTGTCGTAGGGCAGCTCGCGGTTCTCGAAGCCGTAGTGGCGCAGCAGCCAGTCGGCCTCCTTCAGGCGCTGCTCGCGCGCCAGGGGCGTGGGGGCGTTTTCGGCCAGGGGCGTGCCGGGCATGGGGCGGAACGCGCCGAAGTACACGCGGCGCAGCTCCAGGCTGCGGTAGAGCCACGCGGTGGTATCCAGCAGCTCGCGGTCGCTCTCGCCCGACGCGCCCACCACGAACTGGGTGGCGATACCGCTGGGCAGCAGCCCGGCGCGCTGCCAGTCGCGCGCCCAGATCAGCGGGCCGATCACGTCGGCATACCAGTCGCGCTTGGGCGAGAGCTGGGCTAGGCGCTCGGCGGTGGGGGCCTCGATATTGATGCTGAGCCGACTGCCGAGCCGCACGGCCCGCTCGACCTCGTCGCGGGTGGCGCCGGGCAGCAGCTTGAGGTGCAGGTAGCCCTCGAAGCGGGCCTTGGTGCGCAGGTGCTCGACGCCATCGAGCATGCGCTGGGTGGCGCGGCGGGCGTCGCCATCCACGCCGGTGGAGAGCAGCACCCCCTGGGCCGCACCGCGCTGGATGCGGGGCAGCACCACCTGGGCCAGCTCCTCTGGCTCAAGCGCGGCGCGCGGCGCGTCGGTGGCCGAGCGCAGCGGGCAGTAGGGGCAGTCCCACTCGCAGCGGCTGCTCATCAGCAGGCGCATGGTGGGCAGGGCGCGGCCCGGCGGCCCGGCCTCGGCGTCGATGGCGCGGTCGTCCCAGGTGGCCTTGGTGGCCTTGGCGGGGCGGTAGCGCCTGCCGGGCTGGTGGTGCTGATCGCAGGCCTCGAAGCGGGCTGCGGGCGCCAGGATGTCGAGCTTGCTCTGCAGATCCATGGGGCAGATTATAGCACGGGGGTTCGGGTGGCGGAAGGCCCGGCGCGACGCGCTACAGGGCCTATGCGCTCTCGGTCGCCAGCGCATGTTTTTACCACCAAGACACCAAGGGACAAAAAGCGAACGAATACCACGAAGGCGCGAAGACACGAAGGGAAGAAACCCGATCACCGCCAAGCGAAACGTCATCAGAGCGAACTCATAAGCCCTGCGGTGCGCTACGGGGCCTATGCTGTTCCTCACATGGTGTCACTTTTGAAGGGTTTCCGGTGATTCTTTGGCAAAAATTGGGGGAAGCTCTGTGTGGGTTGGGGGAAGCTCTGTGTGGGTTGGGGGAGGCTCTGTGTGGGTTGGGGGAAGCTCTGTGTGGGTTGGGGGAGGCTCTGTGTGGGTTGGGGGAAGCTCTGTGTGGGTTGGGGGAAGCTCTGTGTAGGTTGGGGGAAGCTCTGTGTAGGTTGGGGGAAGCTCTGTGTAGGTTGGGGGAAGCTCTGCGTAGGTCGGGGCTGGGTGCGCCTTTGTTAAGAGTGGTTGTTTCTGGTTGGTGGTGCATGCCCTGTGCGGGCGGCACCAAGGGCTCCGTGCCCTTGGATCCCCGCGAGGGGCGTTGCCCTCACATGGTGTCACTTTTCCTGTCGGCGCTGGGCGTTTTTTCCATCAG
Organism: Chloroflexia bacterium SDU3-3; assembly: GCA_009268125.1. NCBI lineage: Bacteria > Bacillati > Chloroflexota > Chloroflexia > Chloroflexia bacterium SDU3-3. The sequence goes on along the minus strand of WBOU01000005.1, from coordinate 433,926 downwards.
CGATGGCATTGGTCGATGTTTGGTGGGTGGATGCCCTGCGCGGGCAGCGCCTAGGGGCCAGCCCCTAGGAACCCCGCGAGGGGGCGTTGCCCCCTTCGAAACCCCCAATTTGTAGCATTCCTATGCCGGAATCGGGCAGCTGGTGTTCGTGCATATGGCCAGTTGACCTGAGCGGCACCTTCGCCGCATGGGCCGGGTGGGTGAGATCGAGAATCTTCCATGCGGTGCATGGCCTGGCACGCGTTCTCTCATCATGTGCCGCATCCGAATGCTCCGCCAGAGAAAGTGACACCATGTGAGGGGCGTTGCCCCTTCGAACCCCAATTCGGAGCATTCCCGTGCTGTTCGCAGGCGGCTGGTGTTCGCGCATATGGCCAGCCTGCGCGAGCAGCATCTTCGCCGCATGGTGAAAGGGGTGGTATCTCGCCCGGCTCTACCGCCTTTCCTTCTCTTGGAGCCTTGGTGGTGGTGAGTTGGTTTTCTTGTTCCCTTTGCGCCTTCGTGTTTTCGTGGTATTCGTCCCCTTTTGTCCCCTGGGTGCCTTGGAAGCTTGGTGGTAAGAAGTGGTGCGGTGATCGAGAGCGCAGAGTCTCTGATGCCCCCGTGCGGCGATTTGACGCGCCAGCAAGCCATGGCGTATCATCTGCCTGCGCGCACCGCCGCCAGATCGGCGCACCGCGCGGGGAGGGTGCCTATGTGGCCGATTGTCCGACAGGCCCGCAACTTCGGGCGCTACCGCCAGATCGCCCAGGTGCTCACGCGCTACGGCTTCGGGTTCTTCCTTGAGCAGGTGGGGCTTGCGCCGCTGCTGGCGCTGCCGCGCCGCGTGGCCCGCCGCCCGCTCCACCCCGTGCTGAGCGGCCCCGAGCGGCTGCGCCTGGCCCTGATCGAGCTTGGCCCGACCTTTGTGAAGCTGGGCCAGGCCATGAGCACGCGCCCCGACCTGATCCCCCCCGAGTACGTGGTCGCGCTCAGCAAGCTGCAGGATGCGGTGACGCCCTTCGGATCGGATCTGGCGATCGCCATGATCGAGGCCGACCTGGGCAAGCCGATCGGCCAGCTGTTCCGGCAGTTCGACGAGGTGCCGATCGCCGCCGCCTCGCTGGGGCAGGTGCACACCGCCGTGCTGCACGACGGCAGCCACGTGGTGATCAAGATCCAGCGGCCCGGCATCGACACGGTGGTGAACCACGATCTGGCCATCCTGCAGGATCTGGCGACGCTGGCCAAGCAGCACAGCGGGCTGGGCAACCAGTACGATTTTGAGGAGCTGGCCTGGGAGTTCGCGGCCACGCTGCGGGCCGAGCTAGACTACCGGCGCGAGGGGCGCAACGCCGAGCGCTTCGCCAAGAACTTTGTCAAGAACCCCCACGCCCGCGTGCCGCAGATCTACTGGGAGTATAGCAGCACGCGAATCCTGACCATGGAGCGGATCTTCGGGATCAAGATCAACGATCTGGCCCGGATCGAGGCCGAGGGCCTGGATCGCAAGCAGCTGGCCCAGCACGCCTGCAGCCTCATCCTGCAGGAGATCTTCGCCGACGGCTTCTTTCACGCCGACCCGCACCCTGGCAATATGTTCGCCATGCCCGGCGAGGTGATCTGCGCGATCGACTTCGGCCAGGTGGTGGTGCTGGATCGCGACATGACCAACAGCCTGCTGCTGCTGCTGCACGCGATCACCCAGCACGATGTGGCCGGGATGCTGCGGGCCATGCAGCGGCTCGACATCCTGTCGCCCGCCGGGGTCAGCGCGTCGCTGCAGCGGGATGCGGGCCGGTTTCTCGACCGCTTCATCGACCAGCCGCTGGAGGCGCTCTCGGCGCGGGAGACGATCAACGAGCTGTTCGCGCTGGTGCAGCGGCACCAGCTGCGCATGCCCGCGCAGCTCGCCATCCTGCTGAAGGCCCTGGTGATGATGGAGGGCACCGGCGTGCTGCTCGACCCGCAGCTGGATGTGTTTGCGATCGCGCGGCCCTACACCGCTCAGGCGCTGCGCAGCCTGCTCTCGCCCGAGCGGCTGGCGAGCGACGCCTGGCAGCAGGCCCGCGACATGGGCGAGATGGCCATGGCCATGCCGCAGCAGATGTCGTCGCTGCTGCGCCAGCTCAATGAGGGCGAGCTGACGCTCAAGGCCAGCATCCACGAGGCCCACCAGATCGCCAACGCGCTGACCCAGGCTAGCATCCGGCTGGCGCTGGCGGTGGTGCTGGGGTCGTTTGTGCTGGGCATCGGGCTGCTGGGGGTGGCCATAGCGCTGGGGCTGGGCGGCACGCTGATGATGGTGCTGGGCTCGCTGGCGGGTGTGGCGGTGATCATGGTGGGGCTGGCGCTGATCATCAGCTTCCTGCGGCGTGGGCTGAACTAGCCGCGCATCACCGGCAGCTCGAAGAAGAAGGTGCTGCCCTGGCCCGGCTCGCTCTCGAAGCCGATCAGGCCGCCAAACTGCTCGATGATCGTCTTCGAGATGCTGAGGCCCAGACCAGCGCCGCCCTTCTGGCGCTGGTCGGATGCGTCGGCCTGGGCAAACTTCTGGAAGATCCGTGTGCGGAACTCATCGGTGATGCCGGGGCCTTGATCCTGCACCGCCACGCGCACCCGGTCGTCGTAGGTGGTGATGCAGATACGCACCTCGCTGCCCGGGGGCGAGAACTTCACCGCGTTCGAGATCAGGTTGGCCAGCACCTGCTGCATACGGTCGGCATCGATGCGCACGATTACATCCGGGGTGGGGCTGGCGATCCGCACCGCCACATTGTACTGCGCGCTGTAGTTCTGATCGGCGGCTACCGCGTGCTCCACGATGGGCAGCAGGGCGTGGGGCTGCAGATCTAGCCGCATCTTGCCAGTCTCGATCTTCTCGATGTCCAAAATATCGTTGATCAGCAGCAGCAGCCGCATGCTGTTCTTCTGGGCGATCTCCAGCATGTCCTTGGCCTTGGGCGGGATCGGCCCGGCTACCTCGCCAGCTACCAGCCCGATCGCGCCGCGGATGGATGTGAGCGGGGTGCGCAGCTCGTGGCTGACCACCGAGACAAACTCGCTCTTGATCCGGTCGGCCTTCTTCTGCTCGGTGATGTCGCGGATGATCCCCAGCACCTCGTCGTCGGCGCAGGCCACCATGCGGATCTCGTAGTCGGCCACCTGTGGCCCGCGCCGGATGGTGCTCTCGAAGAGCTGTGGCTCGCCAGTGTCGAGCACCACCGCGATCAGCCCCTGCACGCGGTAGGCGTACTCAAAGGGCAGAACCTGCGCGATCGGCATGCCAGTGATCGGGCTGTGCAGCTTGAGGTCGGTGGAGATATGGGCGGGCTTGAAGTCGAGGCAGATGCCCGCGCGGCTGACGCGAAACATGGCGTCGGGGATGGCGTCGAGGATAGCGCGCTGCAGCGACTCGCTCTCGCTCAGATCGGTGAGGGCGCGGGCGATGGTGGCCTCGCGCAGCTCCACATCGTAGAGCGCGCGCTTCAGGTCGACCGTGCGCTCCTGGACCTTCTGCTCCAGCCATTGGCGCAGCTCCTCTAGCTCGTGCTCGCGCTGCAGCGCGTTGGAAAGGTGCGACTGCAGCGAGCGCGAGAAGTAGTCGGCGGAGCAGGCCACCACCCCTGTGGCGATGCTGAAGACCAGGATCGAGCTGATGTAGTTGACCGGGCTGTCGGTGAAGGCGTTGCTTCGGAAGAGGATATAGGCGACGATCAGCACGCTGGCGACTGTCACGCTGATCACCATCTTGCGGCTGCCCGCCATGGCCGCAAAGAGCACTGGGATGGAGAAGCCCACCAGAAACACGCTGCCGTTCACCAGCCCAAAGATGTCGAGCCCCCAGAGCAGGGAGAGCAGGTGGGTGATGACGATGATCGAGACGGCCACCTGGATGCGGGATTGGAACACCAAGAAGAAGCAGAGGAAGATGACCGCGATAGTGGCCACCGTACTGAGCAGGAAGGGGAGCCGCACCTCGCTGAAGATCGGGACCATGATGAAGATCACCAGCGCGAGCATGGCGGCCACGAGCGAGGAGCCGAGCAGCAGCAGCACCACCGGGATGCGGTAGCTGTCGGCGGGGGACTGGCTTTTGAGATCGGCGACCCGCTGATGGATGATCTGCAGCATAGCTGGCTCCTACGAGGCTGGCGTCTCATAGTAGTATAGGGCGCTCGGCTCGCTGCATGCGGGCAGGATGATTACAAAAGTGCTACGGCATCGGCGCAGCTTGGCTGCGGTGAGATGTATGGGGAGGCGGCGTCGGCTCCCCTGGCGCAGGCGCTAGCCCCGCCGCAGCTGGGCCGCCCACAGCACGTTGCGCAGCAGCAGCACGTTGGTCACCGGGCCGGTGCCGCCGGGCACGGGGGTGATGGCCGAGGCCACCTGGGAGACGCTGGGGTAGTGCACGTCGCCCACCACGCTGCCATCCTCCAGCACGTTGATGCCGAAGTCGATCACCACCACGCCGGGCGTGACCATGTCGCCCGTCACGAGGTGGGGGGCGCCCGCCGCCGTGACCAGGATCTCGGCGTCGCGCACCGAGCGGGCTAGGTCGACGGTGGCGCGGTGGCAGATGGTGACGGTGGCATCCTCCTGCATCAGCATCAGCGCCATGGGCTTGCCCACCACGTTGCTGCGCCCGATCACGGTGATGCGCTTGCCGTACAGCTCGATGCCGTTGCGCTTCAGCAGCTCCATGCCGCCCGCCGGGGTGTTAGGCACGAAGCGCGGGCGCTCCTGCGAGAGCAGGCCGGCGTTCTGGGGGTGCACGCCATCCACATCCTTCATCGGGTCGAGGTGGGCGATCGCGGCCTTGGCGTCGAAGCCGGGCGGCAGCGGCAGATGCAGCAGCACGGCGTCCACCGTGTCATCTTTGCTGACGCCGCGCACGGTATGCTCAAGCATCTCCTGGGTGGCGTTGGCGTGCAGCAGGCGCTCCTGGAAGATGATGCCGATGTCGGTGCAGGATTTCTGGATGGTGCGCAGGTAGCGCTCCGAGGATGGGTCGCCGTGCACGCGCACCACGGTGATCGTGGGCGGTGCCCCGGTCTGCTCGATAAACTGGCGGATGTTCTGGCGCAGCTCCTCGCGCATGGTTTTGGCGAGCGCGCGCCCGTCGAGAATTTTGGCGGCCATCAGGCTCCTCGTCGGTGTTCTGGTGTTCAGGCCCGTGTATTATAGGGCAAGTTGCGGGGCTTTTGCGCTCGCGATATGCTCGCTGGTGTTTCCGTTTCTGCGTCGGTTTGGGTCGGGGCGACCGTAGGCAATGCTTGCAGCGTTGCCCGATCGGGCCAACCGCTTGCGGCTTCGATGATGGGGGGCTCTTGGTTAGTTGGTGTGTGCCCGGCGCGGGCGGCGCCGAGGGGCCAGCCCCTCGGAACCCCGCGAGGGGGCGCCGCCCCCTTCGGACCCCCAATTTGTAGCATTCCAATGCCGAAATCAGGCATCTGGTGTTCGTGCATATGGCCAGTGTGCACGAGCGGCACCTTCGCCGCATGGGCCGGGTGGGTAGGGTTGGGGCGGTGCGCTTTTTCCTGCCTCTTTTGCCCCTTGGCGTCTTGGTGCCTTGGCGGTGAATCGGTTCTTTCCCCCTTCGCGCCTTCGTGTCTTCGTGGCATTCGCCCTCTTTCGCCCCTTGGTGTTTTGGAGCCTTGGTGGTGAAAACCCGTGTCTTTGTGGTGAGAACTCTTGTCCGTGGTATAGTGGGCGGGCTGCACGCACAGGCGGCGATGGGGCGCGTGGTGCTGGTGCATGGGTTTTCCCGACTAGGAAAGGAAGCGCCTCTATGCCGACGATGATCGATCTGCGCAGCGATACCGTGACCCTGCCCTCGCCCGAGATGCGCGCCGCGATGGCCCAGGCCGACCTGGGCGATGATGTGTACGGCGAGGATCCTACCGTGAACCAGCTGGAGCAGCTGGCCGCCGCCACGGTGGGCAAGCAGGCGGCGCTGTTCGTGCCCAGCGGCACCATGGGCAACCTGCTGGCGGTGCTGGCCCACTGCGGGCGCGGCGACGAGGCCCTGGTGGGCGACGAGTCGCACATCTTCCACTACGAAGCGGGCGGCCCCTCGGTGCTGGGCGGGGTGGCGCTGCGCCCCGTGCCCACCGCGCCCCACGGCGAGCTGCCGCTGGATGCGCTGGCCGGCTGCGTCCGCAACCCCGACGACGCGCACGAGGCGCTGACGCGGCTGCTGTGCCTGGAGAACACCCACAACCGCTGCGGCGGTACCGTGCTCTCGCTGGAGTACATGCGCGCGGCCCAGGCGTTCGCGCGCGGGCGCGGGCTGGCCACGCACCTGGATGGGGCGCGGCTGTTCAACGCGGCGGTGGCGCTGGGCGTGCCCGCCGCGCAGATCGCGACCACGGCGGACAGCGTGATGTTCTGCCTCTCCAAGGGGCTGGCCGCTCCGGTCGGCTCGGTGCTGGCGGGCGATGCGGCGCTGGTGGCCCGCGCGCGGCGGCTGCGCAAGCTGCTGGGCGGCGGCATGCGCCAGGCGGGCGTGCTGGCGGCGGCGGGGATCGTGGCGCTGGAGCAGATGGTGGGTCGGCTGGCCGAGGATCATGCCAACGCCCGCATCCTGGCCGAGGGTCTGGCCACGCTGCCCCATGTGCAGCTCGACCTGGCCAGCGTGCAGACCGACATCGTGGTGTTCTCGCTGGAAGCGGGTGCGCCGCTGGATGCCGCCGCGCTGATCGATCGGCTGGCCGAGCGCGGCGTGCTGGTGGGCGAGATCGGCGGCGGGCGGGTGCGCGCGGTGACCCACTATGGCATCGACGCGGGCGATGTGGAGGCGGCGCTGGAGATCTTCGCCCAGGTGCTGGCGGCCTAGGCGGCGTCGCGGGCCACATCCACCCTTTGGCGGATGTGGCCCGCGCAACCCCGCGCCTGCGGGCGTCGTCGTAGCGGGCAGGAAGCGCAGCAGCAGAGAGGGCTATGGCACACTACACCGATCGGGTTTTTGCCCCTATTGATCTGGATCACTCGCTGGAGCGGCTGGGCGGCGGGAACGAGACCGAGGTCTACCGCAGCGACGACGGGCGCTATGTGGTGAAGCTGAAGGCCGACCTAGGCGGCTCGGCGGCGGATGCGGCCCGGATCGCCCAGGGCATGCGCGACGCCGCCGACAGCTTCGCCCGCTGCCTGGGGCCGCGCGCCAGCATCCCCAGCTTCTACCTGATCGCCGACGACTCGGCGCACCGCGCGCAGGTGCTGGTCATCCAGCCCTTTTTGGAAGGCGCGCGCCCGCTGGCGGCGCTCGACTACGATGCCCTGCCCAAGGCGGAGCGCCGCAGCATCGCCATCCAGCTGCGCGATATCATCGCCCGCTCGCTGCGCTTCTACGGCGACAGCGGCAGCATGCCCGATCTGTATGGCCGCGCCAGCAAGAGCCACGAGGAGCGGCGGCGCAACAACAGCCTGGCCGCGCTGCCCGAGCGCATGTGGAGCTTCCTGGTCGAGCGCAACCTGCTGCGCTCGCACAACCTGATGTACACCGAGGATGGCCGCGTGGTGCTGGTGGACTACGATGTGGTGCGGCAGGGCTGGCTGTACCGCAAGGTCTACTTTACCGTGCGCTGGGTGCTGTTCTGGCGCGATCACCTGCTCATCCACCTGATGCGCAAGGGCTAGCATTGGCGCTTGCCCGCCTTCCTGCTGTGCCCAGGGCCGATGCCTTCTCATTCGGCAGTCTATGTTTACTACCAAGATCCCAAGACACCAAGGCGACAAAAGAGAACGCATATCACGAAGGCGCGAAGATTCGAAAATAAAATCTTCGCGCTTTCGCGCCTTCGTGGTAAAAGATTGGCTGAATCAAGAACGCATAGGCCCTGCTGCGGTGCCCCTGTCGCTTGCGCGCGCCCCACGTCCTGCGTATACTAACTTCAGCTGTCAGCTTTTGCCCCGCTTTTGACATCGCCGTTGGGCACTGGATGTGTGATGCCGGTGGCGCTGTCGAGCCAGCAGGTGCCGCATGATCCGCATCATCTACGTTAGCTCGGCTGCTCGCCCGTTTTCCCAGCCTGAACTTGAGGCCCTGCTCGATAGCAGCCGCCGGAACAACCAGGCGCGCGGTATCACCGGGCTGCTGCTGTATCGCGCTGGCAGCTTCATGCAGATCCTGGAGGGCGAGGAGCGCACGGTGCGCGCGGTCTACGCCACGATCTGCCGCGACCCCCGCCACACCCATATCGTTCAGCTCGATGACTCGCCGATCGATCAGCGCAGCTTTGGCGCGTGATGGATGGGCTTTCACCGCATCCACACGGCTGCGCTCGCGCCTGGTTTTGTCGATTTCTTCGACACGGCGAGCGATATCGACCAGCTGCCGGGTCGCGGCAGCGCGGCGTTCCAGTTCATGCTCAGCTTCCGCGAGGCGAGCTGGTAGCGCACCCCGGGCACTGCCTGGACGATAGCGCAACACATGTTGGCCAGCTTTCGGATCTTCTTCGGACTCCACACCCCCGCGTCTTTTCTATACTCCTTGTGCCTAGCGAATAACCGCAACGACCACAAGGAGGAACCGATGCGCATGTTTTCTCTGCTCGCCGCGCGGGCTGCGGCCAGCGCCGCCACGGCGCTGATCGCGCTTACTGCGGCATCCGTGCCCGCCACGGCGGCCCCCACGGCCAGCACCGCTGGCTACCTCTCCTGCACGCCATCCGTCGGCAAGCCCTACAAGCTCGGCAAGACCACCGCCATCTCGGTGGGCAACGTCACATGCAACACTCCGGCGGATGTGATCTATGTCGAGACCATCCTCACCTCCAGCTATGGCGGGCGCAGCGTCGGCAGCCAGACCTGCTACAACACCACCTTCTGCTCGGTGCGGGCGTAGCTCAACATCACCCAGTCGGGCAGCTTCCAGGGCCACTCGCTGTTTTCCGCCGTCGATGATGCCAACGGCACCGATGGCGGCTACTACATCCACTCGATCTCGGTCTACTTCGCGCCGTAGCGCGGCCTCCCCAGTAATCAGCGAGCGCCCACCGAGCGCGGCATCTGCCTCGTTCGGTGGGCGCAAGGAGCCACCTCTATCTATGAAACGACAGCTCTTAGGGCTAGCCATTCTGATCATTTCTGCTATCGCGCCAGCGCATGGCCCGCCGACAGCCCAGGCCAGGCCGCTCACAACGATTGGCGAAGGAACCTACCAGCCGCAGCAGATCGCCATCGAGCAGAACAATGAGATCCCCAACCCTGGGCGCGGGCTGTATCGCTGGCAGGCCCCGCCCTACATCTGCGACCCAGCCCTGATCTCGAACAAAGATAAGTATGAGCGCTGGGCGTGGAGCAAACTTGAGTCCTCGCCGGGCACCTATGACTGGAGCAAGGTGCATGAGGTTCTGAACAAGGCGCGCACGCGCGGCCAGCGGGTCTGGCTTGGCATCGGCGTGAGTGTGACGAGTACGCTGACCGCCGTGCCAAACTATATGGTGCAGGATGGCTGGGGCGATTGGTCAGACGGGGTGTGGTACCCCAACTACAACAACCCCCAGGTGCGGCAGCGCCTAGAGCTGCTGCTCGATAGCTTTGTGCAGGAGTTCCCCGCCAACAGCCCCGATCACCCGTGGATCGCCGGTGTCCAGATGCGCAGCTACGGCAAGTATGGCGAGAACTACATCAATCGCAAGACCCCTGCCAGCAGCTCGATCTGGGCCAGCCCCGCGACCGCCGAGTGGATGGTGGATGCCTGGCACAGCCGGCTGCGCGGCCTCTACCGTCTTCAGATAGCGCTGTCGGATCAGCAGAACGATGGTAGTGATGGTGCTTCGATCAACAACAACCAGTATATCTTCCAGTATGCGATGACCAAGATGCCGCGCTGGGGCTGGTTCCGCGATGCGCTGGGGCATGATGCCCAGATGCAGAATATCGACCGCGCCATGCAGAGCACGGCGGTGATCCATGGCGTGCCCGTGGGCGAGGCCATCCGCGAGCGCTGGAAGTACGAGCCAGTCTTCACCGAGATGATCGGCGAATATCTGGCCGACGAACCCATAGCCGAGGCCCAGGCCCAGTTTGCGCTGGCAAAAAGCCAGGTGCCCAAGTACCATGTCTCGCTGGTGGGCAACGGCAACTTTGCGCCGCCCTACAAGCAGCCGCCCTACAGCTCGCCCGACAACGCATGCACCCGCGACCCCAGCTCCAGCTGGACCGACGAGAACGTGCGCGATATGGTGCAGGCAGGCAAGCTGGCAGGCTACCGCTATGGCATTGATCAGGTTCGCGTGCTCGGCGCTTTTGCCGGGAACCAGATGGCGATCGAGTCCACCTGGCGCAATCATGGCAACGCGCCGATCTACGATGCCGTCCACCCCACCTTCCAGCTGCGCAACAATGGCGCGGTCGTATGGCAGGGCGAGTCGGCGTTCCAGCTCGGCAGTGTGCTTGAGGCGGCCACCGGCCCGGTGACCACAACCGATGCATTTGACCTACCGGCCACGCTGCCCGCCGGTACCTATGCGCTGCACGTCCAGGTGGCGGCTCCCGCGCCCTATCAGGTGCCGCTAAACCTTGCGATTGGAGGCAAGCAGAGCGATGGCAGCTACTACCTGGGGGATCTTGCGATCGGCAATAGCAGCGTCTCGATCTCCCAGCCATTTTTCAACGTGAAGGAGTGGGCGGGCGAGATCGTGGTGCCGGTGCGGCTGAGCCAGCCCGCCGCCGAGCCGGTGACCGCCTACTACCGAACGGGGGATGCCAACGCCCGCGCGGGAGAGGACTACATCGCCGTCGACAGCAGCGTCACCTTCGCCCCTGGCGAGGTCGAGAAGCTGGTGCACATCGCTATCCTCAACGATACCAAGACCGAGGTTCAGGAGAGCCTCTCTTTCTCGCTCTACAACGCCGATGGCGCAACGATCGGGCCGGTAGAGATGGCGGTCATCTACATCTCTGCGAAGGCCCAGTTTATGGTTGGCGCGCCAGCCTACTATGTGTATGAGAATATAGGCTATGTTGACGTGGCCATCCGGCAGATCGGCACCATGGAACCCGGCGAGACGGCGGTGATCAGCTACACCACCCAGGATGAGACCGCCCAGGCGGGCAGCGACTACCAAGCTACCACCGGCAGCATCACCTTCAGCCACACCCAGCACTCGGCCAATCTGCGCGTGCCGCTGATCAACGACAGCCAGTACGAGCCAAGCGAGCAATTCCAGCTGGCGCTGATCGGTAACCCGCAGGTCGATCTGGATTTGCAGACAACCACGAAGGTGGTGATCCATGATGACGATACCAGCGCCCATTTTAGCGCGGCCCGCTACGAGGTGCACGAGGGCGCGGGCAGCGTGCAGCTGACCGTGGAGCTGAGCCAGCCCAGCCAGCAGCAGCTCAGCTTTGGCTATACGGCGGTGGGCGGCAGCGCCACGGCGGGCGCAGATTTCCCGGCGGGTGTGGCGGGGACGATCAGCTTCGCGCCTGGCCAGCAGACCCAGGAGCTCAGCATCCCGATCAACGAAGATGCCATCCAGGAGGGCGAGGAGCTGTTCACGGTCCAGCTGACCGCCACCGGCGGCAGCAGCGTCAGCCCGCCGTCCGAGGCCAAGGTCGCCATCCTGCCAAACGATACGATCCGCTTCACCCCTGCCCACTACCACGGCGCCGAGGGCACCACGCTGCTGGTCGCGGTCGAGCTGAGCGCGCCATCCAGCCAGCTGGTGAAGGTGAGCTACTTCAGCAGCAGCGGCAGCGCGGTCGAAGATGTCGATTTCAAAGCGCTCAAGGGCACGATCAGCTTTGCGCCCGGCGAGACGCGAAAGTACATCGAGATCAACCTGCTGACCGACAAGGCGATTGAGCTGGATGAGGATTTCACGCTCGGCCTGTTCTTGCCGCATGGGGCGCAGCTGGGCGGCCCGGTGCAGATACCGATCACCATCGATGGCGATTTGGCCTGCGACCCGACGGTGTGCTAGCGTGATCGACGGACGGCACCAAGGCGGCTGGGGGCAACCCCAGCCGCCTTGGTGTCGCTAGCCCATGCCGAGCAGGAGCCGCTCGTGATAGTGGGCGGGGAAGCGGGCCAGCCATGCCGGGTCGGGCTGGGCGCAGCGCAGCGCCAGCGCCGCGCCCTGATCGAGCGAGAGGTGCTGCAGCTCGCCCCAGGCCTGATCCCACAGCTGCGGCGCGACATGCTGGCGGCTGCCCAGCCGGGTCTTGCAGGCCATGCGCCGCATCACCGGCGAGGCCGGGACGCCCACCGCGCCGCGCAGCGCCAGCGCCAGCCCCAGCAGCCGCGCCACCGACACAAAGCGCCCCTGGGCCATGCAGAGCCGGGCCAGGCCCTCGATGCTATTGATCATCCCGCGCTTGTCGCCGATCTGCTGCTGCAGCTGCAGCGAGTCGCGCAGGTAGGCGTAGGACTGATCGAACTGGCCATCGTCGCAGGCCAGCAGCCCAAGCTGGAAGTAGGCGCGGGCGATGCCGTAGGTGTCCTTCAGCTGGCGCATCAGGCCCAGGCCCTCGGCGAAGATCGCCCGCGTCGCGGCGGTGACCATGCCCTGGTGATGCTGGCTCATCGCGTAGTTGATCAGGCCGTGGGCCAGGCTCCATGCGTCGTTTGACTGCCGGTGGATGCGCAGGCACTCGGCGTAGTAGATCTCGGCCTGGGCGAAATCGCCCTGCTCGCCTGCGGTGGCCCCCAGGTTGTGCAGCGTCGCGCCGATATTGCGCGTGTCGCCCAGCTGGCGGTACAGCGCCAGCGCCTCGGTCAGCGCCTCGGCGGCGCGCTCGTACTCGCCGCGCATCATCACCACCGCACCCATGGCCATGAGCGACATGGCCATGCCGGCCTGATCGCCGCCCGCCCGGTAGAGCTCCAGCGCCTGCTGGCTGAAGCTGATCGACTGGGCCTCATCGCCCTGATCGTAGGCCAGGATGGCCGCCGCCCAGAGCGACTTGGCGTGGCTCAGCGGCTCGCATGGCCCCTGGCACTGCCAGGCCAGGCCGACCCACATGCGGCCCTCGTGCAACATGCCGCGCATCAGCCAGAAGCGCCCGAGCGCCCCGCAGAAGCGCTCGGCCAGCACCCGCCGCCCGTGGTCGAGCGCCCACTGCAGGGCGGCGCGCATGTTGGGGTAGTCGGCGGCGATCTGCTCTAGTGTGCCCAGCTGATCGGGGCCGTTGATCTGCCCTTCGAGCCGCTCGGCCAGCGCTAGGTAGTAGCTGGCGTGGCGCTCGCGCAGCGGCGCGTGGTCGGGGCTGGCCTGCAGGAGCTCTGCCGCGTAGGCGCGGATGGTTTCGAGCATCTGGAAGCGCTCGCCATCGCCTGATGTGGGGCGCAGCACCACCATGCTGCTCTGCACCAGCACATCGAGCGCATCCAGGATCTGCCCCGCCGCGCCCGCGCAGATCGCCTCGGCGGCATCCAGATCCCAGCCGCTGACAAAGACGCCCAGCGCGGCGAGCAGCGCCTGCGCATCGGCGGGCAGCAGGTCGTAGCTCCAGTCGAGGGTGGCCAGCAGCGTGCGCTGGCGCTCGGGCAGGTCGACAGGCCCGTTGGTGAGCATCTGGAAGCGCGCGCCGAGCCGCGCGCGCAGCGTGGCCAGCGGCATGCCCGCGGCGCGCGCCGCCGCCAGCTCAAGCGCCAGCGGCAGCCCGTCGAGCTGGCGGCAGATGGCTGCCACCAGCGGCACCGTCGCTGGGGCAAGCTCCCAGTGCGGCTGGAACTGGCGCACCCGGGCGGCGAACAGCCGCACCGCATCGTAGCGCATGGCCGCCGCCGGGCTGATCGGGCCATCGTCGGGCGGCACCGCCAGCGGCGGCACGTAGTAGCGCTGCTCGCCATAGATGTTGAGCGCGCGGCGGCTGGTCACCAGCAGCGTGCAGGAGCGGGCCAGGTCTGCGAGCTGGGCTAGCAAGCACGCCTGGCCGAGCACATGCTCGAAATTATCCAGCACGATCAGCATCTGGCGGTCGGCGAGGTGCGCGCCCAGCGTGTCGAGCGCGCTGCGATCCGCCGCATCCTTCAGGCCCAGGTGGCGGGCCACCGTCGACGGCACCAGGTCGGGGTCGGTGATGTCGCCCAGCGGGATGAATACGTGGCCATCGGTGTATTGCGGCGCGAGCAGCTGGGCCAGCTGGATGGCCAGCCGGGTCTTGCCGGTGCCGCCCGCGCCCAGCAGCGTGATCAGGCGGATGTGCGGCTGCTGGGCCAGCTCGATCAGCTCGCGCAGCTCGGCCTCGCGCCCGATCAGGGCCAGCGCGGCTGGGCGCGGCAGCGCGGTGCGGCGCGCGGGCAGCTGCGGCTCGCCCTGGGCCAGCGGGGCCTCGCTGTTCAGCAGATCGGTCAGGGTGGCGATCAGCTGCTTGCGCCGATAGTGGTAGGCGCTCCGCTCCAGGCCAAGCTGCGTGTGGTAGACTGTGACCGATGCGCCGGGGTGAGCGATGATCACAGCAAGCACCTCGCGCAGCGACTCCTTCAGCGGCAGCCCCTGCAGAAAATGATAGGCGCGCCCAATGCCGCCATGAGCCTCGACCCACTGCCGCCACGGCGCAGCCGATAGCAGCAGGTGTGGCGCAAAGAGCAGCTTCTGGACAATATCGGGGTGCCACAGAGGGGTCATGGCGGTGCTCTCCTTGAGCAGATCCTGCATCGCTGGCACAGCGGCAGTTGTGCTCGTGCGGCGGGCTATGGCGGAAAGAGATCGGGCATCCTATAGAACGCCAGATCCGGCGGGTTTTGTCTCCATCGTGCAGCTCGCCCCCGCACGGCCAGCGCGCCGATGCGCCCCGTGCGCTGATGGCGGCCTGCTGACATCCCAACTTTAGGCTCTACGTACCACTATCGGGCACCCGTGGCAGGAAAATAGCTATAGTTCGCTAGGGATTAAAAAGAGGAGCGTCATGATCCGTATCATCTACATCAGCTGTTCCGTCGAGCCGTTTGGGGATGCCGAGCTTGACAGCCTGCTTGCGGTGAGCCGCCGCAACAATCACGCGCTTGGGCTCACCGGCCTGCTGCTCTACCGCGACGGCGACTTTATGCAGATCCTTGAGGGCGAGGAGGAAGCGGTGCGCCGCGTCTACGCCCGCGTCCTCGCCGACCCGCGGCACCAGCATGTGGTCATGCTGGATGAGTCGCCGATCCTCAAGCGCAGCTTTGGCGAGTGGTCGATGGGCTTCAAGCGGCTGAGCGATAGCGATGCGCCCGACGGCTTCGTCGACTTTATGAGCGAGGCCTTCGACAGCAGCACAATGGCCGATCATGGCTCGCGGGCGCTGAAGTTCATGCTGCATTTCAAGCAGCTTGGTCAGTAGCGCCGCCGCCAGCGCGCTGGCCGGTATGCCGATGGTGCCCTCGGTTCGCTACCGAGCGCGCCCTCTTTCAGATTCAGATGAAAGGCTGACCCATGGCGATCGAGCTACGCCCCTACCAGGAATCCGACTGGCCGCGCCTCTGCGCCATCCACGACCGCGCTCGCCTCGATGAGCTGCGCGGCTCGGTCGATCTGGCCGCCTTCCTCACGCTTGAGCAGACCGCCCAGACCGAGGGCCTGTTCGATGGCGAGGTGTGGGTGGCCGATGATGGTGGCAATGTGGTGGGCTTTGTGGCGGTCAGCGATGATGAGATCTCCTGGCTGTATGTCGACCGGGCCCGCTACCGCCAGGGCATTGGTCGCAAGCTGCTGCGCCACGCGATCAGCCGCTGCGGCGGCGCGGCCACCGTAGAGGTGCTGGCGGGCAACATCGCCGCCATCCGGCTCTACCAGGGCGAGGGATTTACCATCCGCGAGACAAGGCAGGGCAGGCTTACGGGCAACGAGCAGTTCGCGGCCACCGGCCATATCATGGTGCGCGAGCAGCAGCCCTAGCGCCAGCCCGTGCCGCTGCGTGCGCCAAAAGCAATGTGCTGGCGCGAACGGGCAACGCCGGGGCCATGGCCGACATGCGCCCCAGCGCGGCACGCCCCCTACGAGATCGCTCGCCATCTCCGCTTCACGCCTTCGTGGTGGTTGCCCCCTTTCATCCTTGGTGCCTTGGCGTCTTGGTGGTGAAAACACCAGCCGCGCGCCGTCGCCGTGCCCCCGTGCTATACTGGCGCTAGGCCCACCATCCAGGCCCACAGGAGAACCGGCCACCTATGGCTTCTACGCTCACCCCCTCGCACAGCCTGGCCGCGCTGCTTGAGCAGCACCAGCATGAGCTTTCCCACGCCTGGGCCGCGCTCATCCAGCAGCGCACCGGCGGCCTTGAGGCGCTGATGCCCCAGCAGAGCATGCTTGAGATCGCCCAGCAGGGGCTGGCCGCGCTGATCGATGCGCTCGCCACCGGCTCGCTGCAGATCCTCGACGACTATATCAGCGATGTGTGCATGTGGCGGCTGCGGCCCGGCTACGACAGCGGCGAGGTGGTGGAGGCGCTGCTGCTGGCCAAGACAGCGGCGCTGCCGGTGCTGATGAGCGCCACCGGCCCCAGCGCCGAGGACGCCGAGGCGGCGATCGCCCGCTTCGACTCGCACATCCACTGGGCGATCGGGCGCTTCACCACGCACCACGCCGAGGCGGCGGCCTACGACCTGCGCCAGCAGCAGCAGCGCACCGCGCTCATCCTGGATGCCACGCAGACGGCGGCCAGCTCGCTGCAGCTCGACGAGGTGCTGGCCAGGATCGCCAACAAGATCGCCGAGGCGATCGGCGTCTACGACTGCGGCATCTATCTGCTGGAGGATGAGGGCCAGCGGCTGGAGCCGCGCTTCCCGACCATCGGCGCGAACCCATCGCGCCTGAAGACCTTCCTGCGCATGCCGATCGACCTCCCGAGCAACCAGCTCATCCAGAGCGCCATCCAGCTGCAGCAGCCGGTGGTCTCCGCCGACGCCCAGCACGACGCGCGGATCGACAAGGGGCTGGCGCAGGCGCTGGGCGTGGCCTCGGTGCTGGTGCTGCCCATCGCCGCCAGCGAGCGCACGCTGGGCGTGGCCATCGCCGCCACCTCGGGCGAGCGGCGGGCCTTCAGCGACGACGAGGTGACGCTGGCCTGGGGCATCGCCACCTCGGGCGCGCTGGCGGTGGAGAACGCCCGCCTGTACGAGAAGACCCAGCGCCAGCTGGCCGAGAGCCGCAGCCTCCAGCGCGTGACCGCCGCGCTGCTGGCCAAGAACAGCCTGTCCGAGGTGCTGGATGTGGTGTGCGCCGAGGCATGCAGGCTCACCGGCGCGGCGGCCAGCGCCATCCTGCTGCGCGAGGACGAGATGTGGCTGCAGGTAGCGCACAGCCAGGGCTGCGCCGCCGCCCACGAGCGCATCCAGATCGGCGGCTCGATCACCGGCGAGGTGCTGCGCCAGGGCGCGCCGCAGTTCCTCAACCAGCCCATCCGCGAGCTGGGGCTGGCCATCCCTGGCGCGCCGGTCACATCGCTGCTGGTGGCCCCGCTGCGCCTGCGCGACGACGCCATCGGCGCGCTGGATGTGCTGAACAAGCCCGGCGGCTTCAGCGCCGACGACATGCGGCTGCTGGGGCGCGTGGCCGACCAGGCCGCCATCGCCATCCAGAACACCCGCCTGCAGCAGCAGGTCGAGCAGCTAGCGATCGTGGCCGAGCGGCAGCGGCTGGCCCGCGACCTGCACGACTCGGTGGCCCAGGCGCTCTACAGCCTGGCGCTCTACACCGAGGCCGCCAGCGGCGCGCTGGCCGACGGCGAGCACGCCGTGGTGCAGGAGCACCTGGCCGAGGTTGGCACCATCGCCCGCGAGGCGCTGGGCGAGATGCGCCTGCTGATCTTCAACCTGCGCTCGCCCAAGCTGGACACCGAGGGCCTGGTGGCCGCGCTCCAGGGCCGCCTGGATGCGGTGGAGGCCCGCACCGCGCTGCGCGCCGACCTGCTGGCCGAGGGCGAGGACACGCTGCCGCCCGCCGTGCGCCACGAGCTATACTCGATCGTGCAGGAGGCGCTGAACAACATCCTCAAGCACGCCCGCGCCTCGCACGTGGCGGTGCGGCTGCGCTTCGGCCCCACCACCCGGCTAGAGATCAGCGACGACGGCGCGGGCTTCAGCCCCGTGGAAAAAGCCAACAGCGGCCTGGGCCTGCGCGGCATGCGCGAGCGCGCCGCGCGGCTCGGCGGCAGCATCGACATCGAGAGCGCCCCTGGACAGGGCACATGCATCCGCGTGGAGGTACACCCATGAGCGAGCCACAGATCCGCGTGCTGATCGCCGACGACCACGTGCTGGTGCGCAAGGGCCTGCGCGCCCTGCTCGCGCGCGAGCCGGATATCAGCGTGATCGGCGAGGCCAGCGACGGCAGGGCCGCGATCGAGGCGGCGGCCCAGCTTCAGCCCGACGTCATCCTGATGGATCTCTCCATGCCCGAGCTGGATGGCATCGAGGCCACGCGGGCCATCAGCGCCCGCCAGCCCGAGATCCGCATCCTGGTGCTCACCAGCTTCACCACCGACGACAAGGTCTTCCCCGCGCTCAAGGCGGGCGCGCGCGGCTACCTGCTGAAAGACTCCGAGCCGGAGGCGCTGACCCAGGCGCTGCGCCAGGTCTACCGTGGCGAGTCCTCGCTGCACCCCGCGATCGCCCGCAAGGTGCTGCAGGAGCTGACCAGCCCGGCCCCGCCGCCCGCCGCGCCCACCCCCGAGCCGCTCACCGAGCGCGAGATCGAGGTGCTGCGGCTGATCGCCCAGGGCTTCAGCAACAAGGAGATCGCGGCCCGGCTGGTGATCACCGAGAAGACCGCCCGCACCCACGTGAGCAACATCCTGCACAAGCTGCAGCTGGCCAGCCGCACCCAGGCCACGCTCTACGCCCTGCGCGAGGGCCTGGTGTCGCTGGAGGGCGACGAGAAGCCCGAGCAGCCGTAGGAGGGAACCCGTTTTACCACCAAGACACCAAGACACTAAGGGAACAAAGGGGACGAATACCACGAAGACGCGAAGGCGCGAAGACTCTTTACCACCAAGACTCCAAGACACCAAGGGAAACAAGAGAACCCATAACCACGAAGACGCGAAGGCGCGAAGATTCTTTACCACCAAGCCGCCAAGACACCAAGGGCAGAAAAGGTGGAAGAATGTGGCGAGCAGCCAAAACCCTACCCACCCGGCCCATGCGGCGAAGGTGCCGCTAAAGTCTTCATGGCCATATGCACGAACACTAGCCGCCAGGAAACGGCACGGGAACGCCCAAAATTGGGGGATCGAAGGGGGCAACGCCCCCTCGCGGGGTCGCTAGGGGCTGGCCCCTAGCCGCCGCCCGCGCAGGGCATCCACCCACCTACCAAGCGTAACCGTCATCATCGAGGCCGTAATCGGTCGGCCCAACCCACACAGAGGCCCCCCCAACCTACACAGAGGTTCCCCCAACCTACACAGAGGCTCCCCCAACCTACACAGAGGCTCCCCCAACCCACACAGAGGCTCCCCCAACCCACACAGAGCTTCCCCCAACCTACACAGAGGTTCCCCCAACCCACACAGAGGTTCCCCCAACCTACACAGAGGTTCCCCCAACCCACACAGAGCTTCCCCCAACCCACACAGAGCTTCCCCCGACATCCAACCCTTCGCGCCACAAACACTTCCACCCACGTACGACATTTGTCCTAGACACCCGCCGACCAAGGCGGGCGTTTGTCGTAGGGCAAGATCGGCGCATGTCCGCTGAAACAAAGGCCATGGCGGAGTATCCTACCCTCAGTTAACCTGAAACAGGAGAGGCATTCCGCCGTGAGCACGCCCGCCAACAAAAAGTATACGCTCAATGGTAACGCCGTCGCCGACTTCTCGATCCGGGAGCCGATCCTGATCCTGATCGCGATGGCCGCCATTGTCACCCTTGGCATTGCGGCATTCATCCGTCTGCCGCTCTCGCTGCTGCCGCCATCGAACGAGCCGACGATCGTGGTGCTGGTCAGCTACCCGGGGGCCAGCCCGCAGACCATGACCGACGAGGTGGTGAAGCCGATCGAGGACCAGATCGCCACGCTCGATGATGTGGACAAGGTGATCGCCCGCTCGCAGCAGGGCATGACCGCAATCATCACCCAGTTCAAGATCGGCGTCGACCTGAACGCCAAGCAGCAGACCCTGCGCGAGAAGGTCAACCTGGCGCGGCTGGGCATGCCGCTGGGCGTGCTGGAGCCGAACTACCAGCAGTACGACCAGAACCAGCAGCCCATCCTGGTGCTGGCCCTGAGCAGCAGCGGCGACCGCACGCCCGAGAACCTGCACCAGCTGCTCAAGGACACCATCACCCCCGAGATCCAGACCGCCGACGGCGTGGCTGGCGTGATCATGGTGGGCGGGCGCGAGCGTCAGATCAACGTAGAGCTAAGCCTTGAGAAGCTCCAGGCCCTGCGCATCCAGCCCGCCGAGGTCGACATGTCGATCGCGGCGGCCAGCCCCTCGCTCTCGCTGGGCGACGCCACGGCCAACGGCCTCGACTACCGCCTCAGCACGCCGGGCGCGTTCAGCACCCCGCAGGACATCGCCAATGTGCCGCTGAGCCTGGGCGACTACCGCGTGGGCGACGTGGCCACGATCGTGGACAGCCACGCGCCGATCGACACCTACACCCGCCTGAACGGCACCGACTCGGTGGTGATGCTCATCCAGCGCGAGTCGACCGCCAACACCGACGACGCCGCCAAGGCCGCCATGGCCAAGCTGAACACCGCCCTGGCCGCCTACCCCGATGTGCACTACACCATCGTGCAGGATCAGGCCGAGGAGGTGAAGCAGAATGTGGATGGCGCGCTGGAGGATGTGGCCATCGCGGTGGTCTTCGCCGTGCTGGTGGTCTGGCTGTTCTTTCGCGACATCCGCCACACCGTGGTGACAGTGTTCGGCATGCCGATCATCATCGCGGGCACCTTCATCTGCATGTACGCGCTGGGCCTGACGCTGAACATTGTGACGCTGCTGGCGCTCTCGGTGTCGGTGGGCCTGGTGATCGACGACGCGATCGTGGTGCGCGAGAACGTGTTCCGCAACCTAGAGCTGGGCTACCCGCCCATGCTGGCCGCCAGCCGTGGCGCGGCCCAGGTGGTCGGCTCGGTGGTGGGCATGACGCTCACGATCATCGTGGTGTTTCTGCCCTCGATCAACACCCCCGGCGTGCCTGGCATGATCTTCACGGCCTTCTCGGTGGTGGTGATCAGCGCCATGGCCGTCTCGCTGTTCGAGGCCTTCACCAGCGGCTCGGTGGTCTCGGCGCTGTGGCTGAAGCCCGCCAAGGGTGTGCCCCCGATCGAGACGATGGATGGCGAGGACGACGTGACCAAGGAGCACATCCAGGACACGCGGCTCAACCGGGTCTACCGCCGCGCCCTGGTCTGGTCGCTGCACCACCGCGGCCTGGTGATGCTGGGCACCGCGCTCATCCTGGTGCTCACCGTGGTGCTCTCGATCGGGGTGCGCTACACCTTCCTGCCGCTCGACCAGAACAACCAGGTGGGCATCTCGTTCCAGATGGAGCCGGGCACCCCGCTGGACACCACCGACCAGCAGGCCCGCCAGGTCGAGCAGATCCTGCGCGACACGCCGAATGTGAAGAACGTGTTGACCGTGGTGGGCAGCCTGGAGGGCAAGGAGCACGCCTTCTTCTTCGTGACCTACACCGGCAAGCAGAAGGTCGAGGCCTTCGAGGACGCGCTGCGGCCCAAGCTGGCCGGGCTGCCCCGCCTGGCCTTCTCGCTCACCAACTACGAGAGCAGCGCCATCACCGATGTGCTGGTGCGGCCCATCCAGGTGCAGATCCGCAGCCAGGGCCTGAGCCACGCCCAGCTTGAGCCGTATGCCAGCCAGCTGCGCGCCGCCTTCGCCAAGGTGGAGGGCCTGGGCGATCTGGACAGCAGCTACACGCCCGGCGTGCCCGCGCTGGAGTACCGCATCAAGCCCGAGGAGGCCAGCCGCTACGGCATCACCAACGCCACCCTGGGCCTGACGATGCAGACCCTGGTGAACGGCACCACGGTGGGCCGCTACCGCGAGGACGGCCACGCCTACAACATCTCGGTGCGGCTGCGCGAGCAGGACCGCCAGAGCGTGGATGCGATCAGCACGCTGCGCATCCCCACCGGCAAGGATCTGGTGCCGCTCAGCAGCATCGCCACCATCCAGCCCACCGCCGAGCCGCTCTACACGCTGCGCGCCGACCGCACCAACGAGATCCTGCTGTCGGGCAACAACGTGGGCCGCAATATGAACCAGGTGATCGCCGACATGCAGCAGGTGATCGCGCAGAACCCGCCGCCCGCTGGCGTGGATGTGACCTTCGGCGGCTTTACCTTCAACCAGCAGCAGCAGGGCTACAGCAGCCTGATCAACACCATCGTGATCTCCATCCTGCTGATCTACCTGGTGCTGGCCTGCATCTTCCGCTCGCTCAGCCAGCCGCTGGTGCTGATGCTGGCCATGCCGCTCAGCCTGATCGGCGCGGTGGTGGCCATCCGCATCTGCAACCTGGAGGTGAACATCGTGACGATGGTGGGCCTGCAGATGCTGCTGGGCCTGGTGGTGAAGAACTCGATCATGCTGATGGAGTACACCAACAAGCTGCGCGAGGCGGGCATGAGCACCTACGACGCGCTGATCAAGGCCGGGCAGGTGCGCATGCGCCCCATCCTGATGACCTCGGCGGCGATCATGAGCGGCAACATCCCCACGGTGATGGGCCTGGGCGCGGGGGCCGACCTGCGCCAGGGCCTGGGGATCGTGATCGTCGGCGGCATGATCTCATCCACCGTGCTGACGCTGCTGGTGGTCCCTGCGGCCTACAGCGTCTACGAGTCCGCCGTCGAGCTTTTTGGCAAGAAGTTCCACCGACACGGCGACGAGGCCGCGATCTCCGAGCAGTCGATCCAGCAGGCATAAGTTCTGTGCGAAAGGTGAGAGAAACCATGCGTAGCGCAAAGCACTATGTTCAGATAACCGCAACGCTGGCGATCAGCGCCAGCATCCTGGCGGCCTGCGCCACCGCTCAGGCCAGCCAGCCCGCAGCCCAGCAGCCCACGGCAGCGCCCGTGCCCACGCTGCTGCCGCCCACGCCGCTGCCCACCAGCGCGGCAGGCCCCGACGCCCTGCCGGTGAGCGGCACCGGCAGCGTGAAGGCCGCGCGCACATCCTCGCTGTCGTTCATGGCGGCGGGGCTGGTGCAGCAGGTGCTGGTGAAGGAGGGCGACGTGGTGAAGCAGGGCGACCTGCTGGCCACGCTCGACCCGCGCCCCTTCGACAGCGCCATCGCCCAGGCCGAGGCCGACGTGGCCGCCGCCACCGCCGCCAAGTCGGCGCTGACCGAGTCGCCCAACGCGGCGGATGTGCAGGTGGCCAACGCCAACGTGCAGGCCGCCCAGGTGCAGGTCAAGCGCGCCGCCAACCGCGACGAGCAGGGCGCGACGGCGGCCAGCAGCGCGGTGGAGGTTGCCAAGAACAACCTGCAGGCCGTGCGCGACGAGCTCTCGCGCGCGAAGACCCAGGCCGAGGCCCGCATGCAGCAGGCCACCCTGCTGCTGACCCAGGCCCAGGCCGCCTACTCGCAGGCCAAGGCCGAGTGGGAGTACGTGCAGGAGACCGGCAAGGCCCCGCAGCTCTCCTCGAATGTGACCGCCGATGTGAATGGGAATGTCCCGCACGTGGCCCAGGGCGAGGTCGGCACGATCGACCCCAAGGTCGGCAAGCTGAACGACACATCCAAAAAGGCCTACTACAACCGCTACGTCAGCGCCGAGGCCTCGCTGCGCCAGGCCGAGGAGGCTGTGCACCAGACCCAGGTGGACTTCGACACCGCCCGCCAGCAGGAGGTGACCGGCGTGCAGAGCGCCGAGCAGCAGGTGACCCAGGCCCAGGCGGCGCTGAACCTGGCGCTGGTGCCCGACGACGCCACCCAGAAGGCCGAGGCCGAGGCCGTGCTGGCCGCCGCCCAGGGCGCGCGCAACCGCCTGAACCCCAGCCCGCGCGCCTCATCCAAGGCCGTGGCCGAGGCCAACCTGAGCCGCGCCCAGGCCGCCCTCGAAGAGGCCAAGCTGGCCCGCGAGTACGCCGAGATCCGCGCGCCTTTCGACGGCACCATCACCGCCATCAACCTGCACGAGGGCGAGGTGGCCGGCCCGCTGCCCAGCGTCTCCACCAGCCAGACCGAGCTGCCCACCGTGCAGCAGTCGATCGAGCTGATCGACGCCAGCGTGCTGCGCTTCGAGGTGCCGGTGGATGAGACCGACATCGGCAGGCTGCGCGTGGGCCAGCGCGCGACCGTGGTGCTGGATGCCCTGGCCGACACCCCGCTGGATGGCACGATCTCCTACATCGCGGCCACCGCCCAGCAGAACGTGAAGGTGCGGACCTACCTTGTGCGGGTTGACCTGAGCGCACCGGGCAACGCGCGAGACGGCATGAGCGGCCAGCTCTACATTCCGGCCAAGAAGTAGCCGATGGACGCCAAGGCCGGACGGTTTGGGTGCGCCAGAAAGGCTGGCAGAACAATGCAGCGGCAACTTCGTGTGCTGATCGCCGATGATACGCCACGGGCACGCTCGGGAATGCGCGCGGTGCTCGAACACACGCCAGATATCGCCGTGGTGGCTGAGGCCGACAACGGCGTGGACGCCGTCGACCGTGTGGAGACGCTTCAGCCCGATGTGGTGCTGATCGACGTGCGCATGCCGATGCTGGATGGCCTGGAGGCCACCCGCCGCATCAAGGGGCGCTGGCCCCAGGTGCGGGTGGTGGTGCTGACGCTCTACGAGACCTACCACGCCGCCGCGCTGGCCGCCGGTGCCGACACCTTCCTGCTCAAGGGCTGCGCCACCGCCGACCTGCTCGATGTCATCCGCGCGCCGGATGCCAGCGCCACAATCTGCTAGCGAACACGCACACGGCCTGGGGATGGCGATCCTTCCCCAGGCCGTGGCGTATCCAACGCGCGCGGGATACGATCTCCTCTGCGAAACCACATTAGACAGAGGGAACAGCCTTATGATCACCTTCGCCAGCGGCGACCTGCTCCAGGCCGAGGCCAGCTATATCGCCCAGGGCGTCGCCATCGGCTCGCAGGAGGGGCTGGGCACCGGCCTGGCGCTGAAGATCTCCACACGCTGGCCCGATGCCCAGCAGCAGTTCAAGCGCCACACCCGCAGCGCCAGCTTCGGCGGCGGCGACATGTGCGTCATCCCGCCCACCGCAGAGCGCCCCGGCATCATCTATATCGCCACCCAGCCCGACATGTACCACGCGACGCTGCCCTTCCTCAATCGCGGGCTGCGCAATCTGGCCAAGCACTGCGCCAAGCGGGGCATCCCCAGCGTGGCGCTGCCGAAGATCGGCGCTGGCCTGGGCAAGCTCGACTGGCAGACCCAGGTCAGGCCGCTGATGCTGCAGCACCTGGCCAGCGGCGCGACCCAGTTCATCATCTACGAGGACTTCCGGCTCGAGCACGAGCGCGGCGAGTAGGGTCTCTTATGCCTAGGGCTGTCCGTAGGCAATGCTTGGAGCGTTGCACGGTCGGCCCTGCGCGTGTGGCATACGGGATGGCGACGTTTGGTGGGTGGATGCCCTGTGCGGGCGGCACCAAGGGCTCCGCGCCCTTGGAACCCCGCCAGGGGAGTGGCCCCTGGACGCCAATGTTGGGCGTTCCTATGCCGTTCGCTGGCCGCTATTGTTTGTGCATATGGCCAGCAAAACACCAGCGGCACCTTCGCCGCATGGGCCGGGTGGATAGGTGTCGGTGATGAGCCGCATTGCGGGCATCGCCCCCGGCCCGATGATCGCAATGATTCGCAACGGGTGTAGGGGCGGACCTGGTGTCCGCCCCATTGCAATGCGCCGCGTGCATCGAAGCCCGATCCGATGCTTACGGCGCATCCCGATGCGTTCCGCGCCGCGTTCATCGTACGCATCGCACGGTATCCGATGATACCGATGAAACGCGGCGTGGGCGGACACCAGGTCCGCCCCTACGGCCATGATGCCATTGCGCGCATGCCCGGCACGTCGTTTCATCCCGTGGAGCGCATCCTGCGACGCCCCGCCCAAGAAAGTGACACCTGCTGAGGGCATCGCCCCTCGGAACCCCAATTTGGGGCGTTCCTATGCCGTTCGCTGGCCGCTATTGTTTGTGCATATGGCCAGCAAAACACCAGCGGCACCTTCGCCGCATGGGCCGGGTGGGTAGGCAACTGCTCCCTATTCCCTGCCCCCTTTCGTTCCCTTCGTGTCTTGGAGCCTTCGTGGTAAAACGGTTCTTTTCCCCCTTGGTGTCTTGGCGTCTTGGTGGTAAAGTGTCAGCCCCTAGGCCCACCATCGCCACCACGCCGCCGCCAGCCACACCACGGTGGCTAGCGCCAGCACCAGCGTAAACGACTGGTGCTGGGTCTTGTGGCGGAACACGCCGCGCCCCAGCCAGGCCCCGAACACCCCGCCCACCAGCGCCACCCCGTGCAGCACCAGCTCGGGCACGCGCCCGCCTGCGGCCTTGGCCTGGCGCTTGTCGAAGCCGTAGAGCGCGAAGGCCACCACGCCCCATCCCAGCAGCCAGGCGGCCAGCCAGTCGATCTTGGCGAACAGCGCGATGCCCAGGGCCAGGCCCAGCCCCAGGCCCACGGCGATGCCGCCAAACTGGCGGTAGGGCGAGCGGCGCGGGCGGCGGGCGGCAGATCGTCGTGTCATGGTCTCCTCATTCGATTCAGAACATGCCCGCGCCGATCAGCGGGCCGCTGCAACAATCCCCCCTGGCCTAGCGTACCACTAGCAGGAACACAAGCGGCTGAATGTTCGAGCGCTTCGCTCGTAGCAGCAAGAAGGAGAAAAACAATGCAGGGCCAACTTCGGCGCAGCAATGATAAGATGCTCGCAGGCGTGTGCGGCGGGATCGCGGAATATTTTAACATCGATCCGGTGATCGTCCGGCTGGTGTTCGTGCTCGCCACGCTGTTTATGGGCTTCCCGGTCATCATCTACCCCATCCTGTGGCTGGTGATGCCCGAGGCCTACCGCAGCACGCCACCCCAGGTGGTGCATATGGTGCCCGACCATCCGCGCCCCGTGGAGCAGTGGCACTACGACCCGGTGACGGGTGAGCGCATCCAGCGGTAGCCCCAGCGGCGCATCCTAAACTAAGCGAGCAGGCCGGAGAGCAGATTTCGCTCCCCGGCCTGCTCTATTTTCTGTACCACTTTTTGTGCCGATCTCCGTACCACAAATCTTGTCGACGAGCGCGCCGCCAGATCCTACTATGCAACTACACCAGGCAGCGCTAGAAAGCAGCAGGATTACGGAGAGGGTATGTGCACGTTCCTTAGGCAATATGCCCAGTCTGCCCCTTCATATGCCAAGCCCCCCGAGCTGTCATTTACGCTTGTGCTTCGCAACGATGTGCCCGCTGACTACGCGTGGTACATCGAATCGGTTGAGCAGCCGCTCACCTTCGCCAGATCGCATTCAAGCCTCGGGTGCCGCATATTGAGCTTTACTGCACAGCGCCCCTGTACCACCGCCACGGTCTGGGTGAAGCTGATATGCACCCACAATCCGCTCCTGCCGTCAGCTAGATGTAGCTCCTGTACCTTCTCGATGGGGTAACCCCCACAGCCCCAACCGGCTACAGACATGGTATCAGGCCCATAGTGTGTATGGGCGCACGCCCAGGGAAGTCAGAGCGTGCCAGTAGCACAAGGAGACAGACAATGGAGATTTCAGCCGCAGCAGGGAAAACCGTGCAGGCTTTTGCCCCCGCACGGACGCTCGCCCCCAGCACCGAATCGTATCACCGAGCGAGGCAGATCATCGGCTCAGTGCTTGAGACGCTCCCATCATCTCAGCGCTGGCACACTCACCTCACCAATGAGCTTATGCCCTTCTGGATGATGGAGGAGGCCAAAGGATGCCCCCATGGCAACTTCCCCACCTACCGCACGAATGAGGGGAAACTTTTCGACTCCTACTGCCCCCCAATCGAGTTCTGCACCCCGGTCGATGGGATTGTCTGGCTAGATCGCCAGCATATCCGCACTCAGGCCCGCCAGACTTATGTCTATGGCGTTGCCTACCACGTCACAGGAGATCGCAAGTACCTTTATCTTGCTCGTGCCGGGGTCGATTTCTTTCTAGAGCACGCGCTTGACCCAGACGGCCACCCCTATGAGTACCTGCTGACACAGGAAAATGATCGCGGTGCCCCTGGCCCAAAGCAGCGCACCAGCCAGAGCATGGCCTATGCCCTGATGGGCATAGGGTTCTACTACTATCTCACCCACGACCCCAAACTCCTTGACCCCATCATCTCGATCAAGAACTATATTTTCTCCACCTATTTTGATGAAAATCTTGATCTCTTCCAATGGGTGCTGGAGCCATCGCCAGATGGCGATACACCTGATCAAAAGGAGCTTGTAGCCCAGCTTGACCAGATCTTCGCCTATATGATCTGGCTCGCACCTGCGCTGCCGCTGGGCATCCGCAAAGAGTGGTTTGCGGATATGGATCATATCGCAAAAATCATTATCAGCCAGTTCTATGGCCCGCAGCATCAGCTGTTCTGGGGGTCGATCACATCGGTGGACAACGAGCGCTATGGCCAGCCGCACACCGACTTTGGGCACTCGGTGAAAACCTTCTGGCTGCTCCACCAGCTGGGGAAAATGCGGGGCGATCTGTTCCTCAACACCTTTGGGGCCAACCACGCCGCCCATATCCTCAGCGAGGCCTTCTTAGAAGATGGCACATGGGCGCGCATGCTGAAGCCCTCGGGGGCGCACGACTGCGACAAGGAGTGGTGGATCTGCGCTGTGCTCGATCAGACAGCGGCCACGCTTGCGCTGCTCGACCCGGGGTTTGCCAGCTACCTGACGTCGACCTACGCATGCTGGTTTGACTATATGGTGGACAAAGAGCACGGTGAGATCTGGCACTATGTGGACTGGCAGACCAAGAAGCCGGTGATAAACTTCCCCAAGCAGCACGCGTGGAAAAACGGCGAGCACTCGCTTGAGCACATGCTGGTGGCCTATATTACCACTCACCAGCTGCACCGCGAAGTGCTCCCCCTGTACTACGCCCTGGAAAACCAGAGTGATCTGGTTCAGCCTTACTCATTCCTGGCGCGGGAAGCTGGCCGCCAAACGCTCGATTCAAAAGAGCACGACCATCTCCCGCCTACGTGCCAGATCACATTTACCGATATTCGTTAAAGATCAGGGTGCGATTCAAACCCACCCTCACAGAGGCAAATTATGACCTATCAGGTGCTGAAGGGTATGCGGGTTGCCGTTCTTTTAGACACCGAATATATCCCCGCAGAGATTGATTACTATCAGGTCGGTTTCTCAGTGCTGGGGGCATCCGTCGATTTCCTCTCGAATCTTTGGGGCCAGCCATCCCGAACGATTGTGAGCGATGTGGATGCTCTGGGGAAGCCAGTATGCTCAATGGAGATCGAGAAGGATATCAAAAGCTGCCATCCAGAAGACTATGATATTATTCTGATGGCTGCGAACTACTGTAGCGTCCGCCTGCGCGAGATCCAACCAATGGGTTCACTCAGCAGCATCGAGGGCATCCAGTCGCCACCTGCCGTTCAGTTCTTTCGGCAAGCGATGCTCAACACCCGCATCATCAAGGGCGCACTCTGCCACGCGCTCTGGATTTTGACCCCATGCCCCGAGGTGCTCCAAGGGCGGCGGGTTATCTGCCACACGGTCGTGCTGGCCGATGTCCACAACGCAGGTGCCATCTTCGTCCCGGATCCAAGCCATGTGGTCGTCGATGGTGATCTTGTCACCGGACGCTCCGCAGCAGATATTGGCCCCTACTTCAACGCCGTGGTGCATCAGGCGATACGCGTCCGCGCGGAGGCTCCGTCGCACCATTGCAGCGCTACCCCTCGGTAGCCCCGTTGCCCGCCCCGCGCCTTTGTGGTACATTTGCGCCTCTGTAGTCCGTACATAGTGCGTATGCCCACCGGGCGCGGGCCGCGACCGCCCGCCCCATGCCCCACGGGCGGCGCGGAAGATACCATGGACACACTCCGTCGCTCGCGGTGGCTGCCGCTGGCCCTGGCGCTGGCCGCCGCGCTGGCGCTGCGCCTCGCGCTGTGGGGCCGCATCCCCCGCACCGGCCTGATCTCGGATGAGGGCGAGTACCTAGCCGCCGCCACATGGCTGGCCCAGGGGCGCGGCTTCAGCTGGTACGCGGGCTACCTCTGGACCCGCGCGCCGCTCTACCCGCTGTTTGTGGCCGCGCACCTGCGGCTGTTCGGCCCCTCGCCCGCGCCCATCTATATCAGCCAGACGCTGCTGGGGCTGGCCAACGTGGCCCTGGTCTACCTGCTGGCGCTCCAGCTAGTGCCCGGCCCGCGCCGCACCCTGGCGGCCTTCGTGGCCGCGCTGCTGATGGCGCTGTACCTGCCGCTGGCACTCTACGCCCAGGTGCTGCTCTCCGAGACGCTGTTTCTGACCTTGCTGCTGGGCGGCTTCGCCTGCCTGCTGGCCGCGCGGCCCACGCGGCGCGGCCTGCTGCTGGCGGCGGCTGGCGGCGCGCTGTTTGGGTTGGCCACGCTCACCCGCAGCCTGGCGCTGGGCTTCGCGCCGCTGGCCGCGCTGTGGCTGCTGCTGGCGCTGGGGCCGGGCTGGCGGCGCGGCGCGGGGCTGCTGGGGCCGCTGCGCGAGAGCCTGCGCGGCGGCTGGCGGCACGCCGGGCTGTTCGCGGCGGCGATGGCGCTGGTGGTGCTGCCGTGGGCAGCCTACAACAGCGCGCGGGTCTACGGCGGGCTGGTGCTGGTGGACACCACCGGCGCGTTCAACCTGATGCTGGGCGCGCGCACCGCCTACGATGGCCAGCGCCAGGATGCGCCGCCGCGCAACTTCGCGCTGGCGCTGCTGGGCCAGCTGCCCGCCGACCAGCTCACGCTCTACCGGGGCGCGGGTCTCGACCAGGGCGGCTCGTGCCTGCTGGGGCAGGGCGACCAGCGCATGCAGCAGGCGCTCGACCGCGCGCCGGTGCCCCAGGCCACCGTGCAGCAGCTGATGACCGCCGAGGGGCTGTGCCTCATCCAGCGCAGGCCGCTGGCCTTCGCGGCCAAGTCGGCGGGCGAGCTGCTCGACTTCTTCCGCATCAACTACAGCGGCGACGAGCGCTTCACCGACGGCTTCGCGCTGGGGCGGCTGCCGCGCTGGTACGCGCTCACGCTCTTCACGCTGGATGACACGCTGTATGTGCTGGCGCTGCCGCTGGCCGCGCTGGGCTGGGCCGCGTGCGCCGCGCAGGGGGCGAAAAAGAAGCCCTGGCTGGTGCTGCTGTTCTGGCTGTTCAACATCGTGGTCGCGCCCGTGCTGTTCGCGATCAACCGCTTCCGCCTGCCGCTGCTGCCCTTCGCCTTCATCTTCGCGGGCTACGCGCTGGCCCTGCTGCCCGCGCGCCTGCTGCGGGTGCGCCCGCTGGCCGCCGCCGTGGCCGCGCTGCTGTTCCTGCTGGCGGCCACGCCCTACGCCTACCTGGAGCCGGGCCAGGGCGACTCGGCGTGGGCCTCGTACCTAGGCCGCTACCCGTCGAGCGCGGCCAGCACCGGGCTGGCGCTGGCCGCGCGGGATGGCTACCTGGCCCAGGAGCGCATGCGCCTGGCCCTGCGCGCTGGCGACGGCGCTGCCGCTGCGCTGGCCCGCCCCGCCGAGCTGCGGCTGAGGCGCGCGGGCAAGACCCAGGCCATGAGCGACGCCCAGATCGTGGACGCGCTGGCCGCCGCCGCCCAGGGCCGCGCCGCCGAGGCGCTGGCCGCGCTGCCCAGCCAGCAGCAGATCGCCGCCGCCAAGGATGTGGAGGCCGCCGTGGTGCGCGGCGACCTGCTGCGCACCCTGGGCCGCGAGCAGGAGGCCAACGCCCAGCTCACCGAGCAGTTTGTCGATGACGCCAACCCCGTGCAGTGGGCCTGGGACTGGCTCGACCCCGCGCCGACCACCCTGATCAACGTGGGCGGGAATCTGGATGTGGGCTACCTGCGCGGCTGCTACCTGGGCGAGAGCATCCGGGGGATGGACACGGGCAACTACCGCTGGTGCAGCGACGGTGCGCAGCTGCGCTTCCCCGCCGCAGGCACGGGCGCGGCCCAGACCCTGGTGCTGGCCGCCGACGGGCGCGGCTGGCAGGGCTTCGGGGCCGCGCCGCCGGTGCGCGTGCTGCTGGGCGAGCGCGAGGCGGGCAGCTTTACGCCTAGCATGGATGCACCGCAGGAGTTCCGCGTGGCGCTGCCGCCCACCCCCGCCGGGCAGGATGTGGTGATCACGCTGCGCACCGCCACCTTCATCCCCGACGCGGGCGACTACAACCGCCAGCAGGGCGCGCTGGCCGGGCAGGTGCGCCAGCTGGGCGTGCGGCTCGACTGGGCCGAGCTGCGGGGTGCGCCGTGAGCCGCCGCCGCGCGCTGCCGCTGTGGCTGGCCTACGCGCTGCTGTTCGCGGCGGCGCTGGGGCTGCGGCTGGCCGTGTGGCGCTGGCGCGAGCCGTACCCGCTGAGCGGCGACGAGAGCGAGTACTGGCAGCAGGCGCTCACCCTGCTGCAGCAGAAGCAGTACGTCGAGCTGCGCCTGATGCGCCCGCCGCTCTACACGCTGTTCCTGGCGGGCTGCATCTACCTGTTCGACTCGCTCATCCAGAACGTGCGGCTGGTGCAGGCCGTGGTCAGCACGCTGACGATCTTCCCCGTGGCCGCGCTGGCCCACGAGCTGGCCCGCTCGCGGCGGGCGGCGCTGCTGGCCGCGCTGCTGTTCGCTGCCAGCTACACCCTGGCCGCCACCGCCACCGAGCTGCTCACCGAGACGGTCTTTCTGTTCGGGCTGAGCGCGGTGCTCTGGCTGCTGCTGCGCTCGGCGCGGCTGCTGCGCGAGGGTGGGCAGCGCGGGCCGCTGGTGTGCGCCGCGCTGGCCGGGCTGGGCGTGGGGCTGCTGGCCCTGGTGCGCTCGGTGGCGCTGCCGCTGCTGCCGCTGGGCGCGGTGTGGCTGCTGGCCCAGCCGGGTGCGCCATTCGCCTCGCCGCGCTGGCGCTGGCTGGCCCGCCGCGCCGCGCTGCCGCTGGCCTTCGCCGCCGCCGCGCTGCTGCTGATAGCGCCCTGGGCCGCCCGCAACACGCTGGCCTACCACGCGCTCATCCTGATCGACACCACCGGGGCCGAGAACCTCTGGCTTGACAACAACTTCTCCGCCGCCAGCGCCGACGACCCGCTTGGGCGAGATGCGGCCAAGGCCCAGCTCTACGCTATGGAAGAAGATCGGGCTGGGCGGCAGCAGCTGGCCACGCGGCGCGGCGTGGCGGAGATCGCCGCGCATCCGGCCATGTTCGCCCAGAAGCTGTGGGGCGAGGCTAAGAAGTTCTTCGCGCTACAGCACTTCGACGAGCTGCGCGAGAAGCGGGCGATCTGGGTGCCGCCCGCCGAGGTGTGGGCCAAGCTGCTGCTGGGCGATGGCGTGTGGCTGGCGCTGCTGCTGGGCGGGCTGGCGGGCATGTGCTTCTGGCCCGGCTGGGGCCAGGCGCGCAGGCCGCGTGGGCTGCTGCCCTGGCTAGGCGCGGCCCTGGCCGACCAGCGCACGCTGCTCGCGCCGTGGGCCGCCTACATCCTGCTCACCTCGCTGCTGTTCCACGTGGAGCTGCGCTACCGCCTGCCGATCTACCCCGCGCTCGCGCCCTTCGCGGGCTGGGCG
Source organism: Chloroflexia bacterium SDU3-3 (assembly GCA_009268125.1). Classification (NCBI taxonomy): domain Bacteria; kingdom Bacillati; phylum Chloroflexota; class Chloroflexia; species Chloroflexia bacterium SDU3-3. The sequence continues at coordinate 400,313 of WBOU01000005.1, read as the reverse complement.
GCGGCGGCGCTGCATGGCCGCTGGGCCAGGCCCACGCGCGGGCGGGTGGCCCTGGCCGCCGCGCTGGCCGCATCCGCCCTGGCGCTGATGCTGCTGCACCGGCCCTACCTGGCCGAGGCCTGGATGCTGGCCGACAAGCACATTGCGCTGTGGGAGGCCGACCGCGCCCTAGAGCGCGGCGACTCCAGGGCCGCCAGCCGATCCGCCGCCTACGCCCTGGCCATGGACGACACATCCGCGCTGGCGCGGGTGGCCCAGGCCCGCGCCGCGCTGCTGGCGGGCGACCGCGTGGCCGCCGAGCGGGCTATGGATGCGGCCATCGCCGCGCTGGGGGCGCACCCCCAGGCCCACCTGCTGCGCGGCGCGCTGCTGCGGCACCAGGGCGACGCCCAGCAGGCCCGCGCCGAGCTGGCCTACGAGACCGCGTCGCTCCAGGATCTGCAGGCCTGGTCGTGGGATGCCTTCGCGCCGCTGGGCGGGCCGCCCGCCGCGCTGGATGTGGGCGGCGGCCTCGATCTGGGCTACCTGCGCGGCTTCTACCCCGCGCAGGGCGGCTACCGCTGGAGCACCGCCCAGGCTCAGGTGCGCCTCGCCCGCCCCGGCGCGGCCCGCGTGCAGATCGATCTGGCCCCAGGCCGCCCCAGCGCCGCGCCGCCCCCTACTATCTTCGTGTACAATGGTGGCACCGAAATTGGACAGATCACCCTGCGCGATGGCTGGCAGCAGGTCGTTTTTTCGCTTGAATCTACGACCGATGTCCATACTATCACGCTCCGAACCACGACGTTCCGCCCCCGCGATCTCGACCCAGCCAGCGGCGACAGCCGCCAGCTCGGCGTGATGGTGCGGCGGATCGAGCTGGTTCCCTAGTCCTTTTGGAAGAACGGGGCCTGCCATGATTGCGACCCAGCGAACCGAGAGACCGCGCGCCGGAGCGCTTCAGCACGCCTACCATCGGCTGCGCGACATACCGCTGCCCACCTACTGGCCACTGCTGGCCGCGGTGGCGCTGGGCCTAGCGCTGCGCCTGATCATCTGGCGCGGGCCGCTGCACCAGCTGGCCAACGACGAGGTGGAGTACGTCACCGTCGCCCGCGACCTGCTGGCCGGGCGCGGCTGGGTGTTCTACGACCACTACCCCTGGCTGCGCGCCCCGCTCTACAACCTGTTCCTGGCCGCGTCGCTCTGGCTGGCCCAGGGCAACCTTCATCTGGCCGCCCTGCCCAACATCCTGCTCAGCACCGCCAACATCGCGCTGGTCGCCCGCCTCGCTCATCGGCTGGTGGGCCGCCGCGCCGCGCTGCTGGCAGGCATGATCATGGCCGTGCTGTGGACCAACGTTACCTTCGCCAGCCTGTACATGGCCGAGACGCTCTGCACCTTCTGGCTGACGGCGGGCATGCTGTGCCTGCTGCGCTGGGCGCGCGGGCGGCGCGCGGGCGCGAGCCTATGGTGGCTGGTGGCGGGCGGCACGGCTCTGGCGCTGGCCGCGCTCACGCGATCTGCTGTGCTGCCCTTTGTGGGGCTGTCCGCCGTGTGGCTGGCCCTCCAGCACCAGCGCGGTGCGGGCCAGTGGCGGCGCGTGGCCGCACCGGCGGCGCTGCTGCTGGCGGCGGCGCTCACCATCGCGCCCTGGGCGGCCCGCAACTATCTGGCCTATGGCCGCGTCATCCCGATCGAGACCGGGCTGGGCTACAACATGTGGGCCTTCAACGAGCCGCGCGAGGAGCTGCCCGCGATCGGGCGGGCGTTAAAGCAGATCGCCAACCCCGCCGAGCGCAACGACTACGCCATGGCGCGTGGCATGGAGCGGCTTCGTGAAGATCCGGCCATCCTAGCCCGCAAGCTCTGGCCCAACTGGGTCTACCTTACCCGCATCAAGCCGATCGAAGACCGCTTCGTGCTGGAGAGCTACTACCTAGATGTGGCGCTGCCGCAGTTTGTCGCCGGGATCGTGCTGGATGACATGCTGTACCTGGCGGTGGCGCTGGGCGCGCTGGCCGGGCTGCTCTGGCGGCCAACGCATGCCGCGCTGGCCCGCGCGCGCCGGGGCCGCGCCCTGGCCTGGGCCGCATCGCCCAAGGCGCTGGCGCTGCTGTGGCTCGGCTCTAGCATCGGCAGCATGCTGCTGACCCATGGCGAGGGCCGCTACCGCCACTTCCTCTTCCCCGTGCTCATCCCCTACGCCGCTTGGGCGATGCGCAGCCTGCGCCCGCGCTGGCGCGGCCTGGGCGCGGCCACGCTGGCGCGGCCCGCCGCCTTCGCGCTGTGCGCCGGGCTGCTGGCGCTGGCGGTGCTGCCCACCTACCCCTACGCATGGGCGGGCCAGAATCTGGCGCGGGGCGGGCGGCAGCTGGCGGGAAACGTGGCCCTGGCGTTTGGCAGCCAGCAGGCCGCGCTCGATCTCTACCGCCAGGCCGCCGAGCAGAGCCAGAGCAGCGACGCCTTCCGGCGGCTGGGCGACCTCGCGCAGCGCCTCGGCATGCCCGAGCAGGCCGAGCAGGCCTACCGCAAGAGCCGTAGCCTGGCCCGTATGTGGGTGGCCCCTAGCGCTAGCCTGGCCAACCTGCTGCGTGCCAAGGGCGACGCCGCCCAGGCCGTCGACGCCTTCGACGGCTTCCACTCCGATGAGCGCGATATGCTCGACTGGTCGTGGCGCAACCTGCCCGTGGCCGATCGCTCGGCGCTGGATGTGGGCGATGGGCTGGACTTCGGCTATGTCTCGGGCGTCTACCCCGCCGAGCAGACCCAGGGCGCCACGGCGCGCTGGACCAATGGCCGCGCCCTGCTGCGCCTGAGCGCGGGCGCTGGCCCGGTGCGGCTGCGCATCCGCATGGCCGCGCCCCACCCCACCGGCCAGGTCGCGGCCACCGTCTGCCGAGGCGCGACATGCCAGGAGGTGGCGCTCGACCCGACATGGCGCGTCTACACGCTGTTCTTCCCGGCCAGCAGCGACATGGTCGAGATCCGCAGCCCCACCTTCCAGGGCGGCGACCGCACGCTGGGCGTGCTGCTCGACTGGGCCGATCTGACCCCTGAGCCAGGCCAGCTGGCCAGCGAAGAGCGCTAGTCTCGATCTCCACAGCCGGTTGTTTTGGCCGTGTCGATGGCCGAGGGGCAGGTGGATGCGAATCCCGCCTGCCCCTCGGCCATGTGGCTACTCGCCCGCGTAGTCGAACCACGCGAAGTCGGCGGGCGCGGCGCTGGGCCTCCCGCCGCCCGTGGCGAACAGCGCGAAGTACACGCCGGTGAAGCCGCCCGCCACCTCGGTTGAGAGGTAGCGGGTCTCGCCGGTGGCCAGCACCTGCTCGTCGCCGCCCGCTGGCTGGATGGCCAGCGTGTACAGCTCGGGCGTGGCCCGCACGTGCAGCGCCACCGGCCCTGGCGCAAGCTCGGCGCTGGCCACCACCGCCGCGAGACTGCCGATCCGCCGCCGCACGATCGCGCAGCGCCGCCCGCCCTGGAGCGTCACCGCGAGGTCGTAGTGGTGGGTCGGGTTCATCCAGATCGTCAGGCCAGCCTCCTCGCCCTCGGCGGCGGGGCTGAAATCAAGCTCGGTGGCCGCCGCGCAGGCCAGGTGCTCCTGCCGCCGCCCCACGAAGGTCACGGGCGGGCCATCGTCCAGCGTGGCCGCGCCGCCCGCCAGCCGCAGCGCGCCGGGCCGCGCAGCCAGCGACCACGCGCCCGGCTGGGGCGTGCCGATCTGGTTCCACTCCAGCCCCAGCTCGGCCCCGTCGAAGTCATCGCGCACTGGGTGCGCGGGCCAGGGCGCGGGTGCGAGCTGCGGGGCTTCCAGGCCCTCGGGAAGCCGCCCGCCACGCCCCACGTGGGGCCAGCCGCCCTCCCAGCGCACCGGGGCGAGGAAGGTCTCGCGCCCGATGTGGTAGCAGGGCGGGTAGCCCACGGGCCGCACGCCCAGGCACACCATCCACCACGTGCCATCGTGGGCCTGCACCAGATCGCCGTGGCCCAGCGCCTGGATGTCGCTGGCCACGCCCCGGTGGGTCAGGATGGGGTTGTGCGGGCAGGCCTCCCACGGCCCCCAGGGCGTGTTGCCGCGCGCGATCGTGATGCAGTGGGCGTACTCGGTGCCGCCCTCGGCGATCATCAGGTAGTAGCGCCCGTCGATCTGGTAGAGGTGCGGCGACTCGGGGTACTTGCCGCCGGTGCCGCCCCAGATCGGGCGCGGCTCGCTGAGCAGCTGGCCGGTGGCGATGTCGATCTCGCTCTGCTGCACGCCCCAGGTTGTGCCGTCGCTGCTGTGCTCGGTGGATGGTGCCTGGAGCACGTAGGTGCTGGTTAGGTAGACGCGGCCATCGTCGTCGAAGAACAGCGAGGAGTCGATGCCGCTCTGCTTCACCCACACTGGCTCCGACCACGGGCCAGCCGGGTCGCTGGCGGTCACGTAGAAGTTGCCGCCGCCCGAGACGTTGGTGGTGACCATATAGAATGTGCCATTGTGGTGGCGAATGGTCGGCGCGTAGATCCCGCCCGAGGGCCGCACGCCATCCAGCGGCAGCTGGCTGGGCCGCGTCAGGCAGTGGCCGATCTGCCGCCAGTGCACTAGGTCGCGGCTGTGGAAGATCGGCACGCCGGGGCAGTACTCGAACGAGCTAGTGACGAGGTAGTAGTCCTCGCCGACGCGGCAGATGCTGGGGTCGGGGTGAAACCCGGTGATCACAGGGTTGGGGATGTGCATAGGTGGGGAACCTGCCTTCTGCGCTGGGCGGGGCGGCGCGGCCCCGCGCAAATCGATTTGCGCTATACTAGCACAGCGGCGCGAGGCATACTGCCTCACGCCGCTGTGCATTGCGTTGCGCTTCTGCTACTTGTCGTAGCGCAGCCCGTGGCCGAAGGGGAACAGCGGCTGGGCCGAGTCGTAGGGCACATCGGGGTTTTGGGCGCGCACCGCGTCCATGGAGCTGGGCAGCTCGAAGGGCAGCTTGCCGCTGGGGCTATGCCGCCCGAAGATCACATCCAGCACCGCCGCGTCGGCAGCGCCGAAGTTGCCCAGCAGCGCCGCGCTGGCCTGCGCCACCTCGGGCATCACGGCGGGCCGGTCGAGATAGATGTCCACCACCGTGGGCACCTGGGCCGCGATCTGCTGGATGTGCGCGATATCCTCGGGCGAGAAGCTCAGGTCGCCCGCGTGGAAGAAATCCTCGATCAGCTGGCTGTTGCGCGGCTCGTAGGGGGTCTGGATGCGCAGGATGGCGAAGTCGGCCTCCTGGGGCGTGGCCACCACCTGACCGTACTGCGCTGCCACCTCGGGGTTGATGTGCTCGACATAAATCTTGGGCTGGCCCTGCAGCGGCAGCACTGGCGCGCCCGCCGCGCCGTTCTTCAGCAGCACCAGCGACTTGCGCTGAGCCAGCTCGCCCGCCGCGCGGAACTCGGCGCAGCCGATGGTGCGGTCGGCGGCCTCGGGATCCACGAAGGGGTTGTCGAACAGGCCCAGGCGGAACTTCTCGCGCAGGATGCGCCGCGCCGACTCGTCGATGCGCGCCTCGCTCACCTTGCCCTCGCGCACCAGGCCTACCACGATTTCGGCGCAGGTCTCGCCGCCGAACTGGTCGACGCCTGCCTCCAGCGCCTTCTGGGCGCGCTCGGGCGGGGTCAGGTGCTCCACGCCCCAGGCCCGGGCCTGCATGGTGCCGTAGCCGGGGATCTCCAGGTCGCACACCAGCTGCCAGTCGGTGCACACGATCCCATCGAAGCCAAACTGCTCGCGCAGCAGGCCGGTGATCACACCCTTGTTGAAGCCGAATCCAACCTCCTCGTGCTCGGTGCCCATCGGCATGCCATAGTAGGGCATGATCTGCGAGGTGCCCGCCTCAAACGCGGCCTTGAAGGGGATAAGGTGGTAGTCGAAGTTCTTGCCGGGGTAGACCTGCTCGCGGCCATAGTTGAAGTGGGGATCCTCGCCGTCCTTCTGCGGGCCGCCGCCGGGGAAGTGCTTGGTCATGCAGGCCACGCTCTGGCTGCCCAGGCTGGCCCCCTGGAAGCCGCGGATGTAGGCCCCAATCATGCGCGCCGAGAGCGCCGCGTCCTCGCCGAAGGTGCCGTTGATGCGCGCCCAGCGCGGCTCGGTGGCCAGATCGGCCATGGGGTGCAGCGCCACGCGGATGCCGGTGGCCACGTACTCCTGCCGCGCGATGTCGCCGAACTGCTGCACCAGCTGCTCGTCGTCCGTGGCGGCCAGGCCGATCGGCTCGGGCCACTGCGAGAAGCCGCCGGAGGCCAGCCCCGCCGCCGGGTTGTGCGAGAACGAGTGGCGCGGGTCGGATGAGATGGTGACCGGTATGCCTAGCCGGGTGCTCTCGGCCAGCTGCTGCACGCGGTTGTACCACTCGGCCCCGATGCGGGCGCTGGGCAGGGCGTGCACGTTGAAGTGGCTGAGGTGTAGCTTTGCGACCATGTCGGTCACCGAGACCTGGCTGAAGTGCAGGTTGGGCGAGAGGCTGCCGTCGGCGGCCACCTCGACCACGGTGTGGAACATCAGGCCGGCCTTCTCCTCCAGCGTCATCTGCGCCAGCAGGTCTTCGACCCGTTCGTCGATGGGCCTGGTCGGGTCTTCGTACACATCCAGCCTGCCATTGCCGTTCAGATCGCGGAACGTCGTACCGTCGTTGGTAGATTGCAGTTTGCTCATGGTTCCCTTCTTTGATTCGGCGCGTGTTTTGCCATGGTTACACGTGTAATCATGCCAAAAAACACCCTCACATCACAAGATTATCCCCATTGTACGAGCGTTTCTGCCAAATGTCTACCGATCGGCGCGGGCAACCGCTTTACCGTCTCACCACGAGGGCGTGAAGACACGAAAGGGAGAAACGAACGGTTTTACTATCAAGACTCCAAGGGAAGAAAAGGTCTCAAAAAGAGCGCAGTGCCAACCTTCCCCACCCTGCCCATGCGGCGAAGGCGCTACGTGCGCAAGCTGGCCATATGCACGAACAATAGCTGCCTGATTTCGGCATAGGAACGCTCAATATTGGGGGATTCGACGGGGGCAGCCACTCACCGCGCAAGAACGATCGCTATCGTTCATGGGAAAGAAGTCCCTCGCTGCCGTGAAAGTGACACCTGTTGAAGGGTACACCCCTCGCGGGGTTCCTAGTGGTTGGCCTCTATGGCAGCCCGCGCAGGGCAGCCACCACACCGGAACCACCGTGCCCCAAGCAGTGTCTACGACCGGCTCCCGCACCACTGGCGGCAATTCCCGCCCAGAACGCACCGCCCTGCGAAAATCACATGTTGCGGGCGAGCGCAAGAGCGTCTATACTATTCTGAGGCACTGTCTCTACTATACGTCGTGCGCGTGCCGCGTTGACATCGCGCATCTTGGCTGTGGGAAATGCACGCATGCAGCTGCTGCACAGTCTGCGATCACATATTCAATACAAGATCATCTTGCCGTTCCTGCTTCTCACGCTGCTGGTGATGCTGGCAGGCTCGGCTGTCTCCGTTCTGTTCCTCACCAACAGCGCGCAGGATCGGCTGAACAACCAGCTGGCCCAGGCCGCCCGCAGCACCAGCGACAGCATCGTCACCCTTGAGCGCACCAACCTGCAGTTCCTGCGCGAGCTCACCTTTGCCCCCGCGAACCCCGGAGCTGGCGCGCGCTCCATGGCCGACGCCTTCGCCAGCGCCAGCGCCGACGAGGTGGCCACGGCCCTGCGGCCCTACTACGACCTGAGCGTCAGCCGCACTGGCGTGCGCGTGGACCGCATGATCGCGTTTGATGCGCAGGGCCGCTCGCTGATCGACTGGGAGCGCGTCGGCGGCAGCCAGGAGCCTGCCGCCACCCCCAGCCGCGATCTCAGGGCGCTGTGGTTTGTGCCCGCCATCCTGGGCAAGCAGAACGATGTGCTGGGCGATAAGTATAGCGGCCTGCTCGACCTCGGCTCGGATCAGAGCCGCTACCTCTTCACCGTCGCGCCGGTGCTGCAGGGCGAGAAGGTGGTGGGCGGCGTGCTGATCGCATCGCGGCTGGATGATATGATCCGCCAGATCGCCCAGGAATCCTCCGCCGCGATCGTCACGGTCTACCGCCCCGAGGATGGCGTCGCCTTCGCAAGCTCGCTGGTGCCCGAGGGCGGCGTCGCCCAGCTGCAGATCGAGCCGCGCCAGCTGGCCACCGTGCAGGATGTGCGGCTGGCCGAGAACCAGTCGGTGATCGACACGCTGCCGGTGAACGCGCGCGACTACCAGTTCGCCTATGTGCCGCTGCGCATCCGTGGCGAGCTGGTGGGCATCGTCTCGGTGTCGCTGGCCAGCGACTATGTGTTTAGCCAGTGGTGGAACGCCTCGGGCACGCTCATGGGCCTGACCATCCTGCTCACGCTGGCGATCATCGGCCTGGGCGTGTTTGTCGCCCGCCAGATCACCCGCCCGCTGCAGGAGCTGGCCTTCACCGCCGAGTCGGTGGCCGAGGGCGACCTCGACCGGCGCAGCAGCGTGCAGGCCCACGATGAGGTTGGCATCCTCTCGCGGTCGTTCAACCGCATGACCGAGCACCTGGTCGATCTGTACGGCGAGGTGCGCAGCGAGTCGAGCCAGCGCGCCGCGATTGTGGAGAGCATCACCGATGGCGTGGTGGTGTGCGACCTCGATGGCCGCGTGATGGTGATCAACAAGGCCATGCGCGAGCTGCTCTCGCTTGCCGAGGAGGACGCGCCGCCCGCGCGCTTTAACGACATCCAGATGGAGCATATGGCCTTCAGCGGCATGTCGTTTGGCGAAAAGCAGTCGCCCGACCTCTTCACCATCGGCAGCCACATCGTGCGCATCTCGGTGGCCCCGGTGGCCACGCCCGAGGGCGCGCGGCTGGGCGATGTATATGTGTTCCAGGATCTCACCAGCGAGGTCGCGATCGACCGCGCCAAGACCAACTTCATCGCCACGATCTCGCATGAGCTGCGCACCCCGCTGACGGTGCTGGGCGGCAGCGCCGACCTGCTGATGCGCGGTTTTGTGGGCGAGCTGAACGAGGATCAGCAGTCGCTGGTGACGGCCATCCACCGCCACGCCACGTCGATGACATCGGTGCTCAACAATGTGATCGTCATCGCTGGGCTGGAGTCGGGCACGCTCGAGTTTGTGTTTGCGCCGCTGCCGCTGCGCAGCTTTATTGAAGATCTGGTCTGGCGGCAGCGCTTCGCCTTCCAGGCAAAATCGCTCAAGGTCGAGGTGCAGATCCCCGAGGATCTGCCCGATGTGATGGTCGATGAGCACCAGATAACCAACGTGATCAACCAGCTGCTCGATAACGCGCGGCGCTACACCGATTCGGGCGGCATCCGCATCGCGGCGTGCCAGGATGGCGACCGCGTGCGGGTGGACATCAGCGATACAGGGCCGGGGATCGACGACGAGGTGAGCGCAAACTTGTTCAATCGGTTTGTGCGGGGCACCGAGGGGATTAACTCACAAGAGCGTGGCATCGGGCTGGGGCTGGCTATCGCCAAGATGCTGCTTGAGCGCCAGGGTGGAACCATCTGGCTGGAGAGCACATCGTCGCAGGGCAGCACGTTCAGTTTCACGCTCCCATGCGCATATGCAGAACCGCAGAACAACAACCAAATCCTCGCTCAGGTCGCGTGACCACGTCACCCTGCTGACCTTGATCATCGCCGCAGTGCTGCTCGCGCTGATCGGCTCGGTCGCGGTGTCGTTTGCGGTGCTGCGCGCGATCCAGCCGAATGGCGCGATCTACCCGCAGAGCCTGCTCTCGAACCTGAAGGCCGACTATAGCGTGTGGCCCGCGGGCGGCCCGATCATCCCCGCGCTGAACCCACGCGCCGCCGAGGCGGCTGCGCGCGATGCCCAGCAGGCCGAGGCCGCGCCGCAGCCCGGCCCCTCGGCCGAGGCCCACGTGGTGCCGGTGGCGGTGCTGCCCACCGCCGAGGCCCCGGCCAGCGCCCTGGCCCTGCTCGACACGCCGGTGCCCACCGCCATCGCCACTGTGGCTGTCGGCAGCACGCCGGTGGTCAGCATCCCCGCCGCATCGGCCACCGCCGACCCCTCCCAGGGCGGCGGCCCCGCCGCCTCGGCAGCGCCCGCCACCGCGCAGCCCGAGCGCGGCGCGACCGAGATCGCGACCGCGCTGCCCCAGCAGCCTACGTCCGTCGCGCCGCTGCCCAGCGCCATGCCTGCCGCCACCAGCACTTCTGCGCCTGCCACCGCGCTGCCCACCGAGGCCCCCACGCTGGTAGTCAGCACGCCGCTGCCGCAGCACACCGCCACGCCCGATAACCCGAACCCCGAGCCGGTGGAGACGAGCACGCCTGCGCCTACCCGGATTATTCCGCCCACCGCCACGCCTGCCCCGACCAGACTGCCCAGCAGCACGCCTACGGCAGTGCCCGCCACCGCGCAGCCCACCAGCGCACCCAGCAGCACGGCCACGCAGGTGCCGCCCACAGATACCGCCATCCCGACCCTGACGCCCACCTGGGTGCCATCGCTTACGCCTGTGCCCGCCACGCCGACGCCGAGCAACACGCCGACGCCGAGCAACACGCCGACGCCCACCAGCACGCCCACGCCCACCCCGCTGGTCTATGTGGTGACGCACATGCAGCCGTCGAGCAGCTACTCGGCCAATTGGATGCACTATGTGCTGACGGTGTTTAACTTTGGCCCGCCCGTGAGCCTCTCGCAGGTGCGCGATCAGCTGCCGCCTGGATTCATGGTCTGGTCCACCTCGCCTAGCGCCACAAATAGCGGCGCTGGTGCGGTCGAGTGGAACTGGACCTCGGGCGATAAGGTGCTGGCGACCAACGGTTTCTTCCGTGCCACGATCTTGGCCTGGGTGCCCTCGTGGATGCCGCCTGGCTCGTACACCAATGTGGTGACAATTCAGGGCGACTTCCCAGCCCAGAGCGATAGCACCGATTTTGTGGTGCTGGCCCCGCCCACCTATACGCCGACGCCGACGAACACGCCGACGAGTACGCCGACGAGCACGCGCACGCCGACCAACACGCGCACGCCGACCAGCACGCCCAGCATCACGCCCACACCGAGCAATACGCCGACGCCGAGCATCACGCCGACGCCGACCGATACGCTGACGCCAAGCATCACGCCGACGCCGACCGATACGCCGACGCCCAGCAATACCCGTACGCCGACGAGCACGCGCACGCCGACCAGCACGCCGAGCATCACGCCGACGCCGAGCAACACGCCGACACCCAGCATCACGCCGACGCCGACCGACACGCCGACGCCAAGCGATACGCCGACGCCAAGCGATACGCCGACGCCGACGGACACGCCGACACCAAGCGATACGCCGACGCCGACCGATACCCGCACGCCGACGAGCACGCGCACGCCGACCAACACGCGCACGCCGACGTATACACCGAGCATCACGCCGACGCCAAGCGACACGCCGACGCCAAGCGACACGCCAACGCCGACGGACACGCCGACACCAAGCGATACGCCGACGCCGACCGATACCCGCACGCCGACCGATACCCGCACGCCGACCAACACACGTACGCCGACGCCCGCGCCGAGCGACACGCCAGTGCCGAGCGACACACCGACGCCTGCGCCGAGCGACACGCCGGTGCCGAGCGATACGCCGACGCCCGCGCCGAGCGACACGCCGGTGCCGAGCGACACGCCGACGCCCGCGCCCAGCAACACGCCGACCCCCGTGCCCACCCCAGAGCTGTTTGTTGTCGCAATGGCAGCGCCGCAGACGGTCCACGTGGGCGAGGAGATCAACTTCTATATTGGCTATGGGAACGAGGGCGACGGCGCGGCGGTCAACGTCACGCTCTCGGCGAACTCGGGCGGCTGCTTTGACGATGATAGCTTCTCGAAGACCATGAGCAGCCTGAGCCCTGGCGACGGCGATACCAAGCACGTCACCGCCCAGGCCACCTCGCCGCGCACCTGCACCGTGCACGTGACGATCAAGGCCGCGAACGCAACCTCGGCCAGCGATTCGGTCCAGATCAAGATCATTCCATAGCGGCATGCCGCCCGTATCCGTGGCACGAGACTCGCAGCACGCTGCTGCGGGTCTTTTTTTCTGCAAGAAAGCGAACCTGATATGCGACTGCAGCAGCAACGCGCCCTGGTGACGGGCGGCGCACACCGCCTGGGCCGCGCCATCGCGCTGGCCCTCGCGGCGGAGGGGGCCGATGTGGCCATCCACTACCACAGCTCGGCGCAGCAGGCCGAGGCCACCCTGGCCGAGCTGCGGGCCTACGGCGGGCACGCGGCGGCGGTGCAGGGCGACTTGGCCGCCGTGGCCGAGGCCGAGCACGTGGTGGATGCCGCCGCCGAGCAGCTGGGCGGGCTGAGCATCCTGGTGAACTGCGCCGGGATCTGGGGGGCCGACCCGCTGGGCACGGTGACGGAGGAGCGCTGGGACACCCTGATCGCCACCAATGCGCGCGGGGCCTTCTTCGCGTGCCAGCGCGCCGCGCCCCTGCTGCGCGCCAGCCACGGCTGCGTGATCAATATCGCGGATGTGGGGGCCATGCGCCCGTGGAAGAATCACACGCCCTATCTGGTGAGCAAGGGCGCGGTGGTGACGCTCACCGAGGCCCTGGCGAAGGACATGGCCCCCGAGGTGCGGGTGAACGCGATCGCGCCGGGGCCGGTGCTGCTGCCCGCCGACTGGGGCGAGGAGGAGGCCGAGCGCACGGCCAAGACGGTGCTGCTGCGGCGGGTGGGCAGCGCCGAGGATATCGCGCAGGCGGCGGTGTACCTGGCCTCGGCCAGCTATGTCACCGGGGTGATCCTGCCGGTGGATGGCGGCCAGCGGCTGATCTAGTGCGGTGCAGTGTGGCTGCTTCGGGCTGCAGCGCGGGTGCTTCGGGCTGCAGCGTGGCTGCTTCGGGCTGCAGCGCGGGTGCTTCAGGCTGCAGTGCGGGTGCTTCGGGCTGCAGGGTGGCTGCTTCAGGCTGCAGGGTGGCTGCTTCGGGCTGCAGCGCGGGTGCTTCAGGCTGCAGTGCGGGTGCTTCGGGCTGCAGGGTGGCTGCTTCAGGCTGCAGGGTGGCTGCTTCGGGCTGCAGGGTGGCTGCTTCAGGCTGCAGGGTGGCTGCTTCGGGCTGCAGGGTGGCTGCTTCGGGCTGCAGGGTGGCTGCTTCGGGCTGCAGGGTGGCTGCTTCAGGCTGCAGTGTGGTTGCTTCGGACTGCAGCGCGGGTGCTTCTCTCGTTTGATGGTTGCTTGGGAGGTTTTTTGGTCTTTCCCCCTGTGCTTGAGCATCATGCCGTCGTTTTTCTTGAGATCGACGAGCACTTTTGCTTCAGTTTTTGGCTTTTCTAGGCCTTTAGGTAAGCATGCGCGTTGCTGCCAGAGCCAGCTGGGTGCGCTTTCGTCAATAGCGGCTCCTCGTGGTTAGTGGGTGGATGCCCTGCGCGGGCGGCGGCTAGGGGCCAGCCCCGAGCAACCCGGCCATGGGGCGTTGCCCCTCACCTGGTGTCACTTTGTATGGTTTTCTGAGGCGTTGTTGACGAAACGGCGCGTTGCCGTTGATACGGCCAGGGTATGCCTTCGTGGAATAGTGAGTCTTCGTGGATGGTGGTGGATGCCCTGTGTGGGCGGCACCAAGGGCTCCGCGCCCTTGGAACCCCGCCAGGGGCGATGCCCCTTGGAACCCCAATTTGCAGCGTTCCGATGCCGAATGCTGGCCGCTGATGTTCGTGCATATGGCCAGCAAAATATCAGCAGCACCTTCGCCGCATGGGAACGGTGGAAGGGTTCGTCCCGATCATGAGGTGGCACAATGTGCATGGTTTGTATGGCACGGCACGCGGGTTTGCAGCATGTACCGCATCCAGAGGCCCCGCTCATGAAAGTGACACCATGTGAGGGTATCGTCCCCCTTGGAACCCCCAATGTTGGGCGTTCCCGTGCGATCTGCAGGCGGCTGATGTTCGTGCATAGGGCCAGTTGGCATGCGCGGCACCTTCGCCGCATGGGCCGGGCGGGTAGGTGTCGGCGATGAGCCGCATTGTGGGCATCGCCCCCGGCCCGATGACCGTGCGGTAGCCGTTTTTTGCCCCTTGGAGCCTTGGCGTCTTGGTGGTAGAAACTGGGCCTCGGCGGCGCTGCGCTTGGCCGTCTTTCGACCGACGGATTGTCACTTTTTGACACGGGCGCATCTGGTATACTTGGTGCAGCCACTTATCTTCTGGAGGCGTATGTATCTGTTCCGGCTCGGTCCAGCCGAATGCCTGATCATCCTCGCGCTGCTGGTGATCGTGGTGGGGCTTGCATTCCGCAGCGGGTATGGGCGCGGTCGCCGCCGCTAGCGGGCCCACCCCTGCCGCTGGGCGAACTTGGAGACTCGGTGTGGAGCCTTTGCTGCTGCGATCTATGCGGGGCAGAGCCTCTTTTTGTGTATCGATTAAAGGCAAGGTTCATGGCAACAACACAGAGCACCTCGTGGGAGAAAAACTTCGCCTCATCGGTCGAGGTGATCAAGGGGTCGGCGATCCGCGAGCTTCTGAAACTGACCGAGCAGCCCGAGGTGATCTCGTTCGCGGGCGGGCTTCCCGCGCCAGCCTGCTTCCCGGTGGAGGAGATGGCCGTGGCCGCCGAGCAGGTGATGGCGAACGGCGCGGTGCGCGCGCTGCAGTACGGCCCGACCGAGGGCTTCCCGCCGCTGCGCGAGTTCCTGGCCAGCCTGATGGCGAAGCGCGGTGTGCCCATCCGCCCCAGCCAGGTGCTGATCACCAGCGGCTCGCAGCAGTCGCTTGATATCGTGGCCAAGCTGATGGTTGACCGCGACGATGTGGTGCTGGTGGAGGATCCGACCTACCTGGGCGCGCTGCAGGCCTTCCGGCCCTACCAGCCGCGCTTTGTGGTGCTGCCCATGGATGATGACGGCCTGATCCCCGCCGAGCTGGAGAAGGCGCTGGCCAGCCTGGCCGCGGAGGGCCGCCGCGCCAAGTTCCTCTACACTGTCTCCTCGTTCCAGAACCCCACCGGTGTGACTCTGAGCCGCGAGCGGCGCGAGGCCCTGCTGGACATCGCCGAGCGCCACGGCCTGCCGATCGTGGAGGATGACCCCTACGGCGAGCTGCGCTACAGCGGCGAGCCGGTGCCCCCGCTGGCCGCGCTCGACTTCCAGCGCCACGGCGCGCCGCGCACGGTGCTCTACTTCAGCACCTTCTCCAAGCTGCTGGCGCCCTCGCTGCGCGTGGGCTGGATCGTCGGCCCCGATGCGATGCTGCAGAAGATCGTGCTGGTGAAGCAGGGCATCGATCTGCACACCGGCACGCTGGTGCAGGCGATCGCCTACGAGTCGTGCAAGGATGGTCTGCTGGATCGGCACATCCCAGTGATCCGCTCGATCTACCACGATCGGCGCGACGCGATGCTGGGCGCGCTGGAGCAGCACATGCCCGAGGGCGTGCGCTGGACGCGGCCCGAGGGCGGCATGTTCCTGTGGCTCACCGTGCCGGACCATGTGAATATGAAGGCGCTGTTTATGCGCGCCGTCGAGCTGAAGGTGGCGTTTGTGGCGGGCACCGACTTCTACGCCAACGGCAGCGCGGCCAACACCATGCGGCTCAACTTCTCGCACCCCGACCGCGAGCACATCATCCTGGGCGTGCAGCGGCTGGCCGCCGCGATCCGCGAGCAGTAGCTATGGGCGTGCTGTTCGGGCTGCTGGCCGCGCTCGGCTGGGGCGGGGCCGACTTTCTGGTGGCGCAGGTCTCGCGGCGCATGGGCATCCTGCAGGCGCTGCTGCTCATCCAGCTGGCCGGGCTGGTGGCTATCGTGCTGGTGCTGGCGGTGCGCTTTGGGGTGCCCGCCGCCAGCGCGGGCGTGTGGGCGCAGGCGGCGGGGCTGGCCGCGCTGAACATGGTGTGCACGGTGCTGCTGTACCGCTCGTACGCCATCGGCACGCTCTCGATCGTGTCGCCGATTACCTCGGGGTTTGCGGTGGTCACGGCGCTGCTGGCGCTGGCCTCGGGCGAGCGCCCGAACGGGCTGGCGCTGCTGGGCGCGCTGCTGCTGGTGGGCGGCGTTACCGTGGTGGCGCGCGGCCAGGGCGGGCCGCGCCTGGGGCTGCGCAGCCTGATGGCCCCCGGCACGCCCGAGGCGGTGGGCGCGGCGGTGGGATATGGCGTATACTTCTGGGGTCTCGATTTTGTCACGCCGTCGCTGGGGATCGTGTGGCCGGTGCTGCTGGCCCGCATTGTGTCGTTTGGCAGCGTGGCGCTGTGGATGCTGCACCGGCAGATCGCGCCGGTGCGCCCGCCGCGCGCGGTGCTGCCGCTGGTGCTGGGCTGCGCCGTGTTCGACACGGTGGCCTTCCTGGCCTTCAACAGCGGGCTGGGCAGCGCCGACACCACCATCGTCACCGCGCTCTCCTCGCTGTTCAGCGCCATCACGGTGCTGCTGGCCTGGGTGGTCTCGCGCGAGCGGCTGGCGAGCTATCAGTGGGCGGGCGTCGGGATCATTTTAGCGGGGGTGCTGCTGGTGAGCATCTAGCGGCCTAGCGAAGGGCAGGGGTACGGATGGAGATCAAAGACGTCAAAGAGTCGGTTCAGAACCAGTTCGGCGCGGTCGCTTCCAACTACGCGACCAGCACGGTGCACGTGGGCGGCCCCGACCTGACGGCCATGCTGGCGGCCATCCCGCTGCGCGGCGATGAGCGGGTGCTGGATGCGGGCTGCGGCGCTGGCCACACCGCCATGGCGTTTGCGCCCAAGGTGGCCGAGGTGGTGGGCTGCGACCTGACCATCGCGATGCTGGCCCAGGCCAAGCGGCTGGCCGCCGAGCGCGGGCTGGCCAACGTGGCCTTCGAGCGCGGCGATGTGGAGCGCCTGCCCTACCCCGACGCCTCGTTCGACCTGGTGACCTCGCGCTACAGCGCCCACCACTACCCCCACCCCCAGGCGGCGCTGCGCGAGTTCGCCCGCGTGCTGCGCCCCGGCGGCGCGCTGCTGCTGGTGGATGTGGTGGCCCCCGAGGCCCCCGCCAGCGACACCTTCCTGAACGCCATCGAGCTGCTGCGCGACCCCAGCCACGTGCGCGATCACTCGGTGTCGCAGTGGCTGGCTATGTGTGGCGCGGCGGGCCTGCGCGCCGAGCAGGCCGGGGCCTGGCCGCTGCGGCTGGAGTTCGAGTCGTGGGTGGCGCGCATGAACACGCCGTTTCTGGCCATCACCCAGCTGCGCGCCATGATCGATGGGGCCACCCACGAGGTGCGCGACGCGCTCTCCTTCGCCCTGGGCGACTACTCGTTCAGCGTGCCCACCGCGCTCATCCGCGCCGTGCGCGGCTAGGGCTGGCGAGGCTGGCGGGCCGCTGGGGCTGTGCCCTGGCGGCCCGTTTTGCATGCTACCGCCTGCGTTCTCCTGCGTCACTACGGGCAAGAATAGTCGGGCCGACTGTAGGCAATGCTTGGAGCGTTGCCCGGTCGGCCCGACCGGCTACGGCTTCGATACGGATGGTGGTTCTTTATCGGTGGTGCATGCCCTGCGCGGGCGGCGTCTGGGGGCCAGCCCCCAGAACCCCCTTCGAAACCCCCAATTTTAGGCGTTCCTATGACGTTTCCTGGCAGCGGGCGTTCGTGCATATGGCCAGTTTGCACGAGCGGCACCTTCGCCGCATGGGCCGGGTGGTTGAGAGTCTCGATCTCACATGCGGTGCATGGCCTGGCACGTGTTCTCTCGTCATGTGCCGCATCCAAATACCCCGCCCAAGAAAGTGACACCATGTGATGCCATTAGCCCCGGTGGCCCGCTTTGCGCTCTACCGCGTCACCACGGGCAAAAACAGCTCGCGCAGCGTCTTTACTACCAGCAGCGAGCTTGTTGTGCCCGCCCCCACATTGTTCCCCGCATCATCAAACGTGCCGATGTCGAAGTCGTTGTCGTTGGCGATGGCGTAGGTGCCCGGGCCGATCTTGATCGCGCCCTCGATCTTGCCGGGCACAGCGGCGTCGGCGGAGAGATCGGCCACCAGCGTCTTGGGCAGTGCCACCACCTGCGCGGCGGCCAGATCCTCCTGCTGCTCCAGGCTGGGCGCGGTGGCCGCGTCATCCCACTTCGAGCCGAGGATGTTGGCCTCGGCGCTGAGCGTCACCTGGTAGAGCTTGGCCACCGCGTCGGTGCGCTCCAGCACCACCAGCGTGTCGGGGCCAGTCGCCATCACGCCCGAGATCTTCATCTCGTCGCGCGGGTTCTCCAGCGCGGCGGTGGCCGGGTCGAAGCTGGCGGCCTCGTCGAACTGGTAGACATACTCGGCGGTCACACGCTGGCTGGCGATGTCGAAGGCCAGGATGCGGGTGTTGCGCGAGCCTTCGCCGTCGCTCTTGGTGGGGTTGGAGAGCGAGCTTTGCAGCGCGATGTAGAGCGTCTGCTCGTCGGGGCTGATGCCCAGGCCCTCGAAGCCACGGTTGGACTTGCGCCTGTCGAAGATCGCGGGCAGCGTGTCGCTCACGGGGTAGCCGGCCTCGGGCAGCGCGATGCCCGCCGGGATGTAGCGCTTCAGCACGCGGCCCGTGGCATCCAGGTGCACCAGCGAGGGCCGGTACTCCTCGGCCAGCCAGAACTCGCCCTCGCTGGTGCGCACCAGGCCCTCGGGGTCGAGGCCGCTCTGGTTGAAATCGAGCTTGGTCTGGGCGGTGTAGTCGTAGGGCGTCTCGTCCTTGTCGGCCAGGTTGGAGAGGCCGGTGACGGGCAGGCCCGCGCTGGTGCTGATCGGGATGGTGCCCAGCAGCGCCAGGCTGTCGCCCTCGGCGCGCACGTGCAAGATGGTGGGGTTGAAGTCGGGCACGGGGAAGGTGCGGCGGTTTTTGCCCGAGACCTTGATCTGGCCGTTGGGGCCACGGTCGGTGATCATCCAGTACTCGCCTGGGGCGTCGCCGGGGCCGTGGAACAGGTCGCTGCCCACGCCGCCCAGCTTCATGCCACGGTCGTTGGCGATCTGCTGGCCGGGCACGTCCTTCAGCGCGATAGTGGCCAGGGTGGCCTTGGATGCGATCTGCGGCGTGGCGGCGCTCGGCTCGCCCGCGCCGGATGCGGCGGCGGCGCGCAGCCCCACCAGCGCGCCCGACATGCAGATAAACAGCAGACCGGCGGAGAGCAGCCTTGGTCGATTCATGCGAGATCCCCTCTGCTGTGCGGCGGCATCGTTTGGCAATCGTACCATCTGTCGTGCGGTTGGCTGGCCATTTTTGTGCAAAAATCGTGTAAAGCTTTGATGAAGGGCCTTAACAATCGCCCCGACACCCCACGCGATCTTTACGCCGCGCCGCCGCATTTTTATGCCCGGCTGATGCCCCAGCTGCTATGCTCTGGGCAGATTCGGGCAAGCGAGGAGCGGGGCGATGGGCATATGGGGCTACGGGCGGCGGCGGGCTGGGCGGCGGGGGCTGCAGGCGGCGCTGTGGGGGCTGGCGCTGGTGGCGCTGGCGGGCGGCACCGTGCTGATCGAGCGGCAGATCGCGGTGCGCGAGGGGCTGCTGCTGGGGCTGTTTGGCGGCTATGTGCTGTGGGGCATGGCCCGACCGGCGCTGGCCCGAGCGCTGCGCCGGTGGCGGGCGGGCGGCCTACGCCGCCGCTGACTCGGTGGGCTGGGCAGGGGCGCGCAGCTGCTCCAGCACGCGCTGGGCCTGGATAACATGCAGCTGCTGGTGGGCCAGGGTGAAGCGGTACATGTCGATCACGCGGTAGGTGATCAGCGGCATGATCGGCGATGTGATCACGGTGCGCTGGACGCGCGGGTCGGCGCTGCCTTGCATCAGGGCGATCAGCTGGGCCTGGATGCGCAGGAAGGTCAGGGCGATCTTGGGGGCGATCGCGCTGGCGCTCGGCTCAAGGGCCGCCGATGTCTTGGTCGCGGTGGCGCTGCCGGGGGTGAGCGCCTTGATCAGGATGGGGCCGAGCTTGTCGGGCAGCACGGGGATGCGCTCGATGAAGGTGGGGCGGTGCTGCCCGGCGATCACCTGGTCGAGGATGGGGAAGTAGATGCGGGTCGAGATGATCAGGTGGTCGAGGCACTGCCCCACGCTCCACTCGTCGGGGCTAGGCTTCCAGTTCAGGTCGGCGGCGGAGAGCGTGCCAAACAGGTCGTGGACCTCTTTGGCGGTGGCCTCGGCCAGCGGCACAAGCAGATCGAGCGTGGCGTGGCGCAGGTCGTCTTCCATGATCCCCCCTTTGCTACAGTTGGTGTTGGGGGGCATCATACCATAGCGCGGCCCCGAGGCGGCTTGCGCTTGCATTGGGGCAGAAACATTTTTACCACGAAGACGCCAAGGCGTGAAGGTAAAAGGGAGGAACGTTTACCACCAAGGCTCCAAGACACCAAGGGAAAAGAAACAGCTTTACCACCAAGACCCCAAGAGGATAAAAGGGGACGAATACCACAAAGACGCGAAGGCACGAATTTCACTTCGTGCCTTCGCGTCTTTGTGGTAAAGAAATTCCCGCGCCTAGCTACACTGCGCAGCTCTCGTCGTCGCACATGCCTGCCCCGGCGGGGGTGGCCAGCGGGGTGAGCGGGTGCGACTCGGCCCAGATCTGCTCAAGGGCGCTCAGCAGCACCTGGGGCTCCTGCGCGCCCGAGATCAGGTAGCGCTCGTTGATCACGAAGGCTGGCACGCCGCTGATACCCAGCGCCTGGGCGCGGCGCTCGTCGGCGCGCACCTCGTCGGCGAAGGCGGTGCCCGCCAGGGTCTCGCGCACCTCGTCGGCGGGCAGGCCCAGCTCGTCGGCCAGCGCGGCCAGGGCCTCGGCGTCGCCGATGGCGGCGCCCTCGGTGAAGTAGGCCTTCAGCAGGCGCTCCTTGGCCTCGGCCTGGAGGCCGTGGCGCTCGGCCAGGTGGATGAGGCGGTGGGCGTCGAAGGTGTTGCCGTGCTGGGCGCGATCGAGGTGGTAGTCTAGCCCCTCTTTGGCGGCCAGCGCGCTCACGTGGGCGTTCATGGCGGCGGCCTGCTCGGTGCTGCGGCCCAGCTTGCGGGCCAGCAGCTCATCCAGCGTGCCGGGCGAGCGCCTCTGCGAGCCGGGGTCTAGCTCGAAGCTGCGCCACACCACCTGCACATCGTCGCGGTGGGCGAACTGCCCCAGCGCGCTCTCGAAGCGGCGCTTGCCGATGTAGCACCACGGGCACACCACATCCGACCAGATCTCTATCTTCATCGGTTCCACATGCCGTCTCCCTTCAATAGCTCTATGCGGTAGGCTCCATGGCCTTGCGTATGTCAGAATGATAGTGTCTCTAGTCTACCACATCTAGCTATCAAATTGCAAGCTGGTATCGTAAGGGTAGTATTGGCATGTGGGAAATGCTAGACCACCAGGTAGCCGCCATCCACCGCCAGCGCCGCGCCGCACACCAGCGAGGCACGGTCGGAGCAGAGCCAGACCACGGCGTTGGCCACCTCGGCGGGGCTGCCGAGCCGCCCGATCGGCTGGTGGGTGAGCATGCGGCCCTCGGCCTCGGGGTCGCGGGCGATCATGTCCTCCACCGGCGGCGTCCTGATCCAGCCGGGGCACACGGCGTTGATGCGGATGCCCTGGCTGGCGTACTGCATCGCGGCTGATTTGGTGAGGCCGAGCACGCCGTGCTTGGCCGCCGAGTAGATCGGATCCCAGGGGAAGGCGCGCTCGCCATCGACCGACGAGGCGTTGACGATCGCGCCGCCGCCCGCCTGCTGCATGGCGGCGATCTCGTACTTCATGCATAGCCACGCGCTCTTCAGGAAGCCGTCAATGGTCGCATTCCAGTCGCCCTCCTGCTGCTCGGCCAGCCAGCCGCCGCCGCCGCCGCTGCCGCCGTTGTTGAAGGCGCAGTCGAGCCGCCCGTAGGTGGCCAGCGTGAAGGCGACCATCGCCTCGACCTGGGCGGCCTGCGCCACGTCGGCCTGGAACCAGGTGGCCTCACCCCCGGCGGCGCGGATCTGCTCGGCGGCGGCCAGCCCGGCCTGCTGTCCGCGGCTGGCCAGCACCACCTTCGCGCCCTCCTGCGCCATGGCCATGGCCGCCGCCAGCCCGATCCCGCTGCTCGCGCCCGTTACCAGCGCGACTTTTCCCTCTAGCTGTCCCATATGAACTCCATTCTCTACGCGAAGAAGCAGCGCTAGTATAGCCGCAGCCTTCTGGCCAAAAAAGCAGCGAACGCCGCATTGACATGGCCACTTTTGCGGAATATGCGGCTGCTCTCATATTTTGTTGCGAAGGCTGCCCTCGGGCTTGCGGCTTCGCAACAAAACAGCCCCGCTTTCCCTTTGCATTCCCCGGCATCTCCCGTATCATGGCCTATAGCCCGCAGCGTGGCGGCCCGTGATCCGAAGTTCGTGGAATGAGAGATATGTATGATGTTCGCATGGCGTAGCCTGCCCTTCGTCAAGGCCATTGAGAGCGAGTTCGCAGGCTACTCGCGCGGGACGCTGCGGCGCGATGTGTTGGCCGGGCTGACGGTGGGCGCGGTGGCGCTGCCGCTGGCGCTGGCCTTCGGGGTGGCCAGCGGGGCCGATGCCGCCGCCGGCGTGGTGACGGCGATCATCGCCGGTGTGGTGATCGCGCTGTTCGGCGGGGCGGCCTTCCAGATCAGCGGGCCGACCGGGGCCATGTCGGCCATCCTGATCGGCCTCTCGGCGCGCTACGGCCTGGCGGGCGTGTGGGCGGCCAGCCTGATGGCGGGCGTGTTTCTGCTGCTGCTGGGGCTGTTTCGCTTTGGCCGCTACATCGCCTTCATCCCCACGCCGGTGATCACTGGCTTCACCAGCGGCATCGCGCTGATCATCGCGATCGGCCAGATCGACGAGGTTCTGGGCGTGCCCGCGCCGCACGCCGAGGGCGCGCTGGGCGCGCTGTGGGCCTTCATCGCGCACCCGCCCGCGCCGGATGTGCGCGCCCTGGCCCTGGCGCTGATCGTGGCCGCCAGCATGATCCTGCTGCCCAAGCTCACCAAGGCTGTGCCCGGCTCGCTGGTGGGCATCGCGCTGGCCACGCTGGTGTCGGCGGCGGCGGGCTGGGATGTGAAGAGCATCGGCAGCATCCCCAGCACCATCCTGCTGGATAGCCGCCTGAGCTTCGGCAGTATCCCCTGGGCCAACATGGGCGATCTGCTGTTGCCCGCCATCTCGATCGCGGCGCTGGCCGCGATCGAGAGCCTGCTGTGCGCCTCGGTGGGCGCGACGATGACGGGCCAGCCGATCGACAGCAACCAGGAGCTGATCGGCCAGGGCATCGGCAACATCATCATCCCGTTCTTCGGCGGCGTGCCCGCCACGGCGGCGATCGCCCGCACCAGCGTGGGCATCAAGAGCGGCGGCCAGACGCGGGTGGTGAGCCTGGTGCACGCGGTGGTGCTGCTGCTCAGCGCGCTGGTGCTGGGCCAGGTCATCGGCAAGATCCCGGTGGCGGCGCTGGGCGGCGTGCTGATGGTGACGGCCTGGCGCATGAACGAGTGGGAGGCCCTGCGCTTCTTTGCCAAGGCCCGCATCAAGCACGCCCTGATCGGCGTGATCGTGACCATGCTGGCCACCGTTGCGCTCGACCTGACCCAGGCCATCCTGATCGGCATCTCGATCTCGGCCCTGATCTACCTGCGCCAGTCGGCTCGCAGCCTAGAGGTGAGCGTGGAGCCGGTGGACCCCGAGCGGCTGCGGGCGCGCGGCGTGAAGCTGGGCGCGAAGTCTGATCAGATCGCCGTGATGTACCTGACCGGGCCGATCTTCTTCGGCAGCGTGACCATGATGATGGATGCGCTGCGGCAGTCCCACTCCCAGGGCGTGATGATCCTGAGCATGCGCGGCGTACCGCTGATCGATGTGATGGGCGTGCAGGCCCTGGAGCGCGTGGTGCACGAGCAGCGGGCGCACGGCGGCGACGTGTTCCTGAGCGGGGTGCAGCCGAACGTGCACGAGATGCTGGGCCGCACCGGCCTGCTGAAGGAGCTGGGCGAGAATCACCTGTTCTGGAGCGCCGACCTGGCGATCGCCGCCGCGTGCGGCCAGTATCAGACGGCCTAGCGCTGGCGATCGTTTACCACCAAGACACCAAGGCTCCAAGGTTTTTTCCTGCGGAGCCTTGGTGTTTTTCTGCTTTCTATTTCCTGTTTTTTTCGCGCCGTTGCTTCTTCGCACTATGCATATTCTTCTGAATCTTGGTGTCTTGGAGCCTTGGTGGTAAACGGTTCTTTCGTTCCCTTCGCGTCTTCGCGCCTTCGTGGTATTCATCCTCTTGCGAATCTTGGTGTCTTGGAGCCTTGGTGGTAAAAGAATCTTGGTGGTAAAAGAATCTTCGTGGTATGATCTCCCCGCAGGACGAGCGATTCATGATAGGTGTTATGGGCGAACTCCCAACGATCTTTGTGGTGGATGACGACCCCGCCATCCGCCAGGCCATCACGGCGCTGCTGGAGCAGGAGGGCTACCGTGTGGCCACGGCCAGCACCGGCGGGCAGGCCATAGCGCGGCTCGCCGCCGCGCCGCCGCCCGCGCTGGTGGTGCTGGATGTGATGCTGCCCGAGCGCAGCGGCTACGAGGTCTGCCAGCGCATCCAGGCCCTGCCCGCGCCTGTGCCCGTGCTGATGCTCTCGGCCCGCGACGAGCTGGCCGACCGCGTGTACGGGCTGGAGCTAGGCGCGACCGACTACCTGACCAAGCCCTTCGAGCCGAGCGAGCTGCTGGCGCGGGTGCGCTCGCTGCTGCGCTTCCGCGAGCGGGCCAGCGCGGCGGATCGCGCCCAGCCGCTGCTGGCCGGGCCGCTGGCCATGTGGCCCGCCGAGCACCGCGCCGAGGCGGGCGGCCAGCCGCTTGACCTGCCACCCAAGGAGTGGCAGCTGCTGGAGACGCTGCTGCGCAGCCCCGGCGTGGTGCTTGGCCGCGAGACGCTGCTGCGCCAGGTGTGGGGCTACGACTTTGCGGGCGACACCCGCACAGTGGATGTGCACATCCAGCGCCTGCGCGCGCGGCTTGACATAGCTGGCTGCGGCGATCTCATCCAGACCGTGCGCGGCTTTGGCTACCGCCTGACGATCCCCCACGTTCCCCATGCTGCTGATTGACCTGAAGCTGGTGATCTTCGCGCTGCTGGCGCTGGCGCTGGGCCTGGGCGCGGCGCTGTGGGCCGCGCGGCGCCGTGCGGGCGAGCGCCGCCTGCCGCTGGATGTGGAGCTGCTGCCCTTTGGCGTGGCCGAGCTGGGCGCGGGTGGCGATATGCTGCGGGCCAATGCCGAGGCGCGGCGGCTGCTGGCCGATGGGAAGCCACCTCGCGCGCTGGGACAGGCCGCCCTGTCGGCGCGGGCGTCCTCCAGCGGGATGCTGGCCGCGCCGCAGCCGCTGCGCTGGTGGGCCTACCCGCTGGCCCACGGCGGCGCGCTGCTCATCCTGGCCGACAATGCCGAGCAGCAGCGCCAGATCGCACGGCAGCAGGCCTTCGTGGGCTTGCTAGCCCACGAGCTGCGCACGCCGCTCACGGCGGTGATCGCCCACCTAGAGCTGGCCCGCGCCCCCGCGTCGCCGCCCGCGCTGCGCGAGGCCTCGCTGGCCACCGCCCACGGCGAGAGCCAGCGCATGGCCCGGCTGGTGCGCGACATGCTGGAGCTGCACCGCCTAGAGCTGAGCGCCGACCTGCCGCTGGAGCCTGCCAATCTGGCGCTGCTGGCCGAGTCCGCCATCTCGCAGCTCTTCCCCCGCGCCGAGGCGGCCCAGGTCGAGCTGGCGCTGGAGGTGGGCGGCACGCTGCCCGCCGTGCTGGCCCACCCCGATAGGCTGCGCCAGGTGTTCCTGAACCTGCTGGACAACGCCATCAAGTACGCCCGCCCCGGCGATAGCGTGACGGTTTCGCTGCAGCCCCAGGCGGGCGGGGTGCGCTGCCGCGTGGCCGACACTGGCCCGGGCATCCCCGCCGCCGACCTGCCGCATGTGTGCGAGCCGCTCTACCGCGCCAGGGCCGATGTGGAGGGCAGCGGCCTGGGGCTGGCGCTGGTGCGCGAGATCCTGCTGCGCCACCACGCCACGCTGGAGATCGCCAGCGCCACGGGAGCAGGCTCGGGCACTACCTGCTCTTGGGTGCTGCCCATGGCCGGGGAGGCCGCGCCATGAGCAGGCTGCGCGCGCCCGCCCTGGCGCTGCTGGCGCTGGCGCTGCTGGCGCTGGCCGTGTGGCTGCTGCCCATCCAAGGCCAGCTGCTGGTGCTTCCCGGCCCCCCGGCCAGCGTGGCCCAGGCCTGGCCGCAGATCTGGACTGACCCGCCAGTGGTGCGGCCATCCGAGCCGGTGACGATCTATGTGCGCGACAGCAGGCCGTGGGCCTATGTGCGGCTGGAGCTAGACGGCCAGGGGCTGGCCCGCGACGAATCCTACGACCACGGCTCCGGCCCGTGGACCTGGCGCTGGGTGGCCCCCAGCCCGCCTGCCGAGTTCAGCGTGGCCTTCTACCACAGCTGCCAGGCGGGCTGCGTCGAGCGGGGCCGCGCCAGCATCGGCGGGGTGAGCGCGGCTGTGCCGCCCACGCCTGCGCCGCCGCGCCCCACCAAGCTAGGCGTGGTGTTCGCCAGCCCCGACCGCGACTGGCATGGCCGCGCCGGGTGGGCCGTGGAGCTGACCTACGCGCAGGAGTCCAAGGGCGACTTCAACATCGACGAGCTGGCCCGCCGCGTGCATATGGCCCGCCAGCAGGGCCTGCGCGTGCTGGTGCGGGTGGACTACGCCCGCAGCCAGTCGCTGCCCCCGGCGGGCGACGAGCTGGCCCTAGCCCGCTTTTTGGCCTACTGCGCCCAGCTGGCCCGCGACGACCGCCTGCGCGACGTGTACGGCTATGTGATCGGCGCGGGCTTCAATGCTGCCAGCGAGAACGCGCTGGCCCCCGCCGCGCCCACCACGCCCGAGTGGTATGCCCGCGTGCTCAGCGGCTATGGCCTGCCCGCATCCCGCGAGGACACGGCGGTATACGTCATCCGCGCCCAGCGGCCCGCCGCGCGTGTGCTGGTGGGGCCGGTCGCGCCGTGGGTGGCCGACCAGGGCGGCAGCCTGCCCGACCCGCTGGGCGCGCCCTGGCTGAGCTACATGAACACCCTGGTGGCCCACATCGACGAGGCCGCGCAGGCCCACGAGGCCGCCGATATGCCTAGCGCCGCGCCCGATGGCTTCGCGCTGCGCGTGGCGGGCCGGGTCGACCCCGCCCATGCCGCGGCGGCGCAGGAGCCATCGGCCAATTCCTACGACCCGCGCTGGGGCCAGGCCCAGATGGGCTTCCGCGTCTACCGCGACTGGCTGGCGATCATCAACCGCTACCCCGCCACGCGTGGCCTGCCTGCCTTCATCACATCCGCCAACACCACCGCCGCCCCCGGCATGGCCCCGCCCACCCAGTCCTACCCCGCCGGGTGGCTTACCGCCGCCCTCGCCGAGGTCGAGCGCGAGCCGCAGGTGCGTGCGCTCTGCTGGTTCGTCGATGCGCCGCTGGGCGGCCAGTGGGGCGACTACAGCCTCGCGCAGCACCCCGGCATGCTCAACGACGCGGCGGCGGAGTTCGACCGTCTGCTGCAGCGCTAGAGCGGCGCGAGGAAGATCCGCCCGTAGATGATTAGGCCGCTGAGGATGATCAGCGCAATGTTGATACCGATTTTCGACCCCTCGCCGCGCTGAAGGTGCACCACCGCGCCGCCGCCCGCCGCTAGGATGAAGCCCACGCACGCGGCCAGCGCCAGCCAGGGCTGGATGCCCGTGAGCGGCGGCAGGATGACGCCCGCCGCGCCCAGCATCTCGGCGATGCCCAGCAGGCGCACGAAGCTGGCCGGGAACGATGGCACCCACGTGAACATCTGGCCGAGCCGATCCAGCGGCATGAAGGCCTTCATCGCGCCTACGATCAGAAACGTCAGCGCGACCAGCCCCTGTATGACCCATAGTGCGATATCCATGATCTTCCCTCTCTTTCTGATATAAGCCACGTTTTCAACAAATGACCATATCGGTATTTTGGTCAAATCACAAAAAGCCCATGACTCCCTCCTCTCTGCTGAATCTATGCGGTTCGCTCAGTCCGCGATTCGATCGAGCCTCACGGCAAGAAGCGGCATGTGGCGAACTAATAGTGACAAATGACTAAATAAGTATTTTAGTCATCTCGCAATGAGCGGCAGATGCGCGCTTGCGGAAGCCTAGCGGGCGGGCGCGGCCAGGCCCTGGAACACCAGATCGAGCACGTCGTTCAGCGCCTGCTCGATGGCCTGGGTACCCTGGACGCATGCGTAGGGCGGCCAGAAGCCATGGGTCATATGGTGCAGCGCCTGCGCGGTGTGGGCCGCGTCGGCGAAGGCAAAGTGGCCGCTCTTTCGTCCCTCCTCCAGCACGCCTGTGACAAGCGCCAGCTGCTGCTGGATGAGCGACTGCAGCGTGGTGGGCAGGGCGTTGTGCGCCATGATGATCATGTCCTGCACCTCGGGGTGGGCCTCGTACTGGCGGTAGGTGCGCAGGATGGGGGCGATCAGGATGTGGCGCAGCTTCTCCGCCGGGGGCAGCTGGCTATTCTTGATGAGCGACTGCTGCTCCTCAAAGATTCGCTGGTACCAGCGGGCGATCGTGGCCAGCATCAGATCGTCTTTGCTCTCGAAGAACTGGTAAAACGACCCTTTGCTGATGCCCACATCGGCCACCACCTCATCGACAGTGGTCTTCTTGAAGCCAAAGGTCCAGAAGCGGTGCTCGGCGCGATCCAGCAGCAGCTCGCGCGTCTCCTCGGGTAGCAGTCGTGCCATCATCTCCTCCTCTGGCCACAATGTATACCAATAATCAAATCCAGTCAAGAGATCATTTTCTAAAAATGTTTACACAGCTGTTACATGGCCGTGATGCTGCCGCGATATCTGCGCGCTAGCATAGCGCCATGCGACTGAGTTTCCCATGGCACCCCAGCGCGCTGCCGCTGCCGTGGGCATAGGTGCTGAGGTGAACCACATGCGCGATCTCCCAACGTCGGCCATGCCGCGCCGTTTTGATCATGCCTTGCGGGGGCTGGGCGAGCCACTGCGTATCATCATTATTTCTACCGTTCTTTTTGTGGTACCAGAGATTGCAATCACATGGTGGGCTACACCAAACGTTGTGGCTATAACGCCGATGCCATTCCTCATAAGCATCAGCTTCAATCTGCTGGTCTATTGGGTTGCACGCGGGATCGGCGGGTGGCTGCGCATCCCGATGCTGAAGCTTTACTACGGTGGCATGCTGGCGATGATGACGTTTTACCTGCTGTGGTTTGTGCTGCCAGCCTATACCAGCGGGCTGTACTGCCTGGGCGAGGGCCACTGCTTTACCCAGCGGCCCATGCTGTTTCACGATGTGTGGCCGGGGTTCCGCTGGGAGCATGGAGATATGATAAACGCGCTAGTTCTATTGCCTGTGATGATCGTTGCGCCGATAAGCAGCCTGAGCGTGCTGCTGCGGGCGCTATTCCGGCGGCGCGGGGGATGGCTGGCGATCCTCTGCGCGGCGCTAGCGCTGGTGGCGATTGTGGCGGGCTTTGGCTTGGCTGGCGATGTGATCAGCAAGTACGAGTAGTACGAATTTGGATTGAGCGTATGCGCTCTTGAAGGATGATGATCATGCCGAAGTGCTTTTTAGACACAATTCGAAAAGCTGTTATAAGGACTCTCTTATGAATTCTAATCCCACTACCCCACCTTCTGTATCTAAAACACAAAGATTGTCCAAAATTGAGCATATGTTACGCTTGATGATCATTGCTCTGCATCATTCTTTTGCTCTAGCACCACTCTTGGTCATAGGCTGTTTATATGTCTTTTCCTGGCGTGCTGCATTTCTGATTGGCCATTGGCCTCAGCCAAGTATTGATGACCCGAAATTTATTGCCCCTGATTGCCGCATATGCGATGCTCTCTATATGCTCACTTTACCACTTTTGCTATGGCCATTTATAGCGTTAGTTGCCTTTCCTTTTCTTTCTTTGGTGCTCCGACGTGTATACCTATGGCGATGGCAAACCCTACTGATTATCGTTTTTGTCGTAGGTTGGCTTCTTCTGATAGCTGATCCAAGCGAGCGGTTGTCGTGGTACTTCGATTAGGTGGTCTGCTGTCTTGATATGATCGTACATCAGCGCAACGGCGACCGGGCAACGCTACAAGCATTGCCTACGGTCGCCGGGGCGCCAGACGCACAGGCCTACGGGTTGTACGTCAGGAAACCGCGTACGATGTCGATGAAGGCCGCGTGGTCGTCGGCCAGGATGGAGTGGCCGCTGTTCTCGAAGATGCGCAGCTCGGCGCGGGGGATGGCGGCGGCGATCCGCTCGGCGTTCTCCGGCGGGCAGATCCAGTCGTGGCGCGCGCCGATCACCAGGGTGCGCGCGGTGATCTTCGGCAGCTCGGCGGTGATGTCGTAGCTGCGCAGGAAGCCGCCGAAGCCCTGGTTGATCGCCTCGTACGAGAGGATCTGCCGCCCGCGCTTCTCGGCGCTCTTGGCCGGGTCGAAGCTGCGCGAGTAGAGCGGCCCCATCACGTCGAAGTACTCGGCCAGCTGCTCATCGCTGGTGAAATTGCCCGCCCACAGCGCCTCGGCCACGCGCCGCTGCTCGTCGCTGCCGCGCTCGGCCAGGATGCGCTGGGCCTGCGCCAGGAACTGGTGGTCGGGCGTGGTGACGCCCGCGATCAGGTGCGACACGCTCTCGGGGTAGCGGGCGGCGTAGGCCAGCCCCACCATGCCGCCGTACGAGAGGCCCAGCACGGCGATCTTGCCCAGCCCCAGGTGCTGCCGCAGCGCCTCCACATCCTCCACGTTGTTGTCGAGCGTGTAGGTCTCCTGCGGGCCGCGCGCCGAGCGCCCCTGCCCCCGGTGGTCGATGTAGACCACCTGCAGCTTGTCGGTCAGCGGCGGCAGCGCCGCCTTGTAGCCGGTGTGGTCGCCGCCTGGGCCGCCGTGCAGCGCGAAGAGCACCGGCTTCTCGCGCATGGTCGGCCCATCGGGCACCAGGCCCGCGCCATCGATGTCGAAGTAGATCTCTGTGCCGCGTATCTTTGCTCGCATGGCCGCTCTTTTCTGCTTGTGCTTGGCTCCGCCGCCCCTATTGTAGCGCCGATCTGGTCGGCTCACCAATGTTGGGCGGCGGTGCTCGTTCTGCGAGATGCTGTCCTCTGCTATTTGGTAATGGAGGGAAAGCCCGAGATATGGTATGAGAATCCCTACACTTTGTGATGATTCGTCAGAATCTATCGATATGCCCGAAGAATCCGTGTATACTACCACGCATAGCTCAATCCCAGCGCCTAAACTATAGATATCTTCCACGTTGTGCGGCGATCGGTGGATGTGATCGTACGCTGATGGTACGGGTGGCCTATGGCACACCTCTATTTTGTTATGTAGGAAAAAGAGCGTATTTTGCCACTCGTACTATTTTTCTCGGAAAGCATCTTTATTCATAGGAACGCTCTTTTCTGACCAGTTATCAGATCATAAAGAAGCGGAGGAGACATCGGCATGAATCTAACACTGCGAATGCTCGTATCGCTCGCTGCGCTGTGCGCGCTGCTGGGCGTGGTGTCGCCCGCGCTGGCGGCGCGGCAGCCCCAGCTGGCCCCGGCCCAGGCCGAGCCAGCTGGCCCTGGGCTGCTGGGCCAGCTGCGCGCCCAGGCCAGGGGCGACGTGCGCGTGAGCCTCAAGCGCGCTACGGGCGTGGCCAGCATGGTGCGCGTGCCTGCCGGGGGCGACCTGCTGCCGCAGGCCAAGGGCGGTATGGCGGCCAAGGCCAGCAGCTTCATGGCCAGCTACGCCGGGCTGTTCGGCATCGCCAGCCCCGCGCAGGAGCTGCTGCCGATCGGGGTGGAGCGCGACGCCTACGGCGGGGGCCGCGTGATCTTCCGCCAGGTCTACCAGGGCGTGCCGGTGTTCGGCGGCATGCTGGTGGCCCGCTTCGACGCGGGGCA
Organism: Chloroflexia bacterium SDU3-3; assembly: GCA_009268125.1. Taxonomy (NCBI): domain Bacteria; kingdom Bacillati; phylum Chloroflexota; class Chloroflexia; species Chloroflexia bacterium SDU3-3. Next base: position 368,420 of record WBOU01000005.1, on the reverse strand, counting down.
GGCGCTCACCGCTGTGGCGGGTGTGGCCGCGCCCACGGCGGCGCTGGATGTGACGCCCAGGCTGAGCGCAGCGCAGGCCGGGGCCGTGGCCGTGCGCGAGGTGCTGGCCGACCCGCCCGCCGACAGCGCGGGCCAGCCCGCCACGCTGCAGCCCGCCGACCTGTGGCCCGCCGCCGCCGACCTCTACATCTACCGCACCGGCCTGGTGCGCGATGCCGAAGGCAGCAGCCAGCTGGCCTACGAGGTGACGGTGACGAACGGCGGCAGCGTGCGCGAGCGGGTGTACATACAGGCCAACGTGGGCAAGGTGCTCAACCGCTACACCGATATCGAGAGCGGCCTGCACCGCGTGTTCTACGAGCAGGACACTGACCACCAGGTCTGGGAGGAGGGCCAGGAGTTCCCCGGCACGCTGAACATTGATCAGCAGCGCATCATCAACGCCAGCGGCGACGCCTACTACTTCTTCCTCGACAGCTTCGGGCGCGACTCGTACGATGCCCACGGGGCCTCGCTGCGCACTGTCAACAACGACCCGACGATCCAGTGCCCCAACGCCAACTGGAACGGCATCACCACCAACTACTGCGACGGCGTGAGCGGCGACGATGTGGTGGCGCACGAGTGGGGCCACGCCTTCACCGAGTACACCCACGGCCTGGTTTACCAGTGGCAGCCCGGCGCGCTGAACGAGTCCTACTCGGACATCTGGGGCGAGACGGTGGACCTGATCAACGGCACCGGCACCGACTCGCCCGCTGGCGCGCGCGCCGATGGCGGCTGCTCGACATACGCCTACGCGCCCGAGGCCATGCTGGAGATCACCGCGCCCACCTCGATCGCGGGCAAGTGCCACGCTGGCGAGGCCCTGTTTGGCCCCGCGCTGACCGCGGCGGGCGTCTCGGGCCAGGTGGTGATCGGCCTGGATGGGGCCGACAACACCGGCTGCACCGCGCTCACCAACGCGGCGGCGGTGAGTGGCAAGATCGCCCTGCTGAACGATAGCGCCGCGTGCAACGCCCCCAAGAAGGTGCGCGCCGCCCAGACCGCCGGTGCCATCGGCGCGATTATCGTCAGCGCCACCTCGGCGGCGGATGATATGAACAATATCGTGCTGAACATCACCATCCCCTCGGTGCGCATCTCGAACGAGAACGGCCAGCTGATCAAGAACGCCATCGCTGCTGGCGAGACGGTGCAGGCCACGCTGAAGGCTGGGCTGTTCGGCCCGGCGGATGACTCGTACCGCTGGCTGATGGGCGAGGACGCGACCGCGTTCAACAAGGCGCTGCGCGACATGTGGAACCCCGACTGCCTGGGCGACCCGGGCCGCGTGGCCGATGCCAACTACTACTGCAATACCGCCGATGGCGGCGGCGTGCACACCAACTCGGCGGTGCCCAACCACGGCTACGCGCTGCTGGTAGATGGCGGCAGCTACAACGGCCAGACCGTGGTGGGCCTGGGCCTGGTGAAGGCCGCCCACATCTACTGGCAGGCCCAGACCACCTACCAGACCCCGGTCACCGGCTTCGCCGAGCACGCCGATGCGCTGGAGCAGTCGTGCCAGGATCTGATCGGCCAGCCGCTGAAGGATCTCTCGACCTCGCCCGGCGGCTCGGGCATGTCCGCCGAGCTGATCACCGCCAGCGACTGCGAGCAGGTGGCCAAGATGACGCTGGCCGTGGAGCTGCGCACCGCGCCCACCCAGTGCAACTTCACCCCGTTGCTCGACCCCAACGCCCCCGACCTGTGCGCCGCGCCCGACCAGATCGCCGAGCCGATCTTCGCCGAGGACTTCGAGCAGGGCCTGGGCGCGTGGACGCTGACCAGCACCGGCGTGTACACCGGCTGGCCGGGCCTGAACTGGGTGGCCGACACCACGCTGCCCGGCGGTAGGGCGGGCGGCGCGGCCTACGCCGTCGATCTGACCGGCGGCCAGTGCGGCGTGCCCAACGGCGATATCTCGGGCGTGCAGTCCATGGAAAGCCCCGCGATCACCATCCCGGCGGGCGCGACGCCCAAGCTGGCCTTCGAGCACTACGTGGCCAGCGAGAACAAGTACGACGGCGGCAACCTGAAGATCAGCATCAATGGCGGCGCGTACGCCCTGGTGCCCGCCAGCGCCTTTACCTTCAACCCCTACAACACCACGCTGGCCGCCGCACCCAAGAACACCGACCCGCTGGCCAGCCAGGCGGCCTTCAGCGGCAGCGATGGCGGCCTGGTCTTTGGGTCGTGGGGGCAGTCGCAGGTGGATCTGACCAAGCTGAACGTGGCGGCGGGCGACAGCATCAAGCTGCGCTTCGACTTTGGCAACGACGGCTGCGGCGGCCTGGACGGCTGGTACGTGGACAGCGTGCTGGTCTACACCTGCGTGCCCAACCTGGCCCCCACGCCCGCCGACGATGCCTACACCACAGCCCAGGGCGGCGTGCTGGCCGTGCCCGCGCCCGGCGTGCTGGCCAACGACACCGACCCCAACGCCACCGACACCCTCACCGCCACGCTCACCACCGATGTGGCCCACGGCACGCTGGCCCTGCTGGCCGACGGCTCGTTCACCTACACGCCCGAGGCCGGTTTCTTCGGCAGCGACAGCTTCACCTACACCGCCGTCGACTCGAAGGGCGCGACCGGCGGCCCGGCCACCGTCGCCATCACAGTGCTGATGGCCACCGCCACGCCGACGCTGACGCCGACCGCGACGAGCACGGCCACGCCGACCGCGACGCTGACACCGACCGCGACGACTACGGCGGCGCCGACCAAGACCCGCACGGCCACGCCGACAAGTACGCGAGCGCCCGGCACGGCTACGCCGACCGCCACCGCCGCGCCTGGCACGGCCACGCCGACCACCGCGCCGACGGTGACGCCTGCGCCTGGCCCCGATACCACCAGCATCTACCTGCCGCTGATCGTGCGGTAGCTGGGGTGGAAAAATAGGATTGTATACAGCAGCGCGCGGTAGCCACCAGCTATCGTGCGCTGCTGTGTGTGGGATATACTTCATATCAACTTAATCTAAACCAAAAAGATTGAGGATATTGATATTATAGATAATTGACAACAGGGGGCACTTTAACTGCGATGGAGTCCCCCACCATTGGGGAGTGGGGCATATCTCTATGTGCCGTCGAGCTATGGCATATCCTGCCTTAATCGTAGTACCGGCGAGGAGCTGTGGGTCTACCCTACCCGTGGGGAGATCCGCACCGCGCTGGCCGCCGCCGATGGCTACCTGGTGTTTGGCTGCCACGACGGCTACTACCGATATGCTCCATGCGCTGAATGCGCTGCCGCTGCCAAAGGTTTTTCAGGTGGTGATCCAGCTGGTGAGCGTTTCTGTACCGCGCATCATCAAGATCGGCGGCGACCTGCTGACCAAGGATGGCCTGGTGGCGGCTCTGATGCGTATTTTCGAGGCGACGGGGCAGCTCTGGGAGAGCTTCGTGTCCTTTGTGTACCACGGCGGCGTGAAGCTGCTGACAGACATAGGATTTGATGAGGGCAGTGTCGTTGTTGGTGGGGTGCTCAATCGCCTTGGCTCCTCGCTGCCTGATGAGACATTGCGCAACCTGGATGGGTTGGCGGATCGGTTTGTGGCCAATGGCGTAGAGCTGAGCGATGATGTGGCCGATGGGATGGCGAAAGTCGCCGATGATCTTGGCCCTGATGCAGAGTGGTTCTATGCTGGAGCTGGCTGCTTTGCCCAGAGTGTGGCGTTCAAGCCCCGTGGGCTGGCAGCGCCGGTTCGTAGCCCGCTCGCTGCGGCCACACTTGACTGTCCTGATGCGGCGAAAGCGACGCTACTCTATAAGCAATTTGGCAATAAGTGGTCGAAAGAGAGTGTGAATGGTCTTGGATGGGCTATTCATCATAATGGTGAGGCCTTTGTTGAGCAGGCTATTCAGCGGTTTCGGTTGTCATATTCGGATGAGACAATTGAGAAGACGTTTCGGCTTCTTCAAAAGCAATCTGAGCCTTGGGTGAATAAGGGTTATGATGGACTTATTAAAACAGTGAATAGATACGGAGAAGATTCTACTAAGGCGATATTTGGTGCATATGGATCGAAGGAGACAAGTAAGCTTGTATTTGAGTGGCTTGATGGGTTTTTAGATGTACCGACGTCAAGTTCGGGTGATTCTATGGCTGAACTCATTAGAAGCCTAGCTGGCTATGCTAAAGATGAGAAGGATGTTAATAAGGTCGGAGCATTCTTTGAGCTTCGTTATGGTACTGAGGTGATAGGTGTTGATAATATAGATACATATCAACATTATGCCCCTAATACAGATGGTGTGCTTGCGAAAGGCATGGATTTTATTACCAAGGACGGAAGGTATATAGATTTGAAAAACTGGGAAAGACCTAGTCGTAATTATAATGAAATTGTGGATCAATTTAAGAAGTATGTAGGGTTGGCTGTTGATGCAGATGGTAATAAACTACAAGCTCGATATGGTAGTAGAAAGTATGAGTATGTATTCCGATCAAAAGAAGATAAGACGATGGTAAAACTACTTTGCGATGTAGCAAGAAAAGCAGTCGAATCTGAACTTATGGATGAGGATGACTTTGAAGAATTTACAATACGATTTATGGGGTGGGATAAAGCTGTGTATATAGGACCAGTAATTGCTAAAGAGGCAAAAGTTATCGTTGGCTGTCATTAATGTAGAGATATATTATATGAGGTATATTATGAGTCTGAAGATTATTCATCCATGGGTTGATATCTATGTGTGACATGAATCTTGTGAACCATGTTGCTCCCGAGATTGCACCGCCCCTGCACTTGGTATGGCGCTACCACACCCGCGTTTACAACTGGGCGACCGCCGCAATCCAAAATGGGCGTGTCTATATATCACCCAATAGGATTATTGCGATGGAGTTGGAAACGGGTGCTCTCATCTATGAGACGGGGCCATTTCCAGGGATTCGACATATACTGCATCTTACCGATGGCCTACTCATGTTTGCTTATGATGATGGGATTGGTGCGCTTCATCAAGCCGATGGACTACCCGCTTGGCAGGTGACTACCAAGAATGTGCGGGAAATGATGCCCTTATGTGAGCAAGGGATAGCCTATTGGCTTAGCCATACACCGTTCATTGATACTCATGTACCACGTAGGTCTTATTTATATGCCTATGATATCCATCAGCAACACATGCGCTGGCGCGCAGATTTAGGGATCTATGTGTCTAAATCGTTTATTCCCGCTCTAGATCAGGGTGTCATTTTTGGCATCTGTGATCAACAAGTGGCAGCTCTGCGTACCAGCGATGGGTCGCTGATCTGGTCTACCCCCCTCGAACCTGGGGAAAAAGCTCGTTGGAATATCGTGGCGGATGGAACGACGGTGTATGTACCGCTCGAATGTGGACGGTTGCTGGCCTTGGATCGTGGGACAGGGCAGGTGCGCTGGGCGATCCCATCGAGCCTGTATCACCCCCAGCGCCAGGGCATCAATGCGCATACAGGCGTCACCTTGGCCGACCAGCGGCTGTATTTGGGCACTGATGCGGGGATTAGCTGTGTCGATGCGGCGACAGGTGCGATTATTTGGGAGCGAGAGCGGGATACTATTCGTGGCAGGGGAGCCTTTCGCTGTCACGATGCCCCACCATTGGTGAGCGGCGCATATCTCTACGTGCCATCGAGCTATGGCCTATCCTGCCTTGATCGTAGTACTGGCGAGGAGCTGTGGGTCTACTCTACCCGTGGGGAGATCCGCACCGCGCTCGCCGCCGCCGATGGCTACCTGGTGTTTGGTTGCCACGATGGCTACTACTACTGCTTCGCCGACGATACCCACCCGCCCGTACCCAAGCCGCGCGGGCGGCGCGTCAAGCCAAAAACCTCAGAGTCTGAAGGGTAATCTGGTATGCCACAGATACAACACCCCCGGAGCCTGCGCCTCGCCACGGCGGGGCTGTGCGCCCTGCTGGCGGTCGGCGCCGCCCAGGCCCAGCCCGCCGCCGACGGCTGGATCGTGTGGGAGACCGACGCGCCGGTGCAGCGCGTGGCCTACGCCGCCGGGCACGTGTGGAGCGGCCACTACAAGGGCGGCCTGCGCGCCTGGCAGCGCGAGACGGGTGCCGAGGTGGCCTACACCAGCGGCTCCGGCCTGCTCGGCGACGACATCTTGGCCATGGCCCCGGCGGGCGATGGCAGCCTGTGGGTGGCGGCGCACGATGGCAGCATCAGCCACATCGGCGCGAATGGCGCGGTGCTGCCCAGCACGCCGCCCAATCTCGGCGCGGCGCGGCCCTGGGATCTGGCCGCCCGCGACGGCGACCTGTGGATCGCCACCCACGGCGGCGGCGTCACCAGCGTGATCAGCGGCACCGCCACCACCACCACCACCACCTACACCGCCGCCAGCTCGGGCCTGCCCAGCGACGACATCTACGCCATCGCGCTGGATCGCGACGGCAGCCCGTGGGTCGGCACCATCGGGTACGGGGTTGCGCATCTGGTCGGCGGGGCGTGGCAGATCTACCGCCCCACGGCCAGCATCGCCAGCCCGGTCGACCCCAGCGCGCAGGTGGCCAACAAGGCCATTGTGGATATCGCGGTCGATGCGGCGGGCAACAAGTGGTTTGCCACCGATGGCTCGGGCGTGCTGGTGCTGGATGCCGCCAACCAGCAGTGGGCCAGCTACACCAGCGCCAACAGCGGCCTGAGCAGCGATTTCGTGCAGAGCATTAGCATCGACAGCGCAGGCAACTACTGGTTTGGCACCCTGGGCGGCGGGGCCAGCCGCCTCTCCGCTGACCGCACGACATGGCAGCGCTCGGCCAGCGGCTCCACGCCCCTGCCTGATGACGACATCCTCGGCATCGTGGCCGATGCGGGCCAGGGCGTCTGGATGGCCTCGTATGACACTGGGCTGGTCTACAGCGGGCCGCTGAGCGCGCCACTGGTCGAGATCGACCCGCGCGGCAAGCCCAGCTACACCCTCGGCGAGAACAAGGGCTACTATGTGTGGCTTGACCCCGCGACCTACCTGTGGCACGTGGCCTGGACCGGCGACGATTTCGCCCACACCTTCTCGGGCTGGGTGCAGTCGGATGCGCCCATCCAGCCGGTGGGGGCCGACTACGAGGGCGGCGACAGCGTGACGGCGGATGGCAGCCGGATCACCTTCACCGCGACCGAGCAGCGCGGCGAGGACTTCATGGTCTTTGCCCTCGACCGCGCCGCCACACAGCTGCAGCTCTACCTGCAGATCGACGGGGCCTACTACCCCTACAGCATCTCGCTGGGAGAGCTTGGCAGCAAGCCCGCCACCGCGCCCTTCACCCTGGTGCCGCCCCAGCCCCAGCCGCCGCAGGTGCAGATCGAGCCAATGGAAACGAGCTACGAGGGCGACCCGCTCATGTTCAGCGGCATCCTCACCGATACCGACAGCCCCGATGGCCACGCCTACCGCTGGGATCTGGGCGATGGCACGGTGGTGACTGACACGCTGTGGCCCGAGCACGCCTACCGCGACGACGGCATCTTTACCACATCGCTCACGATCACCGACGCGCATGGCCTGGCCTCGACTGCCGCGATCACGGTGGCCGTCGAGAACGTAGAGCCGGAGGTGTGGTACTTCAACGAGCCAGAGCTGCCCTTCCAGAACGAGCAGGTGCTCTTCGTCGGCTCGGCGGATGACCCGGGCAGCGCCGACGCTCTGACTGCCACCTGGGATTTTGGCGATGGCAGCCAGCCGCTCGTCACCAGCGCGCTGACTGTGACGCATAGCTTCAGCGCCGTGGGCACCTACACCGTGACCCTGCAGGTCGCCGACGACGATGGCGGGGTGGGCGTGGCGAGCTACCCGGTGCAGGTGGTAGAGGGCTACGGCACCCGCACGCCCACGCCGACCAGCACGCCCACACCGGTAGGCACGCCGACCAGCACACCCACGCCGACTGCGACGAGCACGCCGACCGCGACGAAAACACCCACAGTAACAAGTTCGCCAATCGTTATACCAACATCCACTAGGACGACAACACCAACGTTTACTGTGACGAGGACGCCAACCGTTACCAAAACACCGACCCGTACACCGGTAGGCACACTTACACCAACTCGTGTTAACCCAGGACCCTGCACAGGGAAGTGTCTAGATCCAACAGATACACCCCAATAAAGAGCGAGAAATATCGTTATTCGGAGTCAGCAGGCGGGCCAGATCACCCCTGACCCGCCTGCTGCTTTCTCGCCCCGCCGCTCGGTCGGGCCGCCGCAACGTGTGGGAACCAAACCTCTACGAATGTTGGCGTGAAGCGTGCTACAATAGAGCCATCACGCGGGGCTGCGTGTGGAACGCCGCTTCGCGTCTTTGTGGAAAACAGGAAGGTATGCAGGAAGAGCTTCAGATTGTTCTGGCGATCCCCGGCGAGTGGCCGACGCGGGCCGAGATGGTCGCCGCTATAGTCCGGCAGGGCCGCTTCCTCTTTTCGGGCGATATCATCACCGATCTGCGGACGCAGCTGAGCTACAGCCTCGACATCCACGAGCGCGACGAGCACCTCATCCCCGCGATCCTGTTCGCGGGCCAGCACTCGATGACCCCCGCCGACGCCGAGCGTCTGCAGCGCCACACCTTTGTGCTCTACCTGATCGGCCCCGGCGGTATGGCCCCCGCCGCCCGCGATATGATGACCGTGGCCGACAGCCTGCTCCAGGCCGGCGGCTCCGCCATCCAGGTGTCTACCTCGGGCGCGGCCCACAGCCCCGCCTACTGGCACCTGCTCACCGAGCACCGCACCAACGGGGCCGCACTGTTCGACACATACGTCACGTTTGCCCAGCAGGGTAGCCGCTTTTTCTCGGTTGGCATGCACGTGTTCGGCCTGCCCGACGCGCTCATCGAGCACGCGGGCGACCCGAACGAGGCGGGCGAGCTGCTGCAGACCTTCCTGCTCTACACGCTGCTCGAAAACCCGCCGCTCAAGGATGGGCACGCCTTCCGCGCCGACCCGCAGTCGCCAGCGTACCGGCTGGCCTACGGCCCAAGCGATCTGCAGGAGCCGGACAACCTGATGTATAATCCGTACGGAATATGGCGATTAAGCGTGATCACCGAGTAGCCGCCGCTGGCGCATGCTCGATGGCGGTGTCGCCGTCTTCTGGGAGTGAAAAGCTGCAGCTCTGCTGTATTCTTGGACAACCCGATCTAACTGAGGAGGATCACCATGGGTAAGGTTGCTATTCACGGCTTCGGCCGCATTGGTCGCACGCTGATGCGCATCGGTCTTCAGCGCAATCTGTTCACGCCGTTCTCGATCTCCGACATCAAGGACACCGACACCCTCGGCTCGCTGTTCTATGTCGACTCCAACTATGGCCGCTGGCACGAGGATGTGACGAGCACCGAGACGGGTATCACCGTCGGTGGCCGCGAGATCCTCTACTTCAACGCCATGAAGGAGCTTCCGAACTGGGGCGAGCTGGGCGTCGATCTGGTGGTGGACTGCACGGGCCGCGCCACGGCACGCCCCGGCGCGCAGGCCCACCTGGACCGCGGCGCGAAGCGCGTGCTGGTCTCCGCCCCCTCGAAGTCGAAAGAGGACGCCGACGCGTTCCTGCTGCCCGGCATCAACGACGACACCTACGACCCCGAGCAGCACAAGATCGTCTCGATGGCCAGCTGCACCACCAACGGCCTCGCGCCGGTGGTGAAGGTGCTGATCGAGAACTTCGGCATCCAGTACGGCCTGTTCACCACGGTGCACGCCTACACCAACACCCAGTCGCTCACCGACCAGCCGATGAAGGATCGCCGCGACTCCTGGGCCGCCGCCGAGAACATCATCCCCTCGTCGTCGGGCGCTGCCAAGGCGCTGGGCTACATCTACAAGGGCCTGAACATCACCGGTAAGGCCTACCGCGTGCCGGTGCGCACCGGCTCGATCGTCGAGCTGAACTGCGTCACCGAGAAGCCCGTGACGGTCCAGGCCGTCAACGACGCCTTCCGCGCCGCCGCCGCCACCGCCCCGCTGAAGGGCGTGATGGGCATCCTGGAGGGCGAGTGGGCCTCGTCCCGCATCGTCGGCGAGTCGCACTCGTCGATCGTCGACCTGCCGCTGACGATGGTGCAGGACAGCAACTTCCTGTCCGTCGCCGCGTGGTACGACAACGAGTACGGCTTCACCTCGCGCCTGGCCGAGATGACCGCCAAGCTGGCCAACAGCTAGGCTCGATTGGTTTAACCACCAAGGCTCCAAGACACCAAGTTTTCTCTGGTGTCTTGGAGCCTTTTTTGTTGTTAACACGCTGGGCTTCAAGATACCCTTGGCGTCTAGGCGGCTTGGTGGTAAAGTGGTCATTCCACACATAAACGACCAACAAGTTCTTGGTGTCTTGGAGTCTTGGTGGTAAAGCGGTTTTTTGCTAAAGGAACACCTATGAACGCCGCATCGCTGTTCGCCGCGCTCCAGCTGGCCGACTCGTTCTTCCCCACCGGCATGTTCACCCAGTCGCACGGGCTGGAGCGCCTGGTCGAGCAGGGGCTGGCGGGCGAGGCCGCGGTGGCCGCCGTGGTGCGCAGCTATGTGCTGCACGTGGCCGCCCCCGGCGACGCGCTGGCGGCCCGCTGGTGCGCCCGCGCCCTGGCCGAGGGCGACCTGGACACGGTGGCCCAGATCGACGCGCGGCTGGAGGCCACCAAGCTGGCCAGCGAGGGGCGGCTGGCCTCGCGCCGCTGCGGCGGGCGGCTGCTGCTGCTGGCCGCCGAGTCTTTTGGCGGGCCGCACCTGCCCGCCTACGCCCGCCGCGTGCGCGCCGCGCAGGCCCACGGCCACCAGGCCGTGGCGCTGGCGCTGGCCGCCCACGCCGCCGGGCTGGCCGAGGACGAGGCGGTGGCGGTGGAGCTGCACAGCTTCACGGTGAGCCTGGTGAGCGCGGCCATCCGCCTGGGCGCGCTCGACCACGTGGCCGGGCAGCGCCTGCTGTTCCAGGCCCACCCCGCCATGGCCCAGGCCGCCGCGCTGGGCCGCGACCTGCACTGGCGCGACATCGGCGGCTTTGCGCCCGAGATCGAGCTGGCCCAATTCCAGCACCCGGCGGGCGGCATGCACATGTTCGTGTCGTGATCGATTTACCGCGAGGGGAACGATTCACCACCAAGACACCAAGAGACGCGAAAAACAAATACCGCGAAGACGCGAAGGCGCGAAGGGATCGATTTACCTCCAAGACTCCAAGAGGCGAAAAATCCGAGAAAGAGCAGATGCCCAACCCTACTCACCTGACCCATGCGGCGAAGGTGCCGCACGTGCACACTGGCCATATGCACGAACACCAGCAGCCAGGAAACAGCATAGGAACGCTCAACATTGGGGTTCCAAGGGGCATCGCCCTCAACAGGTGCCACTTTTTTGTGTGGGGCTTCTCGATGCGGCATATGACGAAAGAACGCGTGCCAAGCTATGCACCGCATGTGAGGTTGAGAATCTCACCCACCCGGCCCATGCGGCGAAGGTGCCGATAGTATTTTGATGGCCATATGCACGAACACCAGCCGCCAGGGAACAGCATAGGAACGCTACAAATTGGGGGTTCCAAGGGGGCTACGCCCCCTGGCGGGGTTCACAGGGGCTGGCCCCTGTGCGCTGCCCGCGTAGGGCATCCACCCACCAAACAAGTACCACCGCTATCGCTGATGGGGAAAAGGCCCAACGCTGGCGTAAATTTGATACCACGTGAGGGGCCACGCTTCCTCGCGGGGTTACGAAGGGCTGGCCCCTGTGCGCCGCCCGTGCAGGGTGTGCGCCCACCAAGCGCAAAGATCTATCATCAAAAATACCCGCATAGCAGTATTTTACGCAGTAACACACATGATCTATCTTTGAATCACAGACCGAGCCTCTTGAATCACAGACCGAGCCTCTTGAATCACAGACCCGCTATTAAAGATAGAAACCCATCTATAAATGCGACAAAAGAGGCAAGTGTGTTGCCCGAGAATCTTGGAACCTTTGCGTCTTCGTGGTAAAGCGGCTCTTTGTGCTCTCTTGGAGTCTTGGTGGTAAAAAATCTGCGCGCTGCCCGAGGGCTCATAGGCCATGTCTGTTGTGCCTGCTACCCTTTTGCTGCTTGTCGTGGAGGTGGCAAATCGGTTTTCCCTTCGTGCCTTCGCGTCTTCGTGGTAAAGGTTTCTTGTGCTCGCTTGGAGCCTTGGTGGTGAAAAGCCCTCTCGTCCGTGGTATCATAGCGCCGTCCGCATTCGCCAGAAGAAAGAAGTGACCCATGGCGTTCTTCGACCTTCCACTGGATCAGCTGCGCACCTACCTGCCCGAGCGCGAGGAGCCTGCTGATTTTGACGCATTTTGGCGCGATACCCTGGCCACGGCCCGAGCCTTCGACCTCAATCCCGTGTTCGAGCCGGTGCGCGACCTGCGCTTCGCCACCATCGATGCCTACGACGTGACTTTCAGCGGCTACGGCGGCCAGCGCATCAAGGGCTGGCTGACCATGCCCAAGCAGCGCGACGGCAAGCTGCCCTGCGTGGTCGAGTTCATCGGCTACGGCGGCGGGCGCGCGTTTGTGACCGACTGGACGCTGTGGTCCTCGCTTGGCTTCGCGCACCTGGTGATGGACACGCGCGGCCAGGGTTCGGGCTGGCAGGTGGGCGACACCGGCGACGCCGAGCCGGAGGGCAGCAACCCCCACCACCCCGGCTACATGACGCGCGGCGTGGCCAGCCCCGAGACCTACTACTACCGGCGGCTGTTCACCGACTGCGCCCGCGCTGTCGAGGCCGCGCTGGCCCACGAGGCCATCGACCCCGCCCGCGTGGCGGTGACGGGCGGCAGCCAGGGCGGCGGCATGAGCATCGCCGCCGCCGCGCTCTCGCCCAATGTGGCGCTGGCCATGCCCGATGTGCCCTTCCTGTGCCACTACCGCCGCGCCACCGCCATCACCGACGGCTACCCCTACCAGGAGATCGTGCGCTACCTGCTGGTGCACCGCGACCAGGTGGACCAGGTGTTCTCCACGCTCTCCTACTTCGACGGCGTGAACTTCGCGGCGCGTGCCAAGGCGCGGGCGCTGTTCTCGGTGGGCCTGATGGACGAGATCTGCCCGCCCTCCACCGTCTTCGCCGCCCACAACCACTGGGCGGGCGAGAAGGACATCCGCATCTACCACTACAACCACCACGAGGGCGGCGGCAGCTTCCAGACCATCGAGAAGGTCAAGTTTGCCCAGCGGCACCTCCAGGGCGAGAAGTAGCGCGGGCCACGGAGCGGGCGCGGGTGTTCCCTGCGCCCGCGGTTTTCCCACCCAGGCACCACACGAGGAGAGCGCCATGCACACCCACGACCACGAGCACACCCACCCGCACACCCACGACGACCCCCTGCCCATGGGCTGGGGCATCGGCAGCACGCCCCGCGTGGGCGTGGGCGGCCCGGTGGGCAGCGGCAAGACGGCCCTGATCGAGCGGCTGGTGCCCATGCTGATCGCGCGCGGCTACCCGCCGCTGGTGATCACCAACGACATCTACACCCAGGAGGACGCCCAGCACGTGCGGCGCACCCTGGAGGGCGTGCTGCCCGCCGAGCGCGTGGTGGGTGTGGAGACGGGCTGCTGCCCCCACACGGCGGTGCGCGACGACCCGACCATGAACCTGGCCGCCGCCGCCGAGCTAGAGGAGCAGTTCCCCGATGGCCGCGTGACCCTGCTGGAGAGCGGCGGCGACAACCTGACGTTGACGTTTAGCCGCGCTCTGGTCAGCTACTTCATCTTCGTGATCGATGTCTCGGGCGGCGACAAGATCCCGCGCAAGCGCGGCCCGGGCATTATCACATCCGACCTGCTGGTGATTAACAAGACCGACCTCGCGCCCTACGTGGGGGCCAGCCTGGATGTGATGCGGCGCGACGCCGAGGTGCAGCGCCAGGGCAAGCCGTTCGTGTTCACCAACTGCGCCACCGGCGAGGGGCTGGACGCGGTGCTGGAGGCCGTGATCGGCGTGATCGAGCGCGGCGCATGACGACGGCCAGCGTGAGCCAGCGCCAGCGCGGCGCGATGGACGTGGCCCTGGCGCGCGACGGCGCGACCACCCGCGCGGCCCGGCTGGCCACCCACCCGCCCATCCAGCTCTCGCGGCTGCGCTACGACCAGCCAGACGCGCCCGGCATGGCGGCGCTGACCATGGTGCACCTGGGCGGCATCCTGGCGGGCGACCGCTACGATCTGCGGGTGGCGCTGGGCCAGGGGGCCGAGGCCGCCATCACCACCGCCGCCGCCACGCAGGTCTACCGCATGCCCGCGCTGCACGCCGAGCAAGCCCTGGAGCTGCGGCTGGAGGCGGGCGCGCGCCTGCGCTGGCTGCCCGAGCCGACCATCCTGTTCGGCGGGGCCGATTTTCGCCAGGAGACGCGGGTGCTGCTGGGGGCGGGCGCGCGGCTGGCGCTGCTGGATGTGCTGGTGCCGGGGCGGCTAGCGCGGGGCGAGCGCTTCGCGTTCCGGCGCTACGCCAGCCGTGTGGAGATCTGCGATGCGGGCGGGCGGCTGCTGGCCGCCGAGCGCTTTGCGCTGGAGCCTGGGCAGCAGCCGCTGGATGCGCCCGGCGTGCTGGCCGCGCAGCCGGTGGCGGGCAGCCTCTACCTGCTGGGCGACACGCTGGACGCCGCCGCAGGCGTGGCGGCGCTGGCGCGGCGGCCCGGCCTGGGCGCGACCGCGCTGCCCGGCGGGGCGGGGCTGCTGGTGCGCGCCCTTGGCGACACGGGCAGCGCCGTGCGCGCCGCGCTGCTGGGGGCCATGGCCGATCTGGGCTGGGTCTAGCGGTCGGAGTGGCCCAGCGAGCGGCCTGGGGCCACGCGGTCGCGGATGATCTGCTTCAGCTCCTTCAGCTCGGGCAGGTGGCCCTCGTCGGCGCGCGACCACACCAGCTCGCCGTCGAGCCGCACCTCGAACACCCCGCCGCTGCCCGGCGCGAGCGCCACCTCGCCCAGCTCCTGCTCGAAGGTGGTCAGCAGCTCCTGCGCGGTCCAGGCGGCGCGCATCAGCCAGCGGCAGCCCGTGCAGTAGCGGATCTGGATGCGTGGTTTCTCCTCCATAGGCTCCCTCTTTTCTTCTCATACAATTCTGGCAAGCAGATCGTACCACAGCTTTGAGAAAGGATTGATCCATGGCCCACTATCTCTACGGCGAGCGGATCGGGCGCGAGGCGAGCATCCGCCTGGGCTGCAGCGCCGTGCTGCTGGATGCGGGCGGCGGGCGCGTGCTGCTGACGCGGCGCACCGACAACGGGCGCTGGTGCCTGCCCGGCGGCGGGGTGGATGCGGGCGAGAGCGTGGCCGAGGCTGTCGAGCGCGAGGTCTGGGAGGAGACCGGGCTGCGGGTGCGGGCCACGCGGCTGCTGGGCGTGTACAGCTCGCCCGACATGCTGGTGGCCTACGCCGACGGCAACCGCTTCCAGCTGGTGGCGCTCAACTTCGTGGTCGAGCAGGTGGGCGGCGAGCTGCGGCTGAGCGACGAGACCACCGAGTACGGCTTCTTCGGCTGGGATGAGCTGGAGCAGATGGACATCATCGACCCGCATGTGGTGCGCCTGCGCGACGTGCGCGCGGGGGGAGATGCGCCGTATATGCGCTAGCGGCATCGCCATGGCCTATGCTATAATGAGAACATATGTTTTATCTAGAGGTAAGGCCATGGCAGCGCTGATCTTCGAGCCGGACATCCAGCAGAAGCTGCACATCCTGGGCGGCGAGGCCGAGGACGACGTGACCAGCGTGCCGACGTCGGCCCCCACCCCCGGCGGCCTTCGCGGCGCGGCCAACATGATCTACGAGGCCAAGCGCCCCGGCGGCACCACCAAGCTGATGAAGGTGCTGCAGACGAATGCGTGCCGATTCAGCTGCTCCTACTGCTTTACGTCATGCGCCATCCGCCGCCAGCGCACCACGTTTAAGCCTGACGAGCTGGTGAGGACGTTTGGCATCCTGCGCCAGAGCCGCCGCGCCGAGGGCCTATTTCTCTCCTCGGGGATCGTGCCGGATGCGAACACGACCATGGAGAAGATGCTGGCCACCGTCGAGCGGCTGCGGCTGCGCGAGGGCTATACCGGCTACATCCACCTGAAGCTCATCCCCGGCGCGGCGTTCGAGTATATCGAGCGCGCGGTGGCCCTGGCAGATAGAGTCTCACTGAATCTAGAGGCCCCCAACGCCGAGCGGCTGGCCCAGCTCTCCCCCGACAAAGAGTTTACCAGCAGCATGTGGGGCCGCATGGCCTGGGCCGCCGAGCTGATCCGGCAGGCCAGGGCCACAGGTGCGCCAGGCGCGAAAAGCCTGACCACGCAGTTTGTGGTGGGGGCGGCGGGCGAGAGCGACCGCGAGCTGATGGCCACGGTGGCGCGGGCGCACCACGAGCTGGATCTGCGCCGCGCCTACTTCAGCGCCTTCCGCCCGATCGACGAGTCGCCGTTCGCCGACATCCCCGCCGAGGATCCGGCCCGTGAGCTGCGGCTGTACCAGGCCGAGTTTCTGCTGCGCGACTATGGCTTTGCGGTGGAGGATCTGCCGTTTGATGAGGGTGGCCTGCTGCCCCGCGACCGCACGCCCAAGCAGGCCTGGGCCGAGCGGCACCTGCACGAGCCGGTCGAGGTCAACCGCGCGCCGCGCCAGGTGCTGCTGCGGGTGCCTGGCATCGGCCCAGCTAGCGCCGACAAGATCATCGCGGCGCGGCGCGCGGCCAAGATTACCGATCTGGGCCAGCTGCAGCGGCTGGGCGTGGTGGCGGGCTGGGCCGCGCCCTATGTGCTGCTGGCAGGCCAGCGGCCCGCCGCTCAGCTGGCGCTGTGGTAGGCGCGTATTATAGTTTGACAAAATGGGCGTTCAGTAGTATAGTATTTCCACATCCCCTCTGTCTTTTCGAAGACAGAGTGCGAGACCGTATCTGTTTCAGATGCGGTCTTTGCTTTATTAATGGACAAAAATGTGAAAACGAACATCTACGTTGATGGATTTAACTTATATTATTGTGCAGTCAAAGGTACTCCATATAAATGGCTGAACATACATAAACTATCTACTTCTTTATTACCACGCCATACTATCAACTCTATTACGTATTTTACGGCACATGTGAGTGCTCGGCCAAATGATCCAGATCAGCACACTCGGCAACAGCTATATTTACGTGCACTACGCACTATCCCAAATTTGCAGATAGTCCTAGGGCACTTCTTGACTAGCTCTGTGATGATGAGGCTTGTAAGTCCACCCCCAGGAAGTAGCCCATATGTAAATGTTATTAAGACAGAGGAGAAAGGATCGGATGTAAATATTGCGACGCATCTTCTAAAGGATGGCTTTATGGGTGAATATGACGCTGCAATATTAATTACAAATGATTCGGATCTCGTTGAGCCAATTAAAGTTATAAGAAAAGATTTAGGATTGGTTGTGGGTGTTCTGAATCCAAATCCTCGGCATCCAAGTGTTGAATTAGGAAAACATGCATCATTTCAGAAACCTATCCGTCAGGGTGCCCTAGCGAGTAGCCAGTTTGATGATACGCTTGCAGATGCTAATGGTACGTTTAATAAACCTTCTTCGTGGTAATGCGCTTGGATAAGCTCTCGTAGTGAGCTTATTTTTCTATCTTGATTTCAGAGCGAATCCTCTGTACCTCGGCGGCGCGGTCGGCCAGCGGCCCTAGCAGCGCGCGGTCGTAGCCCAGGTGCTCGGCCAGCACCACAGGGGTGTGTGGGAAGCGCGCCCCGGCCTCGCCCACCAGCTGCGGCAGATCCTCGGCCACATGGTTGCCCATCTGCAGGAAGTAGGGCACCGCGACCACGCGCCTCGCCCCATCCCCCACCGCCGCCTCCACCGCCGCGCCGATGCTGGGCGCGTTCAGATCCATAAAGCAGACTGCCACATGCGCGAACTTCCCTGATGCCCGCACTCGCTCGGCCACCTGGTAGATCGGGCGGTTGTTGCGCCCGTCGGGGCTGCCGTGGGCGATCATTAGCAGCGCGGTGTGGGGCGGGGGCGGGCGCTGCCAGTGGCGCTGGGAAGCCTCGGCGGCGCGCTGGGCCACCAGCCGCGCTAGGGCCGGGTGGTCGCCCAGCGGCGCGGCCTGCGCGATCGGCACGCCGGGGTGGGCCAGCTGGCAGGCGCGGAGCTGCTTGGGCAGCGCGCTGGTGACAAACCAGCCCGGCACCAGGAAGTAGGGCAGCACCGTGATCGTTTCCGCCCCGCGCGCGATGCAGCGCGCCACGCCCTCGGCCACCGAGGGGCGGGTGTAGTTGAGAAACGCGGCCTGGGTGATCGGGGCGGCCCCCGCCGCGCGCAGGTGGCCCGCGAGGCGGATCATGGATGCGCCCGAGCCAAGCCGCAGGCTGCCATGCCCCACCAGCATCACCGCGTGGCGGCGGGCCTCGCCGCGCGGCTGCGCGGTAGTCGTCGAGATCTGCTGCGCCAACAACATCGCCTCTCCTCCTCCTGCTCTGCTGTGTACGCGGGTGTGTCTTTAGCGCTGGCCGCGCGCCACGGCCAGCGGCTCGGCTGCGGGCGCGGGCTGGATGCCGTGCTCGGCGGCGAACCAAGCCAGCCGCTCGCGCAGCCGCACCACCTCGCCCACCACGATCGCTGCTGGGGTGCTGACCCCGGCCTGCTGCACGGCGTCGGCGATATTCTCAAGCGAGCCGACCACCACCTGCTGGGCGGCGGTGGTGCCGTGGCTGATCACGGCGGCGGGGGTGTCGGTGGGCCGACCGTGGGCGATCAGGTGCGCGGCGATCTCGGCGATGCTGCCCAGCCCCATCAGGAACACCAGCGTGTCTGCGCCCTGGGCCAGCGCGTGCCAGTTCATACGGGTCTCCATGCGCGAGGGATCTTCGTGGCCGGTGACGATCGTCACCGACGAGGCCGCCTCGCGGTGGGTCACGGGGATGCCCGCGTAGGCGGGCACGCCGATGGCCGACGAGATGCCCGGCACCACCTCCCACGGGATGCCAGCCGCCGTCAGGGCCTCGGCCTCCTCGCCGCCGCGCCCGAACACGAAGGGGTCGCCGCCCTTCAGCCGCACCACCCGCCTGCCCGCCTGGCCGTGGGCGACCAGCAGCTGGTTGATCGCGGACTGCGATGCCGAGATCTTGCCGCTGCGCTTGCCCACGGCGATCAGCAGCGCGTCGGGGCGGCACTCCTCCAGCAGCTGTGGGCTGCTGAGCGCGTCGTACAGCACCACGTCGGCCTGCTGCAGCCTGCGCAGCCCCTTCACCGTGATCAGTTCGATATCGCCGGGGCCAGCGCCCACCAGCGAGACAAAGCCGGTGCTACTCATGGGTGTGCTCCTTGGGCGTTTGGTGTGGCTGCTCGGGCGCGGCTTCCGCCAGCGCCTGCGCCACGATCTGGGCGATCTGCTCGTGCTGGCCGCCGCGCACCAGGGCCAGCGCCTCGCGGCTGGCCAGCCTGCGCAGCAGGGCTGTGCGTGCGGCGGGGGGCAGGCTGCGCGCGGGGCCGGCGCGGATCTCGCGCAGCAGTGCGAGCAGCGCGGCGTACTCGTCGCCGTAGGCGGCCTCAAGCTCGCGGCGGATGGCGGCGGTGAGGGATGGGCTGGCTCCGTTGGTGGTGGCGGCAATCAGCAGGTCGCCGCGCCGCACGGTGGCGGTGGTGGTCCAGCCACCCTCCTCGGGTGCGTCGCTGATGTTGGCCAGCACGCCGCGCCTGCGGGCCTCGTCGGCCACGGCAGCGTTGACGCCGCGCACGTTGGTGGCGGCGATGGCCAGCGCGGCCCCGGCTAGGTCGCCCTCGGCGTAGGGGCGGGCCTGCCATGTGATCTTACCTTCGGCGTGCCAGGCTGCGAGCGCTGCGGTGATCGTGGGGCAGATCACCACGGGACACGCGCCGCCCTCGATCAGCCCTGCGATCTTGCGCTCGGCGACGCTGCCCCCGCCTATGACAATAACACGGGCCTGATCGAGCTGGGTGAGGATGATCGGGTATGCGGGCATGTAGTTTGTCGAGTTTCTTGCGGTGGCTGCGCGCTGTGCGGCAGCGCGGGCGGCGGTAGAAGAAGGCCGAAATCAAGAAGTTATTGCTTGACAAGCGCCGAAATTATAAAGTACTTGACAAGTAAAGTCAACTATAATATTATCCTAAGTAACTAGAGTGTATTGCACAACATTTACACCGTGCGCTGAGGCATGAACCCGCTGGCCACCCTGGCACAGCCGGGTTTCTCTTTGTGGAAGGCGAGATCGATGACAACTTCTGTTGCGTTTGATACGGAACGTTGGTCGAGCGATGAGCTAGATGCCATCAATGCCCGATTCCGCAACGCCCCGTCCGAGGAGCTGCTCGCGTGGGCCGCCGACACCTTTGGCCAGCAGCTTGTGCTGACGTGTAGCTTCGGGGGTGCCTCCGGCATGGTGCTGCTCGATATGGTGGCGCGGCTGGGCCGTGGCACGCCGATCGTGTTTCTGGACACCGGCCTGCTCTTCCCCGAGACCTACGCCACCGCCGAGCAGGCGGCCCACCGCTACAATATCACGGTCGAGTACCAGCGCCCCGCGCTCTCGCTGATCGAGCAGGATGCGCAGTACGGCCCCAAGCTGCACGACCGCGACCCCGACCGCTGCTGCGGCATCCGCAAGGTCAAGCCGCTGGCCGATGCGCTCGCGCCCTACGACGCCTGGATCAGCGGCATCCGCCGCGACCAGTCCTCCACCCGCGCCGCCACCGACCTAGTGCAGTGGAACGCCAAGCACCAGGTGCTGAAGATCAGCCCGCTGGCCTACTGGAGCGAGCGCGACGTGTGGCGCTACATTCACGCCCAGCACGTGCCCTACAACCCGCTGCTCGACCAGGGCTACCCCAGCATCGGCTGCGCGCCCTGCACCAGCCAGGCGGCTGGCGAGAACACCCGCGCTGGCCGCTGGGCGGGCAAGGGCAAGGTCGAGTGCGGCATCCATCTCTAATCAAACCCTCTCATATAGCTGGCGGGCAGCTGCGCTTCTCGCGCCACCCGTTGCCCGCCAGCCGAGCTTCCCTGGCAGTGCATTGAATCGAAACGAATCCGAGGAGAGAATGGCAACACAGCAGATCCTTCCCCACGGCGGCGAGCTTGTGAACCGCGTGCTCAGCGGCAGCGCGCTGGATGATGCGCTTGCCCAGGCCGCCAGCGCGCCCACGGTGGTGCTGAACGAGGTGGGCCTGGCCGACCTTGAGCTGATCGCGACCGGCGTCTACAGCCCGCTCACCGGCTTTCTGGGCAGCGCCGACCACGAGCGCGTGATCAGCGAGATGCGCCTTTCCAACGGCACGCTCTGGCCCATCCCGATCACGCTGGCCGTGAGCGAGGAGCAGGCCGCAGCGCTGAGCGAGGGCGACCGCGTGGCCCTGCGCAGCCAGGATGGCCAGCTGGTGGGTCTGCTGGAGCTGCAGGAGAAGTACCGCGTGGATGTGCGCCGCGAGGCCGAGCTGGTCTACCGCACCACCGACGAGGCCCACCCCGGCGTGGCGCGGCTCTACCGCCAGGGGCCGGTGCTGCTGGCCGGGCCGGTCTGGCAGCTGGCCCCGATCGCGCCCTCGTTCCCGCAGCTGGCCTACACCCCCGCCGAGACCCGCGCCTACTTCGCCGAGCAGGGCTGGAGCACGATTGTCGGCTTCCAGACGCGCAACCCGGTGCACCGCGCCCACGAGTACCTGCAGAAGGTCGCGCTGGAGACCATCGACGGCCTGCTGCTGCACCCGCTGGTGGGCGCCACCAAGGGCGACGACGTGCCCGCCGCCACCCGCGTGCGCTCGTACGAGGTGCTGCTGGAGGGCTACTACCCCAAGAACCGCGTGCTGCTGGCCGCCTACCCGGCGGCGATGCGCTACGCTGGCCCGCGCGAGGCGATCATCCACGCGATCTCGCGCCAGAACTACGGCTGCACCCACTTCATCGTGGGCCGCGACCACGCGGGCGTGGGCAACTACTACGGCACCTACGACGCGCAGCTGTTGTTCGACACCTTGCAGCCGGGCGACCTGCTGGTCACGCCGGTGAAGTTCGAGCACACCTTCTACTGCCGCACCTGCGGCTCGATTGTCTCCTCGCGCACCTGCCCGCACGACCACTCGCACCACCTGATTCTGAGCGGCACCAAGGTGCGCGAGCTGCTGAGCGCTGGCGAGCTTCCGCCGCCCGAGTTCACCCGCCCCGAGGTCGCGCAGGTGCTGATCGAGGCCTACGCGCAGGCCCAGTCGGCCTAGTCGCTGCTGGTTGTCCGGTTTTTTCTGGCTAGAATGGAAAGGCGAACGCTCATGAGGAAGCTCATCTCGTTTCGGGCGATGGCGGCGGCGGCGGCACTCTTCATTCTAGCGGCGTGTGGCAGCAGCGCGGTGACCACGGCCCCATCGGGGGCGACCCATACGCCGAGCGCCACCGCGCCTGCCGCCGGGCAGGCCGCCGCCACCGAGCAGGCCGCCCCCGCCCCATCCGGCGCGGGCGTGACGGTGCGGCTGGGCTATTTCCCCAACCTGACCCACGCCCCGGCGGTGGTGGGCGTGGCGCGCGGCACGTTCAAGGATGCGCTGGGCGCGAACGCGACGCTGGATGTGAAGACCTTCAACGCCGGCCCCGCCCTGATCGAGGCGCTGTTCGCAGGCGAGATCGACCTAGGCTACATCGGGCCGAACCCGGCGATCAACGGCTATGTGAAGAGCAAGGGCGACGCCCTGCGCGTGGTGGCGGGCGCGGCCAGCGGCGGCGCGCTGTTCATCGTCCGCCCCGAGTCGAACATCGCCTCTGGCAAGGATCTTGATGGCAAGAAGATCGCGTCGCCGCAGCTGGGCGGCACCCAGGATGTGGCGCTGCGCTACTACATCCAGGAGAATGGCCTGCAGACGGCGGAGAAGGGCGGCACGGTCGAGATCATCCCGACCCAGAACGCCGACATCCTCACGCTGTTCAAGCAGGGCGCGATCGATGGCGCGTGGGTGCCCGAGCCGTGGGCCTCGCGCCTCATCCAGGAGGCCAACGGCAAGGTGCTGGTGGATGAGCGGACGATCTGGCCCAACGGTCAGTTTGTCACCACCCACGTGATCGCCAGCCGCAAGTTCCTGTCCGAGCACCCCGACCTGGTCAAGGCCTTCTTGGCCGCCCACGTCGAGACTGTGGAGTTCATCAAGCAGAACCCCGATGAGACCAAGAAGATCGTCAACAGCGAGCTGAAGCGGATCACCGGCGCGGCGCTCTCGGATGCGGTGCTGGAGGCGGCCTACAAAAACCTGGACATCACCTACGACCCCCTGGCCCAGTCGCTGTTCACATCCGCCGATCACGCCTTCGCGCTCGGCTTCCTGGGGGCCGCGAAGCCCGACCTGAGCGGGATCTACGACCTGGGGCCGCTCAACGAGGTGCTGAAGGAGAAGGGCCTCGCGCCCGTGGCCGCGCAGTAGCGGCGCGCATCGAGAAGCAGTGGGAAGACGCCCCGCCTCAGGCCGCAGCGCCTGGGGCGGGCCACGGGGAGCTATCACATGGTCGAACGAGTTTCTGGGGTGGCGGTGAACACACAGCGCAACGTGTCGGCATCCGAGCCGACCAGCGGCGGCATCCCGCTGCGGGTAGAGGGCGTCTCCAAGCAGTTTGTGAGCCGCGCTGGCCTGGTGACGGCGCTTGAGCCGACCACGCTCGACATCGCCGCTGGCGAGTTCGTGTGCCTGCTGGGGCCGAGCGGCTGCGGCAAATCCACGCTGCTCAGCATCATCGCCGGGCTAGATGCGCCCACCAGCGGCACGATCTACGCCAACGGCCAGGCCATCCAAGGCCCAGGCACCGAGCGCGTGCTGCTGTTCCAGGAGGCGGCGCTGTTTCCCTGGCTGGATGTGCAGCACAACGTGGAGTACGGCATGCGCCAGCTAGGCGTGCCCGCCCGCGAGCGCGCCGACCGCGCCCGTGAGCTGCTGGGCGTGGTCGGCCTCCAGGGCTTCGAGCGCAGCTACGTGCACCAGCTCTCCGGCGGCATGCGGCAGCGCGCCGCCATCGCCCGCGCGCTGGCCATCAACCCCTCGGTGCTGCTGATGGATGAGCCGTTCGGCGCGCTGGATGCGCTCACCCGCGACCGCCTGCACGCCGAGCTAGAGGCGATCTGGTCCAGCACGCGCAAGACCATCGTGTTTGTGACCCACAACGTGCGCGAGGCCGTGGCCCTGGGCGACCGCGTGCTGGTGTTCTCGCCCCGCCCGGGCCGCGTGATCGCCGACTACCGCATCGACCTGCCGCGCACCCGCAGTCTGGAGGATCCGGCCCTGGCCCACAAGGCCGCCGAGATCCTGGGCGTGCTGCGCACCGCCATGGAGGCCGCCTGATGAGCAACGACGCCCTGCCCATCCAGCGCACCGCATCTGCCGCGCTGGCCGAGTCGGCTGGCCCCTGGCTGCGGCGGCTGGCCTTCTACCTGGCGCTGCTGGCCGGGTGGGAGCTGGTGGCCCGCGCGGGCATCTGGCCGCCCTACCTGCTGCCCGGCCCGATCGAGGTGCTGCGCACGCTGTGGGCGGGCATCACCACCGGCGGCTTCCTGACCGCCACCCTGGTGAGCCTGAAGCGCCTGGCGATCGGCTACGGCATCTCGCTGGCCATCGGCGTGGTGCTGGGCCTGCTGATCGGTCGGATTAAGTGGCTGAACGAGACGCTCGGCTCGCTGGTGCTGGGCCTGCAGGCCCTGCCCAGCGTGTGCTGGCTGCCGCTCTCCATCCTCTGGTTCGGCCTGAACGAGCGGGCGATTATCTTCGTGGTGGTGATGGGCGCGCTGTTCTCGATCACGCTGGGCGTGGAGGCGGGCGTCAAGAACACGCCGCCGATCTTCCTGCGCGCCGCCCGCACCCTGGGCACGCGCGGCCCCGCCGTGTACACCCAAGTGGTGCTGCCCGCCGCCCTGCCCACCATCCTGGGCGGCCTGAAGCAGGGCTGGTCGTTCGCGTGGCGCAGCCTGATGGCGGGCGAGCTGCTGTACTTTACGCTCAGCCTGGGCAACCTGCTGCAGACCGGGCGCGACCTGAACGACGCCGCCCAGGTGATGGCCGTGATGATCCTGATCATCATGGTGGGCGTCGCCATCGACCGTATCATCTTCGCCCCGATCGAGCACCGCGTGCGCGTGCGCTGGGGCCTGACCGAATCGTAGTTCCCGCTGATTTTTCTACCGACTATTTGCTGTCTGAAGGAGCGAACATGTCCACCGGCTTTACGATCTGGTTCACTGGGCTGTCTGGCGCTGGAAAGTCGACCCTCTCCGAGATCATCGAGAAAGACCTGCGCGAGCGCGGCAAGAAGGTAGAGGTGCTGGATGGCGACGTGGTGCGCACCAACCTCTCCAAGGGCCTTGGGTTCTCGAAGGAGGACCGCGACACCAACATCCGCCGCATCGGCTGGGTGTGCGAGGTGCTGACCCGCAACGACGTGGTGGCGATCTCCGCCGCGATCTCGCCCTACCGCGCGATCCGCGACGAGCTGCGCGGCAAGATCGGCAACTTCGTCGAGGTGTACGTGCACGTGCCGCTGGAGGTCGCGATCGAGCGCGATGTGAAGGGTCTGTACAAGAAGGCGCTGGCGGGCGAGATCACCCAGTTCACCGGCGTGAGCGACCCCTACGAGGAGCCGCTGAACCCCGAGGTGGTGGTGGATTCCGCCGAGGAGACCCCGCAGGAGAGCGCGGCCAAGATCATCCGCAAGCTGGAGGAGCTGGGGTATCTCTAATGCAGCTGGGGTTCACGCGGGCCTACGCCGCCCTTCGTCTTTTTTGCCGTGGTGTGGTATTCTCCCCGCGTGCCCCCCATCGCATGCATTTCGGCACGGTCACCCAGCATCTGCCAGCGCTCCTGGCGACTATGAGGAGTCTCCCTATGTCTGAGGAAACACCCGAGCTGTCCCACGTTGAGCATCTGAAGATCGAGAACGGCCTCGGCGGCCTGATCTTTGATGAGATGCGCGATCTCTCGACGGAGAATGTCTCCGACGATGCGAACCAGCTACTGAAGTTCCACGGCTCCTACCAGCAGGACAACCGCGACGAGCGCCAGGCGCGCAAGAAGCAGGGGCTGGGCCGCGCCTGGTCGTTCATGGTGCGCACCAAGTTCGCTGGCGGGCGGCTGACCGCCGAGCAGTACCTGCTGGCCGACGAGCTGGCCACCAAGTACGCCAACGGCACGCTGCGCATCACCACGCGGCAGGATTTCCAGTTCCACGGCGTGGGCAAGGCCAACATGAAGCCGCTCATCCGCGCGCTGAACGAGCGCTGGATGACCACCTACGGCGGCTGCGGCGACGTGGCCCGCAACTTCATGGCCTGCCCGGTGGCCGACCTGCTGCCCGGCTACGACTTCGACTTCCAGGAGCTGGCGCTGAAGATCAGCGACCACTTCCTGCCCGAGTCCACCGCCTACTACGAGCTGTGGCTCGACGGCGAGAAGTTCCTCTCCGACGGCACGCGCGTGAAGGTCGCCCCCACCCGCAGCGAGTCGTTCTACGGCACGCAGTACATGCCGCGCAAGCACAAGATGGCCATCGGCCTGCCGAACGATAACTGCGTGGACATCTTCACCCACGATCTGGCGCTGGAGGCGGTGCTGGGCGAGGGCGGCGCGGTGCGCGGCTTCAACCTGCTGGCCGGCGGCGGCCTGGGCAGCACCCACGGCAAGGCCGAGACCTTCCCGCGCCTGGCCGACCGCGTGGGCTTCACCACGCCCGATCAGGCCCAGAGCGTGATCGAGGCCGCCAGCGCGGTCTACCGCGACTCGGGCGACCGCAGCAACCGCCGCCACGCCCGCCTGAAGTATGTGCTGGCCGAGCGCGGCGTGCAGTGGTTCCGCGACGAGGTCTCCAAGGTGCTGGGCTACGAGCTGGCCGCGCCCGCCGAGGTGCCCACCTACGAGGTGCACGACCACCTGGGCTGGGAGCAGCAGAAGGATGGCCGCTGGCTGGTGGGCATCTGGGTCGAGAACGGGCGCATCAAGAACGACGCGACCACCCGCAGCAAGGAGGGCCTGCGCGCGATCATCGAGCGCTTCCGCCCCGAGATACGCCTGACCGCCCAGCAGAACCTGGTGCTGGTGAACATCGACGAGGCCGACAAGGCGGCGCTGCAGGAGCAGCTGGATGCCTACGGCCTGCGCACATCTGGCGGCGAGCTGAGCGAGCTGCGGCGCTACGCCATGGCCTGCGTGGCCATGCCCACCTGCGGCCTGGCTGTGGCCGAGAGCGAGCGCTTCCTGCCCAAGGTGATCGGCCAGCTCGAAGAGCGCGGCTACGGCAGCGAGCGCGTGTGGATCCGCATGAGCGGCTGCCACAACGCCTGCTCGCGCCCGCCCACGGCGGAGATCGGCATCGTCGGGCGCAGCCTGAACCTCTACAACGTGTTCGTGGGCGGCAGCTTCGAGGGCACCCGCCTGGCCCGGCTGTACAAGTCGGATGTGCGCGGCGACGTGCTGGCCGATGTGCTGGCCGAGGCCTTCGACCAGTGGCGCGGCACGCGGCGCGAGGGCGAGGCCTTCGGCGACTGGGCCGCGCGCACCCTCGTGCCCACCGACGAGGTGCTCTGGGCCAGCTAGGCCCCGGCGCAGCGCGAGACACAGAGCAGCAGGGCGCGGCCACCGCATGGTGGCCGCGCCCTGCTGCGTGCTACGGCCCTATGTGACCTTCCGCCGCCCGCGCGGCTTGGGCGCGGGCGGGTGGGTATCGTCGGCGAAGCAGTAGTAGTAGCCATCGTGGCAACCAAACACCAGGTAACCATCGGCGGCGGCGAGCGCGGTATGGATCCCCCCACGCGTATGGTAGACCCACAGCTCCTCGCCGGTGCTGCGATCGAGGCAGGACAGCCCATAGCGCGAAGGAACGTAGAGATACGCCCCGCTCACCAGTGGGGGTGCTCCATCGCAGCTGAAGTGTCCCCTGTTGTCAATAAGCTCCCGCTCCCGCTCCCAGATAATCGCACCGGTCGCCGCATCAACGCAGCTGATGCCTGCATCGGTACCCAGATACAGCCGCTGGTCGGCCAAGGTGACGCCCGTATGCACATTGATGCCCTGGCGCTGCGGATGATACAGGCTCGATGGGATCGCCCAGCGCACCTGCCCCGTCGCACGGTCCAAGGCGAGCAACCGTCCCCGCTCAAGCGGCACATACACCGTCGTCTCATCCGCGATAATATTCCAAAGCGCACTTTCTTTTGGCGCGAGTGGAGTAGTCCAAATCAGCGACCCATCGCTGGTACGCAGAGCCGCCACCTGTTTTTCACCCTCTTGATGGCGAGTAATAAAGATCACCTCTTGATCGAGGGCAGGAATAAGCGATCCATGCACATAAACCCCAAGCTCTACCTGCCAGCGCATCTGTTGTTGGCGAATATCATAGGCACAGAGCGAGGTGCTCTGTGCGATGTTTCTATCGGCGCTGAGCGAATGGCTCATCCAATAGACGATGCCTTGGTCACATAAAGGTGACACCTCCCGTGCTGCCGTGGTCGTAACCTGCCACACAGGCTGGCCATCCGTTTGGTCAAGCGCACCAATCCCGCCCTCATAGGCAAATAGCAATAATCCGTCGACAAGACAGAGCGAACGGCCCATACCTGATAATCGCTTTGTCTCATAGATGAGCGCCCCCGTAGCCAAATCGAGCGCAAGGACGGACAAGGGGGACATGTAGACACGCCCATCTTGGATCGCGGCAGTCCCCCAGTTGTACACACGGGTGCGGTAGCGCCACACGAGGTGTAGAGGCGGCGCGATCTGGGGCGCGGGGTGGCTGGTCATCGGAGGTGCTCCCGGTCATATGATGGCGCTATAGAAAATGAAACATGCGTGCTGCCTTCTGCTATCGTATCATTCTGGATGAATCGCTGTCAATAGATGCTGCCCTCGCGGGCAAAAAACTTGCTCTTCCCCCACCAGCGAGACAACCAAAGAAGGACACGACCATGCACGAGCAATCTGCCCCACCCCAGCCCGGCGGCCCCGACGATGCGGCCCGCCTGCTGCCCCTCGGAAAGATCGGCGCGACCCTCGCTGCGGGCGCGGCGTTCTGCGCGCTGGCCGCGATGCTGTTTGTCTGGCTGGCCCACGGTGCGCTGGGCGACCGCTACATCCACCTGGATGACGGCCTCATCCTCTGGCTGCACGCGCGCGCCACCCCCGCGCTCAGCGCGGCCATGCTGCTCCTCACCACCATCGGCGAGCCCATGGTGCTGGGGCTGCTGGTGGCCTTGATGGCGCTGGGCCTCTACCTCAAGCACCGCTGGGTCGACGCGGCGGCTCTGGTGCTGGCGGCGGCGGGCGGCGGCGTGCTCAACCAGTTGCTCAAGGGCCTCTACCAGCGCGTGCGCCCCGATCTGACCCCACGCACCTTCGATGTGGCGGGCTACAGCTTCCCCAGCGGCCACGCCATGGGCGCGATGGTGTGCTACGGCATGCTGGCCGTGGTGCTCTGGCGGCTGCTGCGCGGCACGCGCCTGCGCCCGGCGGTCTGGCCCGCCGCCACACTGATCATCCTGGGCGTCGGCCTCTCGCGGGTCTACTTCGGCGTCCACTTCCCCACCGATATCCTGGGCGGCTACCTGGCCGGGGCGATCTGGCTGGCCTGCTGCATCGTGGCGCTGCGTATCGCCACCTGGCGCTGGGAGGATCGGACGACTCACCGCGAGGGTGCGAAGGCGCAAAGGGAACCCATTCACCACCAAGACACCAAGGCAACAAGGTTCTGAAGGGACCAAGAGACCAAGGAAATAAAAGGTGTAAGGAAATGGTGGGCAGCCAGCCCTACCCACCTAGCCCATGCGGCGAAGGTGCCGCTAACGTTTTGATGGCCATATGCACGAACACCAGCGGCCAGCATTCGGCATAGGAACGCCTCAAATTGGGAGAATCGAAAGGGGTTACACTCCCTCGCGGGGTTGCTTGGGTCCTGCCCCGAGCAACCCCGCGTATGGCATGCACCACTATCCAAAAATACCCACTATCGACGAAGGTGCACCCTGGCCAAATCAATGGCAATGCACATGTTTACCAAAACGCCCACCAGGGGAAGTGACGGAGGAACACGTAGAATGAAAGATCCGCCTGGACAATAGCACATCCTCTGGGAAAATAGCAGCGCAATGTGGTAGAACAATAAAATGACTATTAAAGATATACATCGGCTCATAGATACAAATAGATCGATGCGGGGTGTAAAACTAGAGAAGATTCCCCTGCCGCAGCGCCAAGCTGTACTCCAGGGCCTATGCGTTTTCTAAAACCAATGCATCAAGATCAAGCGAACAATGCTGAAACCAGAGGATGTGTTCCCTTTTGCCCCTTGGAGTCTTGGAGTCTTGATGGTAAAACGTTCTGCCGAACCAGAGTGCACCGCCCCTGCGATCCCGCGCCCCCAAGCGTGACAGCCCGCGTGGCTCTCGTGTATACTGCCGGAAAGAGCGTGCAACACAACAGAGAGATTGGGCGTCCACCCCACAGGGCCGCGCTGCGAAAGGAAGTGTATGAATCTCCGGCGTTTTCAGATCGCTTTGAGTCTTATTCTGACAGCGGTTGTCATCTACCTCATCTACCAAAACTTTGCGCACATTCTTGACTCCCTCAAGCTGACTCTCTCGGCCCAACCCCTGTGGATTGCCCTCGCCTTCGTGCTGGAGCTGGTCGGTTTCTTCATCGCCTCGCAGGTCTACCGCGTGGGGCTGCACTCGCTGGGCTACAAGGGCTTCAGCGCCCTGCGCCTGTGGGCGGTGGCCATGATCGCCATCGTTATGAGCCAGTCCTTCCCCGCCGGGGGCGTGGCCAGCTACGCATTTATCGTGCACTCGTTCCGACGGCGCGGCGTCACGGCGGCCCACTCGGCGCTGCTGGCCACCCTAGAGGCGCTGAGCTACACCACGGCCATGATCATCCTTTTTGGCTTCAGCCTGTTCTTCATCGGCGTGCGCGGCAACTTTGGCCGCGCCGAGACCGACAGCCTGATCGCGGCGGCGGTGGGCGTGGTGGTGGTGGGCGTGGTGGTGTTTGTGCTCACCCGCGAGGAGGCGCTGCTGCTGCGCTGGGCCATGTGGGTCAAGCGCCTGCTGGAGCAGATCGCGCGCCGCACCTGGGATGACGGCCTGGTGCTGCGGGCCATCGGCGAGCTGGCGCGGGGCCGCGAGATGATCACGGCGCGCTGGACCGACCTGCTGCTGCTGATCGGCGTGCAGCTCACGGCGCTGACCATCCACAGCGTGGCGCTGATGCTGGTGCTCTACAGCCTGGGCACGCTCACCTCGCTGTGGGTGGTGCTAGCCGCCTTCGGCGTGGCCCTGATCTCCAGCACCTTCAACGTGCTGCCGGGCGGCGGCGGCACGGTGGAGACGGCGATCACGCTGACCCTGCAGGGCCTGGGCGTGGGCAACGCGGCCATCCCCTCCACGCTGATCTTCCGCGTGCTGAACTACTGGTGCATGGTGCCGATCGCGGTGGTGAGCTACCGCTTGCTGATGCGCGGCATCTCGCGCGAGTCCGACGCCCCCGAGCCGCCCGCCGAGGCTGAGGCGGCGCAGGGCAAGTAGCGTATCGCAGTAAGGCCCGCCGCACGCGCCCGATGGCGTGCGGCGGGCCTCGTCGTCTCTCAGGGCGGCGGGGCTAGAACGGCAGCTGCGGCAGCGCCGCCAGGGCGTCGCCCAGCAGCTTGCCCAGCAGCAGCGCCGATGGCGCAGCCCCGGCCATGTCGGCCAGCAGCTTCTTGGCGCTCTCCAGCTTCGACTCGGCGCGGGCCTTGTCGGGCGCGGCGCGGTCGATGGCCTTGATCGCCCCATCCACATCGTCGCGCACATCCTCGGCGGTGTCGGCGGGCACATCCTTGGCCTTGTCCAGCTCGGCCTTAAACGCACGCAGCGCGGCCAGGAACTCATCCTTTCCAGCGCTCGCGCCGAGGTTCAGATCCCCGGCGATGTTGTACACGTTGCCCTGCACGTTCCAGTTTGACTGGTTGAACACGCTTCCTCCTGACGGCCCGACCGGGCCATAGAATGTGCCGCCGTGAATAGTGACATTTCCACCGCCTGGCACAGGGGCCTGTGAGGCCTGGCCCTGCGGCGGCACCTCCACATCGTCTGGGTGATCCTCGGCGGGCAGACCCCAGCCGCGCAGCACGCCCTTGATGCGCGCGATCTGCGTGCGGTTCTCGCGGATGCTGTTGGTGACGACCGGGGTGGCGTGGGCTTCGCCGCCCTGGAGCGCGTGCTGCCTCAGCAGCACCTCTAGGTTTCTGCGGTGGATCGAGAGCAGCTCCTGCTGGTGGCGGATATCCTCTTGCGCTGGCATGGGCTTCGCTTTCTCGCTGCGGAGACTGCTGTGATGATAGCACGCGGTGCGGGGCCTGATCAAGGGGACGTGGCGTATAGGTTCCAATGGTCAGAACGTATACGCCCGCACAGGGCTGACCTCGGAGGGGTGGTGCTGGTGAGGCGGGCGGCATCAGGGTTGGCTCTATAGCGGCCCCTTCTGAACCTTGGAGCCTTGGAGTCCTGGTGGTGATTTGGTTTGTTCGCCTTCGTGCCTTTGCGTCTTCGTGGTATTCGTTGCCCATCGGCTCGTTCCGCTGACATCGGCCAAAAGGCCTTTGACATCGTGCGGCGCAGCTGGTATGCTTCCATGCGAAAGCGATGACGGAGACAAGTAGCGGGGATGAGCAGAGCCTCAGAGAGCTGCGCAGAGCTGTGAGCGCGGCCTCCGCTCCCCTGGCGAAGACCCTCCCGAGCGCGGGGAGAACCGCGGCCTGCGCCGCACAGTAAGCCCCGCCGCCCTGCCCCCGTTAGCGGGCACCCGAAGGCCGGCGCGCCCCTCCAGCGCGCACGGCGAAATGCGGTGGCACCACGAGCTGGCCCCCCTCGTCCGCATGGCGAGCGGGGGCTATGTTTGCCCCTCGCACGCAGCCTGCGGCGAGCGGCACAATCTTGTGGAGGCACCCCATGGAACACGCCCGTATCTGGTCCACCGAGATCGGCCAGCACAGCGGCGAGACCGTCCGCCTGTGCGGCTGGCTGCACCGCCTGCGCCAGCTGGCCAACGTCAGCTTCCTCATCCTCCGCGACGCCAAGGGCCTCGCCCAGATCGTGATCGACGACCCCGCGCTGGCCGCGCAGGTGGCTGCGCTGCACCCCGAGACCGTGCTGAGCATTACGGGGCAGGCGGTGGCCGTGCCGCAGGCCCCGGGCGGTGTCGAGATCCACGCGCCGCAGGTCGAGGTGCTCTCGCGCTCGCACGAGCCGCCGCCCTTCGACATGTTCCGGCCCACGATC
The DNA here is from genome assembly GCA_009268125.1 of Chloroflexia bacterium SDU3-3. Lineage (NCBI taxonomy): Bacteria > Bacillati > Chloroflexota > Chloroflexia > Chloroflexia bacterium SDU3-3. Next base: position 335,143 of record WBOU01000005.1, on the reverse strand, counting down.
AAGGCCCAGCTGCCCACCATCCTGGATCACGCGCCGCTGGCGCTGCGCCACCTGCGCCACCGCGCGATCTTCGCGCTCTCGTCGGCATCCATGCGCGGCTTCCGCGAGACGCTGCGCGGCATGGCGTTCACCGAGATCCAGACACCCAAGGTGGTGGCCTCGGCCACCGAGGGCGGCGCGAACGTGTTTGCGATCGAGTACTTTGGCCAGAAGGCCTACCTGGCGCAGAGCCCGCAGTTCTACAAGCAGACCATGGTCGGTGTGTTCGAGCGGGTGTTCGAGGTCGCGCCGGTGTTCCGCGCCGAGCCGCACGACACGCCGCGCCACTTGAACGAGTACGTGTCGCTCGACTGCGAGCTGGGCTTCATCCGCGACCACCGCGACGTGATGGCCGTGCTCACCACGGCGCTGCGGGGCATGATCGCCAGCATGCGCGAGGACGCCGCCGAGGCGCTGTCCCTGCTGAAGGTGGCCCTGCCCGAGGTGCCCGAGCAGATCCCGGCTATCCACTTCACCGAGGCGCTGGAGCTGATCTACCGCGAGACCGGCGAGGACGCGCGCCACGAGCCGGACCTGGCCCCCGCGCACGAGCGCTGGCTGGGCGAGTGGGCCAAGCGGACGCACGGGTCGGAGTTCCTGTTCGTGTGGGGCTACCCGATGGCCAAGCGGCCCTTCTACACCCACGCCGACCCTGAGCGCCCGGCCTACTCGAATAGCTTCGACCTGCTGTTTCGCGGGCTGGAGCTGGTGACGGGCGGCCAGCGGCTGCACCGCTACGAGGACTACCTGGCGGCGCTGGAGGCGCGGGGCATCGCCGCCGAGCCGTTCGAGAGCTACCTGATGGCCTTCAAGTACGGCATGCCGCCACACGGCGGCTTCGCCATCGGCCTAGAGCGCTGGCTGGCCCGCATGATCGAGGTGCCGAACGTGCGCGAGACCACGCTCTTCCCGCGTGACCTGAACCGGCTTGCGCCCTAGGCCGTTTGCTTGGCGCAAAAAGGCGGCTGGGGATTGCTTCCCCAGCCGCCTTTTTGCGCCAGACCCGCCCCGCCTAGCTGTTGTCGCGGGTGCGCTGGAGCCAGCCCTCGATGATAGTGTCGTACATGTGGGGACGCTCGGCGAACAGTAGGTGGCCAGCGCCCTCCAGCATGGCCAGCTCGGCCCCCGGCACCAGCCGCGCGATCAGGCGCGACTGCTCGGGCGGCACGGTCGGGTCGCTGTCGCCCGCCAGCACCAGGGTCTGGGCGCGGATGCTGGGCAGCATGTCGGCGATGCTGATGTCGGGCATGCGGCGGTAGTACATGGCCACCATGTCCATGTCCTGGTGCACCCAGTCGGCGTAGATATGGCTGATCAGCGTCGAGAGCTGGGGGTAGCGGTTGAAGGTGGCGCGGTCGGCCACCAGGGTGGGCCACACGAAGCGGCGGAAGAAGCCCTGGCTCAGGTGGCTGAGCTGCCAGAGGATGCGGAAGCGGCGGTAGTGCGGCGGCGTGTCGCGCAGCCATGCCTGGTAGGTGCCCAGCATGCCGGTCCAGCCGCCCTCGGCGAAGCCCGAGATCGAGACCACGCGGCGCACCAGCTGCGGCTCGTGGGCCGCCAGGGCCAGCGCGGCGAATCCGCCGGTGGAGATGCCCGCCACGGTCACAGGGCGATCGCCCACCAGCTGGCGGATGGTGGCGGCCAGCAGCCGCGCGATGCTGGCCGCATCCAGCGCGCTCTCGGGCATGTTGGGCGGGAAGGCCCCCGGGAAGTGGCCGGGGAGCGTCAGCGCGTGGCACGGGCCGTGGCGGGTGAACAGATCGTCGGTGCGCCAGAAGCTGGGGGAGAGGTTGATGCCGTGGAGCAGGATGATCGGTTCGCCGTCGGCGTCGGGGTTGAGCGCGAGCGCGGCGAGCTTGTGATCTTCTATGTGGAGCTTGTGGAGCAGCATGGGCGTTCCTGGCGCTTGGTCGGTAGCGCCGCACGCGGGCGCCTACTGGCAGTATAGCAGAGCGGCCCCGCTGCGGGCGGCCCATGGCGTAGTACTCTGGTCGCCAGCGCCGTGTGGTTTTTCTAGCACCCCTCGCAGAGTCCATGTTTGCAACGGCGGCTTAAATATCTAGATGCGGGCTATCCTCAGTGGATATTGTAGGTTTTTTGACATAAGAGAAGATGCACGAGCGCTGCCGCTTCTTTCCCCCTGTGCCTTGGCGTCTTCGTGGTTATCCCGCTCCCACTGTATGGGCGAGTTCGTGGTATCCTAGCGGGCAACCCGGCCCAGCCGAAGAGAGGAACCGCCAATTGGTGCCGACAGCCACGCTCCGCTGCCTGCGCCAGAGCCAACCGCATGAACCTACGACGCCTGACCGCCCTGCTCGCCCTCGCCGCTGCCGCGCTGACGCTGCTCACCTACCGCGCGCTGCCCGCCCGCCCCTTCGCCGCCGACGACTTCCAGTGGCTGATCGGCGGCTACACCTACAGTTTCCCCAAGATGCTGCGGGGCGCGTTTGATATTGAACAGAGCCACTTCTACCGCCCGCTGATCTGGGTGGCTTTCTGGGTGCAGGGCCACAGCTTCGGGCTGGGCTGGGGCGGCTTCCACGCGGCCAGCATGGCGCTGCACGCGGCCAACGCCGCGCTGGCGGGCCTGCTGGTGTGGCGGCTGTCCGGTGGGCGCGGTTGGGTCGCCGGGCTGGCCACCTGCGCGGTGGCGGTGCACCCCGCGCCCTTCGAGGCGGTGGTCTGGATCTCGGCCCAGAGCGACCTGCTGGCCTGCCTGTGGCTGCTGCTGATGGCGCACGCCTGGGTGGGTGCCTGGGGCGCGGCGGGGGCGCGGCGCGAGTGGGGGCTGCGCGCGCTGGCCGCGCTGTGCATGGCGCTGGCGCTGCTGTCCAAGGAGAGCGCGATCGCGGCCCTGCCGCTGCTGGTGCTGGCCGACGGCTGGCTAGCCCAGGGCGACACGCGCCGCTGGCTTGGCCGCCCCGCCGCCTGGGCGCGCTACGCCCTGCCCGCGCTGATTACGGTGGTCTACCTGGCCATCCAGCTCCACATCGAGCAGCGCAACTATGTGGTAGGTGGCGGGCACTACGGCCTAGGGCTGCATGTGGCGCTCAACCCGCTGCGCGCCATCGCGCTGCTGGCCGCGCCGCTGCCCGGCAGCGAGCGGGCCGACGCCGCCTGGCTGGTGTGGCTGGGCGGCGCGCTGGTGCTGGCGCTGCTGGCGCAGGCCGGGGCCGCGCTAGCCCGCCGCCGCGCCCTTGGCGGGCTGCTGGCCCTGGCCGCGCTGGGCTGCACCCTGGCCCCCACCGCGCCCTTCACCGCGCCGCCCAACGCGCGCTACCTCTACCTGCCCATGATCGTGGCGGCCTGCGCCGCTGGCGTGGCCCTGGGGCGGCTGCCCTGGCCGCGCGGGCGCTGGGCAGCGGGCGCGCTGGCCGCCCTGGCCGCCCTGGCCCTAGCCTACGGCGCAGCCGAGAGCTACGCCCGCGAGCAGCGCTTCGCCGCCGCCACCGGCGCTGGCGGCAGCCTGTTCCGCCTTGCGCTCGACACCTGCGCCCAGCGCAAGGTCGAGCGTATGATCGTGCTCAACCCGCCCGTGGCCGAGGACCACGCCCGCGCCGCTATCCGCCTGGCCTGCGGCAAGCGCACCACGCCCGTCTTCGCCCCCACATGGGAGATCGCCGAGGCCAACTACGAGCAGGGCGCGCTGATCGTCGACTTCCCCGATGGCAGCGCGCGGATCGCCCGCTAGGGAGAAAAGAGCGCTCTCTGCTGCGTTTATATAGAGCAGAGCAACAGAGCACCCGCCAGCTGGCCGACGCAGGCAGGGCCTATACACACTTGATTCACCGAACCTTCTTTACCACGAAGACGCGAAGGATCGTCCGAATCTTCGCGCCTGGTGGTGGTTGGTTCCCTTTTCTTGGTGTCTTGGAGTCTTCGTGGTAAAAGAATCGGCGCCCTGTCGAGAACACATAGACCCTACCGGCGCAGATGCCCACTGTGCGTGGGCATGCCGTTTTTTGTATAATGAGAAGAGCGGCATGCAAACCCTAGCAACCCCGGCATATATCGGCCAAAGGATGGACTATGGCGGAGCCGAATGATCCTGGCGTGCTTGACCCCAAGCACCTGCGCCGCTACCTCCCATCCGAGCTGGTCGAGGCCATTGATGGCCAGCGCGACTCGGGCCTGGGCGCGTACACGCTTGAGGCCTTTGTGCACCTTGCGGCCTCGCGCTACACCGTCACCACCTACCTGCCGCGTATCCTCACCCACGAGCTGCTGCACGAGCGGCGCGAGAACCCCTGGCTGCTCTGGCGCACCGGGTCGCTGCTGTTTGCCGATCTCTCCGGCTCCACCGCCCTGGCCGAGCGCCTGGCGACCATGGGCCGCGAGGGTATCGAGCGCGTGACCGGCGCGCTCAACCATATTTTCGACATTATGATCGAGCGGATCGAGCGCTACGGCGGCGATCTGATCGCCTTCGGCGGCGATGCCCTGCTGGTGTTTTTTGGCGAGGCCGACCACGCCCGTGCGGCGGCGGGCGCGTCGCTGGCGCTTCAGGAGGCCCTGCGCGACTATACGCATGTGGTCCTGGGTGTCGGCTCCTTCCCGATGCACCTGCATATCGGGGTGGAGAGCGGGCCGGTGGCCTTCGCCAGCGTGGGCCTGGAGCACGCCCGCTACTGCGCGGTGCTCGGCCCCACCGTGAACCGTGTGGCCACCGCCGAGGGCCTGGCTGGCCCGCGCGAGGTGGTGATTGGCCCAGGCATGCTGGGCCAGATCGGCGCGCTGGCCCAGGGCGCTGCAGCCGCGCCGGGCTTCCTGCGGCTGGATGCGCTGGGCGGAACGGCCCTGGCCTACCAGCCCCCGCCCGAGCTGCTGCCCGATGTGGCCGCGCCCGAGCTGGCCATCCCCCCGCTGATCGACGACCTCAACCGCACTAGCCCCTACCTAGCCGCGTCGCTGCTAGAGAAGATCCAGCTCGACCCGCAGCTGCCCCAGATCGAGGCCGAGCTGCGCCCCGTCACCGCGCTGTTTGCGCAGGTGGTGGGGCTAGAAGATCTGGCCGAGTACCTGCCGCCCGCCCACGCCGCCCAGGCCATCCAGACCTACATCACCAGCATGCAGGAGGCGGTGGAGCTGTTCGGTGGCGTGATCAACAAGGTCGATGTGGCCGACGAGGGCCTGAAGCTGGTGGCTATGTTCGGCGCGCCGATCGCCTACGAAGATCACGCCGAGCGCGCCGCCATGGCCGCCATCGCCATGCAGGAGCGCATGCCCCAGGTGCTCGCCTCGCTGCAGGCCGCTATGGGCGAGGGCGCGGTGGTGCTGGCCCAGCGCATCGGGCTGAATCTGGGCACGGTGTTCGCGGGGAATGTAGGCAGCGCCGCCCGAAAAGAGTACACCATGATGGGCGACGCGGTGAATGTGGCCGCCCGCGTGATGAGCAACGCCGCGTGGGGCGAGGTCTGGTGCAGCCAGGCGGTGGCCGACGAGGTCGACGCGCGGGTGGTCTGCGAGCCGCGCGGCGAGGTCAGCCTGAAGGGCAAGTCCAACCCGGTGCCGCTGCTGCGCATCGTCTCGCTGCGCGAGTCGGTGGCCGAGGAGCTGCTGCCTGCAGATGGCCCTTTGATCGGGCGCGAGCCGGAGCTGGCCTGGCTGCGCGAGCACATCGCCGCGGTGAAGGCGGGCCAGGGCAGCGCGGTGCGGATCGTGGGCGAGGCGGGCGTGGGCAAGTCGCGCCTCACCGCCGCGCTGGTGGCCGATGCCCAGGCGGCCGGCTTCCGCACCATCTCGGCCTCGTGCTACTCCTACGCCAGCGGCATCCCCTACAACGCCTGGGCCGAGTGGCTGAAATCGCTTTGCGGCATCGTGGCCAGCGACAGCAACGCCCAGCGCATCCGCAAGCTGGGGGCCGAGCTGGCCAAGCTTGGCCCCGAGATGGAGGAGTGGCTGCCGATTATGGGCGATCTGGCCCGGCTCGACATCCCCGAGAACCGCCTCACCCGCGGCCTGGATCCCAAGCAGCGCCAGCAGCGCCGCTTCGAGCTGCTTGAGCAGCTGCTGGTGCACGCCGCGCACGACGGCCCTATCCTGGCCCTGTTTGAAGATCTGCACTGGGCCGACCCGATCTCGCTCGATCTGTGGCAGCAGGTCGGCCCCAAGCTGGCGGGCCACACCGTGCTGCTGGTGGGCGTCCACCGCCCCGAGCTAGATCTGCCCGAGGATGCGCCCCTGCTGCGCCTGCGCGAGCTCTCCGCCGAGCACAGCAGCCAGCTGATCGCGCTGCTGGGCGGCGCATCCAGCCTGCCCGCCGAGACTATCGACCAGATCATCGAGCGGGCGGCGGGCAACCCGCTGTTCCTGAACGAGCTGATCCACGCCGTGTTCGCCAAGGTGCACGACCTTGAGCGGGCAGGCTATGCCGCCGACCAGCTCGATGCCGCCGACCTGCAGCCCGCGCTCGACAATCTGCCCGACAGCCTCCACGGGCTGCTGCTGGCCCGCATCGACCAGCTCGAGGAGACCAGCCGCACCATCCTGCGCGTCGCCTCGGTGATCGGCCAGCGCATCCCCTTCGGCGTGCTGCGCGCGCTCCAGCCGGTGGAGCAGGGCACGCTGGTGCGGCAGCTGGTGCGCCTGGATGAGCACGAGTTCACCCAGCTGGAGCGGATCGAGCCGGAGCGCGTGCACATCTTTCGCCACGCCCTGATCCAAGAGGTTGCCTACCAATCCATGCTCTACTCGCGCCGCCGCGATCTGCACGGGCGGATCGGCGCGTACCTTGAGCGGCGCTACGCTGGCGACCTCGACGACTACCTGGGCCTGATCGCCCACCACTACCGCCTGAGCGACCGGCGCGAGAAGGCCATCGACTACCTGTTGATGGCGGGTGATGCGGCCAGCGCCATCTACGCCAGCGATGAGGCCATCCAGTACTACGAGTGGGCGCTTGAGGCGCTCGACGATGCCGCCGACCCACGCACCTGGCGCGCCCGCGACGCGCTGGGCGATGTGCTGGCCACCATCGGGCGCTACGACGACGCACTGGCCCAGCACAGCCAGGTGCTGGCCGCGCCCGACATCACCGCCGAGGTGGCCCGCCGCGCCTACGGCAAGCGCGGCAGCGTGCTTGAGAAACAGGGCCAGTACAACCAGGCGCTCGACGACCTGGGGCGGGCCATGGCCATCGCCCGCTCGGGGGCCGAGGGCCTCTCGGTGCTGGCTATCCCGATCGTTTGCGCCGACATCGCGCTCATCCACCAGCGCCGCGGCGAGCACGACCAGGCCATCGCCGCCTGCGAGGAGGGCCTGCGCCACATCACCCGCGACCCGCGCACCCACGAGGATGAGCAGATCGAGGCCCGGCTCCAGTCCACCCTGGGCGCAGTCTACGGTATGCGCGGCGACTACCCGCGCTCGCGCCAGCACTTCGAGCATAGCCTGCGCATCCGCGAGATGATCGACGACCTGCCCGGCCTGGCCACCGCCCACAACAACCTCGGCTACCTCTGGCAGCTGCAGAGCGAGTACGAGAAGGCGCTAGACCACTACCGCATCACCGAGGAGATCGTGGCGCGCATCAACCTGCGCTACATGGGCGTCTTCGCCAGCCTGAATAGCGCCTACGCCCTGATCAGCCTGGGCCGCTACCACGAGGCCCGCCTGCGCTGCCAGCAGGCCCTCGATCTCTCGCGCGAGATGAACGACCGCCGCAATATCGCGCAGGCCTACGACACGCTGGGGCTGATCTCGTACCACCAGGGCGACTACGCCACCGCCGTGCGGGCCTATGAGGATGCGGTCGAGATCCATCGGCTGCTGGGCAGCGGCTACCAGGAGGGCAGCTCGCTGGCCAACTACGCCTTCGCGCTCTGCGCCATGGGCCGCCACCACGAGGCCGCCGCCGCCGCCGCCCGCGCGCTCGCCCTCGCCAACGAGTCGCAGTCCGACCGGCTGCGCGCCGAGGCGCTGAGCGGGCTGGCCGAGGCCCACAGCGCGCTTGGCCAGCGCGACCACGCCCAGGCCCACGCGCGGCAGGCGTTGGAGATCGCCCGCCGCATCCACAGCAAGCACGACCAGGGCATCGCTGGCCGGCTGCTGGCGCTCGCGCTGCCCGCCGACGACCCATTGCACCAGGCCCTGCTCGACGAGAGCGCCCAGATCTTCACCGAGACCAAGGATCAGTTCGAGCTGGCGCGCACACATATGGCGCGCGGCGTGGTGCTGATCCGATCTGGGCAGATCGAGGCTGCGCTGCTGCTCCTAAAAGATGCTGAGCACACGTTTATTTTGTTGGAAGCCAATGGTGAACGGCTACGTTTGCAAGCGATCATAGAGGGAGCACGCTAACATGTCGCAGAATGAGGTGGAGCGCGTCATCGGGCGCGCGGTGACCGACGCCGCATTTCGTCAGGCCCTGATCGACAACGCCCACGAGGCATGCAAAGACTACGATCTGACCGAGGATGAGCTGGATGCGCTGGAGCAGCTGGATGCCACCAGCCTGCTGGCCTTCTCGGGCACGCTGGACAAGCGCATCTCGAAGACAAGCGGCGCGGGCTTCGCCTAGGCGCTACCGACCGGATGCGGAACACGAAGGCCGTCCCCCGAGCGATCGGGGGACGGCCTTCGTGTTTCTATAGAAACGCGCACTACTCGCGGCGGCGGCGGCGGGCGTAGATGTTTTCGATGTAGATCGGAACGCGCACTTGCTCGCGCTTGGTGGTGCTATCGTTGGCGCGCAGGATCAGGGCTGCGAACACCGCGAGGGCCACGACCAGCATCAATGTCACCATGGTACGACTCCTTTTAGCAATCCGTGAGCGGTGCCGCTGAACCTGTACAAAAAATACAGGCGAAGTATAACAGAGCCACTACTCAACATCCATAGGCGTCCGGTCCCAGCTTCATCGGGTACCAACCCTAGGGGCATATATCGTATGCTTGGTATTGTACCACGCCGCACAAACAAAACCAGAGTTACGATAGTGAATTACGGTGAAACATTGTTCACCGCCGCCGCATGCACATGCGCTGTCGTAGTTACGATTTGTCGGTGTAGCCCAGCCAGCGCAGCGACGAGGGGTCGTCGCGCCAGTTGGTGCGGGTCTTTACCCACAGGTCGAGGTAGGCCGCTCGCCCTAGCATGCGCTCGATGCCGGTGCGGGCGCGGCTGCCGATCTGCTTGAGCATGGCACCCTTCGCGCCGATCAAGATGGCCTTCTGCGATTCCTTTTCTACATAAACGGTCATGCGCATATAAATTGCCGCACCGCGCTCCTCCCACTCTTCCACCTCTACGGCCACGCTGTGGGGCACCTCCTGCTCGGTGAGCCGCAGCACCTGCTCGCGCACCAGCTCGGATGCGCGCTCGCGACTGCCCTGGTCGGTGCGCTGGCCGTCGGGGAAGAGCTGCGCGCCCTCGGGCAGGCGCTTGACCAGCTCATCCAGCAGGGTGTCTAGGCCCTTCTGCTTGGTGGCCGAGACGGCCAGCTCCATGTCCCACGTGCCCAGGGCGCGGTAGGCCTCAAGGTTCTGCTGGCCCTTGGGGGTGGGCAGATCCACCTTGTTGAGCACCAGCAGCTTGGGCGTGCGGGTGCGGCGCATCAGCTCGGCGATCTTGCGGTCGAGCCTGCTGGGCGGCTCGGAGATGTCGACCACAAAGCAGATGATGTCGGCGTCGGGGATGGCGCGGCGGGCCTGGTCGACCATGAAGCTGCCCAGCTTGGTGCGTGGGTCGTGGATGCCGGGGGTGTCCACAAAGATCACCTGGGCGTCGGGCCGCGTGTAGATGCCGCGCATGGGGATGCGCGTGGTCTGCGGCTTGGGCGAGGTGATCGCCACCTTCTCGCCCAGTATGGCGTTGAGCAGCGTGGACTTGCCCACGTTGGGCTTGCCCACCAGCGCCACGAAGCCCGAGCGGATGCTCTTCTCTGGCTCAGCGGCGGGTGCGGCCTGCTCGGCGGCTGGGGGGATGGCGGGCGGCGCGATCGGCGCTTCGCCCTCGCCCTCATCCTCGGCCTCATCCAGATTGACCATGAATGGCGCGAGCCGCTCCAGCCGGGTGTCCAGCCCAAAGGTCTTGGCGGGCTGGATCTCCGCGCCCTGGATCATGCCCACGAGATCGAAGTCGAGGATGGCCGACTCGGAGATCGGCTGGGCGTCGATGTCGGCGGCCTCCAGCAGCTGGATGCTGAGCGTGTAGGTGGCCGGGTCGTAGCGCACGCCGGGGTGGCCCAGCGCGAAGGTTAGGTCGCTCTTGCTGACGCTGCCGTCCAGCTCAAGCTCTAGGCCGATGATCTGGCCGTCCTCATCCAGCAGCAGCGTGGCGTCGCACTCGCCCTCGCCATCGGTGCTGCCCGCGATGATGTCGGTGAAGTACCAGTAGAGCGTTCCGGAGTCGGGGTCGTGGGAGATAGCAATCATTCAACATTCCTTTGTTGCCGCAGCTGGCGGCGGTTATTTTTTCTATGGCTGGGCGGCCTGGGCGGTGGGCACGACGGCGGGGGCCACGCACTGGCCCGCGCTGGCGTTGACGACCACCTCCTGGAAACCGGCCAGCCGCATAGTCATGGTCAGTGCCGTCTTGGCCTCGTCGGCGGCCTTCTGCAGCACGTTGGCCTCGCAGGCGGCCTGCAGGATCTGGGCGTCGGCCTCCAGCCGGGCCTTGCTCTCCAGGTCTTTGTCCTGGTTGGCGAAGATGCCGGTGGTGCGGTCGTAGACCCGCGTGCGCTCGTTGTCGAGTGTCTGGATGAAGATCTCGGACGGCGGCAGGCTGATCGTGATGGTCTTGCCGTCGGGCGAGATCGTCACATCTTGGTCGGCCAGCTTGCCCATGTCTACGCCCGAGATCACCGTGCCGCTGGCGATCAGCAGCAGCTTGTCGCCCAGCACCATGTCCAGCGGGTTGCCGCGCTCGATCTTGGCCTCGATCACGCGCTCGGCGCTGAACTGGTTGGTCTCCAGCCTGTTCAGGCTGCGGATCTGCAGGATGGTGCCGCCGCGGTCGATCACGGTGGCGGTGGGCGTGGCCACCACCTGCTGGATGGCGGCGGGCACGTTGGGCACGCTGGGCAGGCTGACCGTGGGCACCAGGCTGCCCACCATGCGCGGCGCGACGATGGCGACCAGCGCTATCAGGGCGGCGACGCCCAGCAGGATATAGAGGATGTTGCCCATCCTGCTGGTGGGCGCGGGGTAGCCCGCCGGGGCCGAGCGGTAGCGCGGCATCGGCGCGAAGTCGTCATCCTCGTCGTCGTAGTCCTCGCCGCGCCGCGCGCGCAGCCGCCGCTCGATCAGGCTGTCGCGCTGCCGTGGGGCCAGGCCCTCGCGGCGGCTGCGCTCGTCGCGCTCGTCGCGCTCGTCATCCTCATATCGAGGCATAGCGTCGCCTCCTCACTCTACTTCTTCACGCCAATATGCACGGCCACCGCGCCGAAGCCCAGCAGGGTGTAGCGCACCTCGCCCCAGCCCGCATCCGCCATGATCTCGGCCAGCCGCTCGGGCTGGGGGAAGGCCTGGGCCGACTGCGGCAGGTAGCGGTAGGCCGTGGGGTCGGCCCCCAGCGCGCGGGCGATCAGCGGCACCATGTGGTAGAAGTACACGCCGTGCCCCAGCCGCACCAGCGGGTTCTTGGGCCGCGCTACCTCCAGGCAGGCCACCCGACCCCCTGGCCGCGTCACGCGCGCCATCTCGCGGAAGGCCGCGCCGATGTCGGTCACGTTGCGCATCATGAAGCCGGTGGTGATCGCGTCGAACGCGCCATCGGCGAAGGGCAGGCGCAGCGCGTCGCCCTGGATGAAGCTGCCGCGCCCGCCCAGCTTGGCTAGCTTGCCCAGGCCCTCCTGCATCATGGGCAGGGTGTAGTCGGCCCCCACCACCATGCCGTCGTAGGCCCGCTGCGCCAGGATGGGCAAAAAGTCGCCGGTGCCGCAGCCCAGATCCAGCACGCGACCGTTGGAGGCCAGCCCGATGCTGTCGGCGGCGTAGTTTCGCCAGCTCTGGTCCAGCCCGAACGTCATGATCCGATTCATGGTGTCGTAGCCGTCGGCGATCCGGCTGAACATCTGCTCGACATAGGCCGATTTCTCGTCGGGGGAAGGAAGCACGGACATCGCAGTTTCCTATCTTGTGCGGCAGGCCGCCTGAGTGTCATTCGCTATAGTTCAGCCCGTGCATGATCCGCAGCCCCTCAAGCGTCAGCAGCGGCTCTACCACGTCGATCGCGTCGGTCTCGCCCGCGATCACATCGGCCAGCCCGCCGGTGGCCACCACCTTGGGCCGGAACCCCAGCTCGTCGCTCATGCGCCGCACCAGCCCCTCCACCAGGCCGGTGTAGCCCAGGATCAGGCCCGATTGCATGTAGTGCACGGTGTTCTTGCCGATCACCTTCGGCGGGCGCACCAGCTCCACCGAGTAGAGCTTGGCGGCCAGCCGGAACAGCGCGTCGGCGGAGATGCCGATGCCCGGGGCGATCGCCCCGCCGATATAGGTGCCGCCATCCAGCACGATGTCGAAGGCGGTGGCCGTGCCGAACGCCACCGCGATCACCGGGCCGCCATACTTGTGGTAGGCCGCCAGCGAGTTCGAGATGCGGTCGGCCCCCAGCTCGTGCGGGGTGTCGATCTGGTAGGTCAGCCCGGTCTTCACATGTGCGCTGGCCACCAGTGGCTCGAAGCCCAGGTAGCTGCGGCACATCTCGCGGAACTGGCCGGTGAGCGGCGGCACCACGCACGAGATCGCGCAGCCGTGGATGGCATCCATGCGGATGCCGCCCATGATGAACAGGTTGCGGATCAGCCCGGCGTACTCGTCGGCCAGGCGGTGGCGCTCGGTGGCCACGCGCCAGTGCGCCACCATCTCCTCGCCCTTGTAGAGGCCCAGCTTGATGTTTGTGTTGCCAATATCAACCGTAAGAAGCATGGTGTCTACTATTCCAGGTGCAAAAAAGCCATGTGTGCATTATATCCGCTTCAGGCCCTTCGCAAAACATGGCCGCTGCGCAGAAGAATATTCACCACGCAGACACGAAGACGCGAGGGGCAATCGAGATCAGGGTTAACCGCCATCCCACCTAGCCCATGCGGCGAAGGTGCTGCTCGCGCCAACTGGCCATATGCACGAACACCAGCTACCAGCAAGCGGCGTAGGAACGCCTCAAATTGGGGGTTCCAAGGGGGCAACGCCCCCTGGCGGGGTTCCTAGGGGCTGGCCCCTAGGCGCTGCCCGCGCAGGGCATCCACCCAGCAACCAAGCAGAACCGCCATTGCCCATGGGAGCAAGCACTTCAGATCAACAACATAGCTAAAGTGATCGATGTATCCGTATCGGTGCATCTAGAACATGAGCGCCGAAAAAGCTCTTTTACCCGGTGCCCCCCTGCCGGGCCGGTGAACCCCAGATTTATCACAAAAAAGACCTGGCGCAGCCCGTATCCCCCGCAGCGGCTGGCCCACAAAAAAGGCTGGGCCGCACGCGGCCCAGCCGTAGAGCAAGCGCTGCGCGGGCGCTACGCGAACCAGGTGCGCAGCTCCTCGGGGTAGCGGGCCGCGCCCAGCGCCACCATCAGCTTGATCCGCGCCTTCGGGCCGTTCAGGTTGTGCCCGAACAGCACCCCCGCCCGCTTCAGGTCGTGGTACGAGCCGACATAGCCATACTCGTCGCCCAGCGTGCCAGCGCCGCAGCGGCTCGTCACGCAGATAGCCGTGCGCTGCTGGATGGCCTCGGTGATGGTGGGCAGCCACCACGGCGGCACGCGCCCGCTGCCGAACGCCTCGATCACGATCCCCGCCACCCCATCCTCGATCGAGTGGCGCAGCTGGCGCTCGTCGCCGCCCTGGGTGATCGTGATCATGTCCACCATCTCATCCAGCCGCGCGCAGGGGATGTACTGGTGGCGGGCTGGCCGGTGGGTGATCCAGACCCGCTCGCTGTCCACCCGGCCCAGCGGGCCGCTGCCCGGCGCCTCGAAGGCGTGTGTCACCTGGCTGTGGGTTTTCTGGGCCTCGGATGCGGCGTAGATCGCGTCGTCGAACACCACCAGCGTGCCCAGATCGCGCGCGTCGGGGGCCACGGCCACGCGGATGGCGGCGGCCAGGTTGGCCAGCCCATCGTAGCCCAGCGAGGTGGCGGTGCGCATCGAGCCAGTCACCACCACCGGCTTGGGCGAGTTGATCGTCAGGTCGAGCAGGTAGGCGGTCTCCTCCAGCGTGTCGGTGCCGTGCGTCACCACCACGCCATCCACATCGGGCGCGCGCAGCGCCGCCTCGACCCTGCGGCTCAGGTCTAGCGCCTGGGTGGGCGTGATGTGGCTGCTCGGCAGGTTGGAGAACTCCTCGAAGGCCAGGTCGATGCCCGAGCGCGGCAGCTGGGCCAGGAAATCATCGCCTTTGAGGGTTGGCACCGCGCCGCCGACCATGGGGCTGCGCTTCATGGCGATCGTCCCGCCGGTTGTGATGATGATGGCTTTTTTCAACGGGGTCTCCTCTGTACAGATGGGCGGCTGCTAGGGCTTGCGTGCGATCCAGGCGATCCGCTGCGAGGCCTCGTAGGGCGGCTGGTGGGTGAAGCAATCGTAGGCGGCCTCCACCGCCAGCCCGGCCTGCTCCAGCAGCCGCGCCACCGTCTCTGGCGGGTAGGCGCGCTCCACGTGGGTCTCCTCGAAGCGCTGATAGCCGCGCACGTCGTCGCCAGCGAAGCCTGTGACCACCATGGTGGAGCAGGCGCTGGCCGGGTCGAAGTCGCTCTGCGAGATCTGCACGAAGCCCTCGCTCTCATCCACGATCACGGGGTCCCAGTCGTGCTCTAGGAAGTGCCGGGTGTTCATATCGGCGAAGAACAGGCCGCCTGGGGCCAGCGCGTGGGCCACGTTGGCGAAGCACGCCGCCAGCTCCTCCTCGCGCAGCAGGTAGTTGAGGCTGTCGTAGGTGCAGGTGGCCAGGTGGTAGCTGCTGGGCCGCAGCCCTGGCGCGGCCTGCGGGCCCAGCGCGAAGCTGCGCATGTCGCCCAGCGCGAAGCTGGCGCGCCCGGCGGTCTCCAGCGCGGCGGCCTTGGCGCGGGCCAGGGCCAGCATGGCCTGCGAGCCATCGACGCCCAGCACATCCCAGCCCTCGTCGGCCAGCATCAGCGCCAGCGTGCCGGTGCCGCATGCCAGGTCGAGCGCGCGCCGCCCCGGCGCGGGGTGGCGGGCCAGCACGTCGCCCAGGTAGTGCGCCACCAATATGGCGAAGCGCATCTGGCCGCTGCCATCGTAGAACGGGGCGTAGTCGTGGTAGATGCCGCTCACGCGCTGCTCCTTCTGTGTGCCAGGCGCTATTGTACCATGCAGCCGCCTGAATCTTCGGCCCGCCCTGGGATGGGCGGTCGTAATGACCTGTTGAGACTCCTCGGGATTCTTCGGCGCGCGGGCTGGCCTGGGGCGCGTCCGGGCGCGCGTCTTCGGCTATAATGGCAGGCCGGAGACAACCGGCATACAAGGAGCTTTCGCCATGCTTACCGCGCAGGAGATCATGCGGATCATCCCGCACCGCTACCCGTTTCTGCTGCTCGACCGGATCATCGAGCTTGAGCCAGGCGTGCGCGCCGTGGCCGAGAAGCTGGTGACGGTCAACGAGCCGTTCTTCCAGGGCCACTTCCCCGAGGTGCCGATCATGCCCGGCGTGCTGATCGTGGAGGCCATGGCCCAGGCGGGCGGCGTGGTCGCGCTCAGCATGGATGAGTACAAGGGCAAGTTCGTGATCTTCGCGGGCATCGACAAGGTGCGCTTCAAGCAGATGGTGCGCCCCGGCGACGTGCTGCGGCTGGAGACCAAGCTCGACAAGATGCGCCGCAACATCGGGCGCGGCACCGGCGTGGCCACGGTGGATGGCAAGCTGGTGTGCGAGGCCGAGCTGCTGTTTGCGATCACCGACGCGCCCCAGCAGTAACGCCCAGATCCTAACCCGCCCGCCATACCAGCGCTATTTTATGGTATGATACGGGCGCGCGCCGGAGTGGCGGAATGGCAGACGCTGGGGTCTTAAAAACCCCTGAGGGCAACCTCGTGCGGGTTCGAGACCCGCCTCCGGCACCAGCTTAAAAGCGCTATAGGCATCAGGGGAGAGTGTAGCTCTCCCCTGATGCCTTTTCGCATAGTGCGAGAACGCTCTTGATGTGTGAGGAAGGCTGTATGCTCCCGATCTCCTGCCCCCCGCTCACCATCCGCGACTGGCAGCTGCACGATCTGGCCCCCTACCGGCGCTGGCTGCAGCCCGGCCAGCGCTGGCAGTCGCTGGATGGCCCCTATTACCGCACATCCACCAGCCACGCCCAGATCGACGCCAAGGTCGACGCCCTGCGCGAGCAGATCGATGAGGGCCAGTGGCCTACGCCCCGCACCCGCATGCCCATCGCCTACGACGCCACCGACACCCTGATCGGCCTTGTCTCGTGGTACTGGATCAGCGAGGAGACCGACTGGCCTGCCGTTGGCATCGTCCTGTTCGACCCTGCGCACTGGGGGCGGGGCCTGGGCTACACCGCGCTTGGCCACTGGTGTGCCTATGTGTTCGGCGCGCTGCCCCAGATCGTGCGGCTCGACATCCAGACGTGGTCGGGCAACCACGGCATGATGAGGCTGGCCACCAAGCTCGGCTTCCGCGAGGAGGGGCGCTTCCGCAAGGCGCGGATCGTCGAGGGCGCATACTACGACGCTATGGGCTACGGCATCCTGCGCGAGGAGTGGGATGCGCGCCACGCCGGCGTCTTTGGCCCGCCGCGCTAGGGCCAGCGCAGCCACAGCCTGGGGAATGGATAGCATTTCGCAACAAACACGCGGTGGCGCGGCAGAGATGCTATACTCTAGCATATCACCCAGGATCTAGGCAGGAAGCGCTCCAATGGCATATGTGGCAGGCATCCAACCTCACCTTCGGGCCACCCCAGGCGGGCGGGGTTTTGCTATGCTGGTGCTGGCCGTGCTAGTCGGCTTCTTTGCCCCGCTGGCCTGTGTGCTTCACTGCCAGCCTGCCCGCGCTATCTCTGCCGCAGCTAGCGGATCGCAGCTCTTCTACTGCTCGCTGGCGCTGCAGCATGTGGCGGCCTCGCACCCCGAGCCGCCTGCCAGCACCCAGCTGGCCCACAGCGCTGGCGCGTGGCAGCAGGCCCCGAGCGAGGGCATCGTGCATGGTGGCCTCGCCCTCAGCCCGCTGCCCGCCGCGCGGCGTGGCCAGCGCGCCCTGGCCGCGCCAAAGCCCTCGTTCTTCATCACCGTGCCGCCCACCCCTCCTCCCCGCTGATCCCTGCTCAGATTTGCCAGCCCGTAAGGTTTTGACAAAGGAGCAGATGCTTGTGCTGTCGCGCCAGTGCTGGCTGTTTACCCCCATGGGTGCAGCTGCTTGGCGTGCGGCGCGAGCTTTTCAGGTGAAGGAGTTTCCCCATGCTGCATCTTGGCAAAGTCCCGCTGTTCTGCGGCCTTGATGATAGGGCCATCCAAATGTTTGCTCGTAGCGCCCGCCAGATCCGCGTCGCCCGCGAGAGCGTGCTGTTCAGCGAGGGTGAGCTTTCCTCGACGCTGTATGTGCTGGCCAGCGGCTGGGTGCGCATGGTCAAGGCAGGCCCCGACGCGCGCCCGATGGTCATCCGCATCGCTGGGCCATCCGAGGTAGTGGGCCTGAGCACGCTGGTGGCGGGCAGCCGCTACTCGTTTACCGCCCAGGCCACGCTGCCCTGCACCCTGCTGGTGTGGGAAAAGGCCGATCTGACGCCACTGATCGGCCGGTACCCGCAGGTGTGCGAGAATGCGCTGGGCATGATGGCGCGCAACCTTGAGGATCTGCAGCAGCAGTACCACGAGCTGGTGACCGAGCGGGTTGAGCAGCGCGTGGCCCATGTGCTGGCGCGCATCGCCCAGCGCTACGGCGTCGTCACCGACGAGGGCGTGCAGATCAGCGTGCCGGTCTCGCAGAAGGATCTTGCCGATATCGTCGGCGTCACTCAGTTCACCGTCAGCCGCATGTTCCGCTCGTGGCGCGATATGCAGATCGTTGGCTCTGGCCGAGGCCGGATCATCATCCGCGACCTGCGTCGGCTGCTGGCGCGCTCGGCTGAGCTGCCGGGCGGCTACATGCGCGAGCGCTCGGTTTCGACATAGCGTGGTAATAGCGCGGTATTGACTGGATGTTAGGGTTTACTTAGCCAAATGAACGTTGTTGTACCTATCTTTGCTACGTACTGCCAGGGCGTTGTACGTGGCCTAGAAGGAGGATGTTGTGCTGGGGCGATATCTGGTACCGTATCGAGATGCCGACTTTCGGCAGCAGAACAGGGCGGCTGGCGACCTTGTGCAGGAGGTCCGCCTTGAGGTTGGGGCGAATCGGCATCTGATAGTCGAGCTAAGCCGGAATCATGTCGAGCGCACGCCATTTATTGTTCGTGCCGCGATCTACCTGGCTCGCTTTCGGCGCGATGGCAGCGAGGATCTGCGCATGTGCTTGAGCGTGCGGCGTAGCGAGGTTCAGCTGATCGACACCGATGCCGCCCGTGGCGAGAGCTTCGCCTAGCGGCCCAGGTATTGCCCAAGCGGCACATGATAGTGTTCTTTGCTGCTTGCTCAGCATCAGCAGCATAAACAAGCCGAGGCCATCCCTTTACGTGAGGGATGGCCTCGGCTTGTTTGCGCCCTGCCTATACCGGGATGGTGTCGCTGAGCTTCACGGCGCGGCTGCCGCGATCGCGCCTGAGCAGTGTGGAGAGCGAGTTGATACCAGCCTCCAGATCGGCCTGCACATGCAGGCTGGAAAGATCCACTCCCAGCGAGACAATCGTCTGCGCTAGTTCGGGGCGCAGGCCTACCAGCACGGTCTGGGCACCTAGCAGCCGCAGCATGGCAGTGGCCTGCAGCAGCGACTGCGCGGTGGCCGTATCGATCAGCGGCACGCCGGTGACATCAATGATCACGGCGCGGGCATGCTGCTGCTCAACCGTGTTGAGCAGGGTGGTGATCAGCATCTCGCTGCGCTCGGTGTCGAGCAAGCCCACCAGCGGCATCACCAGGGCATCGCGGCGCACCGGGATGATCGGGGTAGAAAGCGCCCGCACGGTGGCGGCCAGCTCGTTGCGCGCATCTAGCGATGCCTTTAGCTCGCCCATGGTGTTCTCTAGGTCGCGGGTGCGCTCGACCACGCGCTGCTCGAGCGTGGCCTGGTAGGTGAGCCGCTCCTGCTGGGCTTGCTGTAGCCCGTTGAGCATCGCGTTGAAGCTGCGGGCCAGCTGGCCGATCTCGTCTTTGCCTTGCACCGGCACATGCTGATCGAGGTCGCCCTGCTCCACCGCCGCTGCCGCCTTCATCACCCGATGGAGGTTGTTGGTGATCAGGCGCGTGATGATAAGCCCCACCCCAATGGAGGTGATAAAGCCCAGCGCCAGCACGAGGAGGAGCGAGCTGAGGGCAACCTTGGTGGCGCTCTGGGCCTGATCGGCCGATGCCTGGCCTTGGACTTTTTTCTCGGCGATCAGCTTGCTGATCGAGTTTTGAATGATGTCGTAGTTGGGCTGCGACTCGCGGTAGGCCGAGAGCGCGCGCTCATATTGGTAGGTGCGGCTGTAGGGCAGAAATGATCTTTGGGTTTGTGTGACCAGCAGCGGCCAGCGCCTTTGGATCTGATTCAGGTCTTTTTGTTCGACCTCGCCAACGATAAAGGAGGTATAGGTGGCGAGCATGGCCGAGATCTTTTTCTCGGTCTGCTGCATCTCTTTCTCAACATCGACCATCGTATCTTCGTTGGTGCTGGCCATATGCATGGCCTGCAGGATGCGATAGCGTGAGATATTGACGCTCAGATCGTTGAGCTGGCTCAGCGAGGGGATGGCATTATGTTTGATCTCGTCGACCCGGTTTTGCGCAGAGGAAAGCTGTAGTGAGATGATGACACCAACACAGCCGAGCAGAAGAATTTGAGTTAGGAAGGCCAATAAAAGTTTGATACGAATTGACATATGCAACCTGTGTGGGGCCAGCATTGGCGATATGCGCCCTTGCATATCTATGGAGGCCCGTTATGCCGAGAGTAAGGCGTAGGACTACGTTGTGCGATAGCGGCCGTTTAGCATGGGACGATGGTGCTGTGCGACCTTCGGTATAAGGTAGCGGTCTACACTATAAGAATCGGCGATGCATATTACAGGCCAAGCACCGGATTCTTGGTGAATATACACCATGACAGCATGGATCACCCAGCGATATTTTGGGCTGCGTATATCATGTATCTTAGCGTATCCTGACGCGCTTATCAAGTGCTGGCAAAGAGCGTCGGGAAGTTGTAATGTTTAGCAGAAAAGATGCATCTTCGATGCTATTTTGCAATAATTGTCTACGCCGACTTGTCAGGTGCTTGCGCGGTATGACGCAGCATCGTGCGATCTGCTGGTGAATTTTGTCTTGACGATGGCCGTGGGGGATGGTATAATTCGCACAGAGGTTCGAGTATGTTGGTGTGCGATGTCAAGATATGAGTATCTCTGCTGCATGGGACGAAATCGTACTATTAAACACGAGGAGGGAATGCCATGGCGAAGGATCTGAACAAAGTCATGTTGACAGGTCGCCTTGGCGCAGATCCTGAGATGCGCTATACCAACCAGGGTAGCGCCGTAACTCAGTTTCGGGTCGCATCGGGTCGCACTTGGAAGTCGGCTGATGGATCTCAGCACGATGACACCGAGTGGTTTCGCGTGGTGGCCTGGGATAAGTTGGGTGAGATCTGCAACCAGTACCTAACCAAAGGCACCAGAGTGTACATCGAGGGCCGCCTGCAGACACGCAAGTGGCAGGATCAGAGCGGCCAGGATCGCTATACCACCGAGGTGATCGCCAACGACATGATCATCCTTTCCAGCAAGCAAGAGGGGGGCAGCGCCAATGTCCCCGACTATGATGCCCCGATGGAAGATGACATGGCTGCACCGGCACCCTCGGCAGGCCGCCGCGCCGCCGCGCCTGCGCCTGCGCCGGCCCGGGCCAGCAACGGCAACGCCCGGCCCAGCGGCAATGGTCGGCCCGCCGCCCGCAACGCGCCCCAGCCGATCGAGGGCGACGAGGATCTGCCGTTCTAGCACCTGGTTAGGCTGATTATAACCAGCACACGTCTCCTACGCCTAGAGGATTTTTCCTCTAGGCGTTTTTGTTATTCCAAGGCGCTAGAAGCGGTCTAGCTCTTTGCATATTTGGATAGTATAAACTTGACAAATAGATGATATTAGTCTACGCTAATCACTACTATTTGCCCATGTACGCATAAAGTTACTGGTACGCTATGACAACACTTACAGCACCACGGCGTGCGGCGGGCCAGCTCCAGCCTCGGCTGCTGCTGGCGATGGGATTGGTATTGGGGCTTGGGCTGCTGGTGCTGGCGATGCTTGCCAGCATCGTGTTTGGGGCCGCCGATATCGACTTCGCCACGGTGTGGGCGGCGCTCTTCCACTTCAATCCCGACTCGACAAGCCACCTGATCATCCGCACCCTGCGCATCCCGCGCGCGCTGGTGGCGGCCTGTGTGGGCGGTGCGCTGGCCGTGGCGGGCGCGATGATGCAGGGCCTGACGCGCAACCCGCTGGCCGATCCCGGCCTGCTGGGCATCGAGGCCGGTGCGGCGCTGGGCGTGGTGAGCGGGGTGACCCTGCTGCATATCTCGTCGCTGGGCAGCTACGCGCTGTTTGCCTTTGTGGGGGCGGCGGTGTCGGCGGTATGCGTGTACACCATCGGGTCGTTTGGCAGGGGCGGCGCTACGCCGCTGAAGCTGACAATCGCTGGGGCTTCTATCTCGGCGCTGCTCTCCTCGCTCACCACTGGCTTCCTGATCCTCAACCAGCAGACCTTGGAAGAGGTGCGATTCTGGCTGTCTGGCTCGGTGGCGGGCCGCGATCTGAATATGCTTGCGACCCTTGCGCCCTACTTTCTGGTAGGGTTTGTTATTGCGCTGGCGCTGGGCAGGCAGATCACCGCGCTTTCGCTGGGCGATGATGTGGCGCGCGGCCTGGGCCAGCGCACCGGCTGGGTGAAGGCGCTGGCCTCGGTGGCGGTGGTGCTGCTGGCGGGCAGCTCGGTGGCTTTGGCCGGGCCGATCGGCTTTGTGGGGCTGGTGATACCGCATATGGTGCGGATGTTTGTGGGCATCGACTATCGCTGGGTGCTGCCCTACTCGATACTCTGTGGCGGCATCTTTCTGATAATCGCCGATATAGCGGCGCGCATGGTCATCCGCCCGATCGAGCTGCCGGTGGGTATCGCCACGGCGATCATCGGCGGGCCGGTGTTTATCTACCTTGTGCGCTGGCGGGTGAAACGCTAATGCAACAGCCCTGGATTGTGGTGCGGCTTGGCCGCATACCGTTTTCGCTGCGGGTCGACCGGCGTTTGCCGCCGGTGCTGGCGCTGGTGCTGCTGGCCACGCTGGCGCTGATGGTGATCAACATTGGCGTGGGCGAGTACCCGATCGCGCCGCTGGATGTGGTGCGCACGGTGCTGCACATCCCCGGATCGCCCGAGGACTACGATTTTATCGTGAACACGCTGCGGCTGCCGCGCATGCTGGTGGCCGCGCTGGTGGGTATGGCGCTCGGGGTCTCGGGCGCGATCATGCAGGGGCTGACGCGCAACCCGCTGGCGTCGCCCGATATGCTGGGCATTAGCTCGGGCGCGAGCCTGGTGGCGGTGGCACTGATCGTGGTGTTCCCTGCGGTCTCCCCGGCGGTGCTGCCATTTGCCGCATTCGCTGGCGCGCTGGTGGTGGCGGTGCTGATCTATCTGCTGGCCTGGCGCGGCGGCGACTCGCCCATCCGGCTAGTGCTGGTGGGCATCGGCCTCACCTCGGTGACGAGCGCGATGACCACGATCATGATCACCTTTGGCAATGTGAACGATGTCCAGCGGGCCATGGTGTGGCTCACCGGCAGCGTCTACGCCCGCTCCTGGGATGATTTTTGGCCGCTGTTCGCCTGGCTGGTGGTGTTTGTGCCGCTGGCGCTGCTGCTCTCGCGCCACCTGAATGCGCTGGGGCTGGGCGAGGATGTGGCGCGCGGCCTGGGCAGCCATGTGGTGATGCAGCGCGGCCTGCTGCTGCTGATCACCGTGGCGCTGGCCGGTGCCACCGTGGCGGCGGCGGGCGCGATCGGCTTTGTGGGCCTGATCGCGCCGCACATCGCCCGCCGCCTGGTTGGCCCGAGCGGCGAGGGCGTGGTGCCCACCGCCGCGCTGTTCGGCGGCCTGATCGTGGTGGCCGCCGACCTCGTGGGTCGCACGATCATCGCGCCCATCGAGCTGCCCTGCGGCCTGATCACCGCCGCGATCGGCGCGCCGTTCTTTATCTATCTGCTGTATCGCGCTCGCGCCTGAGCGACCCTATGGAGTTGGTATGAGCATGCTGGAGACCCAAGACCTGACGCTGGCCTACGATGGGCAGCCTATTATCCACCAGCTTTCGGCGGCTATCCCGGCGGGCAAGATCACGGCGCTGATCGGCCCGAACGGCTGCGGGAAATCGACCCTGCTGCGCGGCCTGGCGCGGCTGATGCCCCCGCGCGGCGGCTCGGTGCTGCTGGATGGCAAGGACATCCACCGCATCGCCACGCGCGATCTGGCCAAGATCATGGGCATTCTGCCGCAGAGCCCGGTCGCGCCCGAGGGCCTGCTGGTGCGCGAGCTGGTGGCGCAGGGCCGCTACCCGCACCAGCACTGGTACCAGCAGTGGTCGCCCGAGGATGAGCGGGCGGTCGAGCGCGCGCTGGAGATCACGGGCATGGTGGATCTGGCCGCGCGCCCGGTGGATGCGCTCTCGGGCGGGCAGCGCCAGCGCGCCTGGATCGCGATGACCCTGGCCCAGGAGACCGAGCTGCTGCTGCTCGATGAGCCGACCACCTACCTAGATATGGCGCACCAGCTTGAGGTGCTGCACCTGCTAGAGCGGCTGAATCGCGATGAGGGCCGCACCGTGGTGATGGTGGTGCACGATCTCAACCACGCCACGCGCTATGCGCAGCATATTGTGGCGGTGCGCGCTGGCGCGGTGGTGGCGGCGGGCGCGCCCAGCGAGGTGATCACGCCCGATCTGCTGCGCCGCGTGTTTGGCATTGAGGCCGATATTGTGAGCGACACGCGCACGGGGGTGCCGCTCTGCCTGCCGTATGGGCTGTGCCGCGAGCAGGCGGCCTAGCGTAGCCATTTTGGGGTAATAGTAAAGGGGGCGCGGTATTGCACCGCGCCCCCTTTGCTATGCGGTCAGGATGCCTAGCGGAAGATCAGCGGCAGGTAGGTGTCGTTGAATCCAGGCGTCAGCGTGCCCTTGGATGTCTGCACGATGATATTGCCCGCGCTATCGGTGGCCTGCACCATCGCCACCACATCGGTGCTGAACTGCAGCGCGCCGGTCTGCCCGGCGTAGGTGCCGTCGCCATCGGGGTCGGTGAGGGCGAGCACCTGCCAGTTTTTGCCATCGCCGGTGTAGAACGCCTGCACGCTGGTGATGCCGGTGTTGTCGCTCACCTGCGCGCTGATGCTGACCGCGCCCGCAGCGCGCGCCTGGCTGCGCAGTGTGCCAAACTGCACGTTGCGGATCAGCGGCGGCAGGGTGTCGCTCTCCAGGGCCGGGCCGTTGGGGTCGCTTGGGTCGAGGTAGGTGATCTCGAACACCATCTGCCCGAAGCGGCGCATCCAGCCACGCTCGGTGTCGGTGGCGCGGAACTGGACCGGGTTGATCAGCAGCGTGCTGGTCACCACATCCAGTCCGCCCAGCTCTTGGTGGATGCTCTGCTGGGTGAAGGGCACCTCGGGCAGCCACGACCCGATCAGCGCCATATCGGGGTCATCCTGCTGGTGCGGCAGGATGGTGTCGCTCACAATGGTGGTGACATGCGGGTCAACACGGCTCAGGTCGGGCAGCGTGATGGCGCTTTTTACCCGCACGCCGCGCGGCTGGTAGCGCTGGCTGCCGTTGGAGGACACCAGGGTGATGTCGTACGGCAGGCTCGGCAGCACCGGCTTGCCCAGCATGATCTGGCGGCTACCCTTGACGGTGATCTCCTCGCCTGGGGCGATGCTGTCGCGGACCTTGCTGACCACATCGGGCACCTCGCCTGCGCTGCCGTCGGGCGTGAGGAACTGGTTGGTGAAGGTGATCGTGCGGGTAAACACGGCGGGCAGCGCGCTGGGGTCGACACTGATCCGGCGCGCCGGGGCGTCGTAGCTGCCGATCTGGTCGCGGGATGGCTCCTGTGGGTTGGGCACCAGCACGCGGATGAAGGGCAGGCCGTAGAGGGTGGACTGCAGCAGCACCTTTTCGTCGTAGACGCTGAAGCTGCCGACGCTGGCATCCTGCAGGTAGGCCCGCTTCGCCCGCACCAGCGCCGCGCCGATTGGCACGCCCTGGTAGGCCCCGATCTGGTTGAGCACTTTGCGCCCGATCATCACGGTGAACAGGTCCGAGAGCTTCTCGCTATAGGCCACAAGATCGCTGTCGCCATAGCCGAAGCCGGTGTTGCCGATCCAGTTGCCGCCCTGCTTCAGCGTGGCCTGCGGGAAATCGGCCTGGAACTGCGGGTCGTAGAAGTACTCGTCGGGGGCGCTCAGCCCCGAGTGGCAGCCGATCGACCAGATCAGCGATGTGGAGTTGGTGGGCGAGGCGCGGTTGCCGGGCGTCTTATTCAGGTCGCCGAAGAACAGCGTGGTGCTGTAGGCGGCTGTGGGCGTGTAGATGCGCTCGGCGTACAGCATGGTGTCGCCCTGGGCCGGGAAAATGCCGTAGTGGGTGAAGTGGGCGTTGAGCGAGGTGAGGTGGTGCTTGTTCTGCACGGTGTAGCCGTCGCCAAACTGCGCGAGCCGACCGCTGAACCACACCTTGGCCAGATCCTCGCTGTCCCAGGTGTCATCGTTGAGCACCGACAGCGGGTGGAGCGGCGGGGTTGCGCTGGTGGTTGGGCTGAAGCCATAGGCCTTGAAGCGCATCGCGATGCGGGTGGCCTGGTCGCTCAGGAAATCGTAGCCGGTGACGAAGGCCGCGCCCTGGTGCACCACCCCGCCGCTGTCGGTATCTACGCGGTCGGCGCGGATGAAGAAGCGGTCGGGGTCGAGCGAGTACTCGTAGCTCTCCAGGTAGCTGCGGATGTCTTTCGGCTGCTCGACCAGCCGCCCGACGGCCAGATCGGGCATGTAGAGCGCGCGCCCGCGCCAGCGGGTGGGCTGCCTATCGGCGTAGTAGTTGTCGGTCTGGATCATGTTGAAAAACAGGCTTCCGCCCAGCGTGCTGTCGGGGCTGAAGCTCGACTGGCCATCGTTGAGCTGGCCGTAGTACTCGCTCTCGTTGGCGATGGTGGTCTCGTCGGGCACGCGGAAGAACGGGATGATGTCATCGCCGCCCACCAGCACGATATTTTCAACATTGGGGTAGAGATCGCTGATCAGCTGGTTAACAATATACGAGATCTGGGTTGCGACCTCGTTGGCGTAGAGCGGCTGGAACTTCGATCCATCCCACTGATCGTAGAGCGCGGAGAGGTTGCCGTCGTTGTAGTACAGCGGGGCGTTGTACCCCGCCAGATCGACACCGATGCCCTTGACATTGGTCGTCGACAGCAGCTTGCTCGACGAGCTGTTCAGTATCGCGACAATCGCCGAGATGTTGGAGCTGACGGATGCGTCCTCCCCCGAGGGGTTATAGATATTCTGCATCCGCAGGCTGTGGTAGAGGTAGAGCGTCTTGATGCTGGTGTCGGGGCTGCCCGTGAAGGTGTTGACGGGTGTGGCCTTCTGTGCGGGCACAGCTAGCGCGCCCGGTGTGAGGCTTACGCTCAGCTCGTAGGGGCTGTCGCTGGTCTGGCCGGTGGCGCTGTAGACCAGGATGTAGTGTTTGCCTGCGGTGGGCAGGTAGGCGTCGATGCTCTCGGCGCTGGTGCCGGTGTTGGTGGAGGTCGACTCAAGCCTGCCAGTGGACTCAAGCCGCCCGATCGATTCGAGCCTGCCGGTGGACTCAAGTCTGCCGGTGGATTCGAGCCTGCCGGTGGATTCGAGCCTGCCGGTGTCGGCGATCTGGCTCAGGTCGATGCCGTCGCTGTTCGTGATCACGGTGGTGGGGTCGGCCACCAGCGCCACATCGTAGTCGGCGGGCAGCTGCGAGAGCCGGATGCTGATGCTAGCCCCCGGCACATCGCTGGTGATCACATACCAGTCGCCGTAGATGCCGCCCTCATCGCCTGCTGGCGCGGCGGCATCGTCGATGGTGCCGCTGACGGTGATACTGCCGCTGCTGAGCGAGAGCGGGTTGGCTTGGCTGGTGAGATTGTTAGGCTCGCTTTCGGTGGCTACCTCCACAGTAGCGGGCTGGGCATGGGTGGTGGCGCTGGGGGCGAGGCTCGCCGCCGCCAGCAGCGCCAGCACGAGCCGCGCCCGATGGAGCGCCTGGGTGGGGGATACGACATTCACAAGAGTGCTCCTTTGGTATGAGCGCCGGTTGCGTTGATGCCAACAGGTGCCAGCTATGGGTTAGAACGGCAATACGCTGTTTTTTTGTCGCCTGGGTGGAGGGGGGCGCAGCTACCTAACGTACCGTGGGCGCTGGCAGGGTGTAGCGGTGCTGCTCGGCGATCTGGGCGATCTCGCGCTGCTCGTGCGGGGCGCTGATACTCTGCAGCAGTCGGTGCGCATCGTCGATCGCTATCTGCCCATGATCATAGGACGAAAGGTAGGGGGCGATCCGCGCCTTCAGCAGCAGCGCGCGCACCTCTTCGAGCGGGTTGGCAGCGCTGCGCAGCGCCTGCGCGCTCTGGCAAACCTCATCCCAGGCCTCGGCGTATCGCCCGTTCTGCAGGTGGATGGAGGCGAGCACGCGGCGGGTGATCGCCTCCTCGGCGCGGGCCTCAAGGCGGATGGCGGTGGTCAGCGCCAGCTCGGCGGCCAGCAGCGCCCTGGGGGTGTCGCCCCGGCGCATCTGCAGCTCGGCGAGGTAGCGCTCCAGCTCGGGCAGGAAATCCTCGGCGTTGGCGCGCTCGAACAGGTCGGTGCTCTGGAAGAAGTGCTGCTCGGCGGTGTCGAGCTGGTCGAGCAGCATGTAGGTCGCGCCCAGGTTCATGTGCAGTAGCCCGACAGCGTGGAGCGAGCCGAGCTGCTCGAACTTGTGGAGGCTGTGCTGGTACGACTCGATGGCCTCGTTGAGCTTGTTCTGCAGGCGGTAGAGCTCGCCCAGGTTGTTGGCGATCATGGCCTGCCCGTAGACATCGCCGATCCGCTCTTTGATCTCGGCCCCGGCGCGGTAGTGGGTGTCGGCCAGGTCGAGCTGGCCCAGATCGTAGTGGGTGTTGGCCAGATCGTTATGGGCATCGGCAAGGCCGATCAGGTCGGATGTCTGCTGGTAGAGCGCGATGCACTGGTTGAGCAGCGGCAGCGCCTGGGTGTTGTCGCCCAGCGTGCGGTGCATGTTGCCGATCGCCTTCATCGCCTGGGCCTTCTCGCGCAGGTGCCCGGCGCTATCGGCCAGCTGCAGCGCGCGCTCGCTCCATTCCAGCGACTGGAAGTAGCGGCCCTGGCGCTTGTGCAGCCCCGCGCCCAGCAGCAGCCCGCGGATGCTCTCCACGCTCTGGATCTGGGGGTCGAAGACCAGCGCTCGCTCGATCCAGCCCGATGCGGTCTCGAAGTCGGCGCGCTTCTCGTAGATGCGGGCGATGTGGTGGTGCAGCCGAATCACGCCATCGACGGCGTCGCCGACCATATCGTCGGGCTGCTGGTGCAGCAGGTCGAGCGCGTGCTGGTAGTGGCCGAGCGCGGCGTCGTACTCGCCGGTCAGGGCGTAGACAAAGCCGAGCCGCTCGTGCACCTCGACCAGCGCGTGGCCAAGCTCGGCGCTGGCGGGCAGCTTCTCGGCCACCTGCCTGGCGCGCTCGAAGAACGCGATCACCTCGCGGTTGGCGTAGCGCGCCTGGGCCTGCCTGCCCGCCCGCATGTGGTACTCGAACGCCTGCGGCCACTGCTCGGCCAGCAGGTAGTGGTGGGCCAGCACGCCCAGCTGCTCGTCGAGGCGCTCGGGGTAGAGCGTCTCGATCTGGCGGGCCACGCGGCGGTGCAGGTCGCGGCGGCGGGCGTAGAGGATGGCCTCGTAGGCCACGTCGCGGGTGAGCGCGTGCTTGAATAGGTACGAAAGCTCGCGCTCGATCTCCTCTAGCTGGATAAGGTCGGCGTCGGTGAGCCTGCCCAGCTTCTCTTTCACATCGTCAGTTTTTAGCAGCACGCCGCTGAGCACCTGGTAGGGGAAGCGCCGCCCCACCACCGATGCCACCTGCAGGATCTCGCGGCTGCGCTCTTCGAGCCGGTCGAGGCGGGCGATGATCACGCCCTCGATGCTGTCGGGGATGGCGGCCTGATCGATCGGCATGGTGAACTGCCAGCCGCGCTCGGCGCTGCGCACCAGCAGCCCCGACTCGATCAGGCTGTGCATCACCTCCTCGATGTAGAAGGGGTTGCCCTGGGTCTTCTCGATCAGCGGGGCGATGTCGGCTGGCAGCGGGCTGTCGAGCAGCTGCTCGACCAGCCTGGCGCTCAGCTCGGGCGACAGCTCGCCGATGGCGATGTGGCTGGCGTTTGGCAGGCTGGCCCAGCGGTCGACCGCGCCGCTGTCGCGGCGGTAGCTCAGCAGCATCAGCAGCGGCGTGTCGGCGGCGTGGCGCACCAGCCCGGCCAGCAGATCGAGCGATGATGCGTCGGCCCAGTGCAGGTCATCCAGGATGAACACGATCGGCTGCTGGCGTGCGGCGCTGAGAAAGATCGCCTCGGCTAGCTCGCGGGCGCGGTCGCGGCGCTGCTCGGGGCTGAGCGCCGCCGTCAGCTCGGTGTCGGCGATGTGGGCCACCGTCAGGTCGGACAAGAGCGGCGTGAAGCGGATGAGGTCGGGGGCGAACTCGCGGATGCGGCGCTCGATCGAGCGCGTGTCTCCTAGGCTCTCGAAGAAGTCGAGATTGAGCACCTGGCGCAGCATCTGGCGGATGAGCGCGTAGGGCGTGTTCTGCTCGTAGCTCTGGCACTCCACGCTGTAGGGGAAGAACGGCGGCATCGGCTGGGTTGGGTCGGCGCTCTGCAGCACCATGTGGCGCAGCAGCTCCTCGATCAGGCGCGACTTGCCGATCCCGGCCTCGCCGGTGATCGACACCACGCTGCCCTGGCCCGCCAGCGCTCGCCGGGCGATCGCCAGCAGCTGCTCGCGCTCGGCGGCGCGCCCCACCAGCCCGGCCCTGGCCAGGCCGGTGGGCAGATCTTGGCTGAAGTCGAGCGGGCGCATGGCCTGGGCTGCTGCCACCGGCTCGGCGATGCCCTTGAGCCGGATCGGCTCCAGCGGGCGCAGCGCGATGTGGCGCTCGACGGCGCGGCGGGTGGATGGCGAGAGCACCACGCTGCCCTCCTCCGCCGCCGACATTAGCCGCGCCGCGAGGTTGACGTGCTGGCCCATCACGGTGTACTCGCGGCGCTGCTGGCTGCCCACCAGCCCGGCGAACATCACGCCGGTGTTGATGCCGATGCGCTGCTTGAGAAAGCGCTCGTCGATCGCCAGCAGCCCCTTGGCGGCTGGCCGCAGCAGCGCCAGGATCTCGGCGTTGGTGTGCTCAAGCTCGGCCTGCAGGTCGAGCGCGGCGCGCACCGCCAGCTCGGGGTCATTCTCGTGCGCGCTGGGGGCGCCAAACAGGGCCATCAGCTTGTCGCCGTAGGTGTACATGTCCACCTTGTTCACGATGCCGCCGTAGCGGTGGACGACCGACTGGGCGCGCTGGTAGTAGGCGTTGAGCACCTGCGCGGCGGTGGCGGTGTTCTCGCCCAGGATGTCGAGGGCGCTGCTGAAGGGCAGGAAGTTGGCGAACAGCACGGTGACGGGGCGGAACTCGCCCGACTCGTCGGGGGTGTCGCCCAGGAAGCGGTGGGGCAGCTGGCGCGGCAGGTAGGGCCGCAGCGCCTCGGCGTAGGCGTCGAGCATGCAGAGCTGGGCAAATGATGGTGGGCCGGGCTGCCAGATCGGCTGGCTGGCCTGGGCGGGCGGCGTAGCCTGGGGGAAATCGGTGAGCAGGCGGAACCCGGCGTGGCGCTCCTCGGTCTGCGCGCCCTCGATCAGCGCGTGGGTGGCCGAGGAGATCACGATCTCCCCGGTCTCGGCGATCTCCTGCGCGAGCGCCACGCGGTTGATGTTGCGCCCGGTGACGACCAGCTCGATATGCTCGGCGTCGCCCACCTGGGCGGCGAACACGCGCCCGCTGTGCACCCCGATGCGCAGCTGGAGCCGGAAGGTGCCCGCCCGCGTCTCGGTCTGCGCGAAGCTCTGCATGCGCTGCTGCAGCGCCAGGGCCGCGCTGGTGGCCAGCGCGGCGTGCTGCTGGCCCAGCGACTCTTCGGCGAAGAAGGCGGTGATCGCATCGCCGCCAAACTTGAGCACGGTGCCGCCATAGCGCAGGATATCGTCGACCAGCGCGCCAAACAGCTGGTTGATGATCCCCGAGATCTCCTCGGCGCCCTGCTTGCCCAGCGTGCTGAGCCGCTCGGAGAGCGCGGTGAAGCCCGACAGGTCGGCAAACAGCACGCTGCCATCCCAGTACTCGCCGCGCACGCGCCCTGGGGCTGGGTCGCGCAGCTGCTGCTGGATGATGATCGCGGGGATATAGGCCGCCAGGCTGCGCAGCTCGTCGTGCAGGCGGGCCGATTCGGCGGCGATCTGGGCGGCGCGCTCGGTGTTGCCGAGGGCGAGCAGCGATCGGAGCCGATCGGGGATGTGGACTGGCAGCGGGTCGGGCTGGTTCACGGTGGGCGTCCTTATCGAGCGGCGCTGGGGTGGCTATGAACGACATGGAACAGCGGATGGTTGATGCGTGCGGCCTTTGGCGAGCGCGCTCGCCGCCCGAGCCAAAGATGCCTTTTTTGCGCTACAAACACTATTGTTGATCTAAACGAGTATAGTATGAGCTTTTGTACAATGGTTTGTATTGCGAAGCGGTGTCAATCAGGTCGCTTTGTTGTTATCGTTTGGCGGTAATCATCCGCTTCTCTAAGGCTTTGGTACGGCTTCGCTGTGATACAATACCTATGGCTGTCTCCACT
The DNA here is from genome assembly GCA_009268125.1 of Chloroflexia bacterium SDU3-3. NCBI lineage: Bacteria > Bacillati > Chloroflexota > Chloroflexia > Chloroflexia bacterium SDU3-3. Next base: position 303,069 of record WBOU01000005.1, on the reverse strand, counting down.
GCTGCGCAGCCATTTTCTTTAACAATCCTCACGATCTTGTGAGCGAACTTTCATAAGGCGGATGCGCTATGATCGAACTACAGGTCGCGGCTGCCAAGGTGGCCCGCCATGGCCAGGCCGAGAGCGGCGACACGCTTGAGATGATCGAGCGGCCCGGCGGCGGCTTCTCGTTTGTGCTGGTGGATGGGCAGGGCAGCGGTCGCGGCGCGAAATCGCTGAGCAACCTGGTGGTGACACGCGCGATGGCGCAGCTGAAAGATGGCGCGCGCGACGGCGTGGCGGCCCGCACCGCCCACGACTACCTCTACACCTACCGCATGGGCCAGGAGGCGGCTACGCTGAATATTGTGTCGGTGGATTTTCAGTCGAGCAGCATTCTGGTGTCGCGCAACAACCCCGCCCCGTTCTTTGTGCTCGACCGGCATGGCGTGCGCACCTATGGCGAAAGCTCGCAGCCCATCGGCATCCACCCCATGACAAAGCCCCAGATCGTCGATATTGCTATCAAGCCCGATCTGTATGTGGTGGTCTTCACCGATGGCCTGCTGAAGGCGGGCGAGCGGTTTGAGGAAGATGGCGAGATCGGCAACTTTCTGGCGGGCTGGCCGGTGGAAAGGCAGCTGGGCGCCGAGGCGCTGTGCGAGCAGATCCTCGCGCGTGCCCTGGAGCTGGACCGCCACGCGCCGACCGACGACATGACCATCCTGGTGCTGGCCGCGATCGAGCAGCCGATCACGCACTCGGCGCGTCGCCTTCAGGTCTCGTTTCCGCTGCCCTAGTCAGGATGTACTGGAAGGCCCTCGCTGCTCTGGGATGAGCGGCGAGGGCCTTTTTGCTAGGTCGTCTCGCGCTGCGAGAGGTCGCGCTGGGCGGCCTGCTCGGCGAACTGCAGCTGGTAGAGCCGGTGGTAGTAGCCCTGCTGGGCCAGCAGCTCGTCGTGGCTGCCGTCCTCCACGATCTTGCCCTTGTGCAGCACGATGATGCGGTCGACGTGGCGGATGGTCGAGAGCCGGTGGGCGATCACGATCGACGTGCGGCCATGCAGCAGCCGCTCCAGCCCCTCCTGGATGAGCGACTCGGTCTCGGTGTCCACGCTGGATGTGGCCTCGTCGAGGATGAGCAGCACCTCGGGGTTGAAGGCGATCGCGCGGGCGAAGGCCAGCAGCTGGCGCTGGCCCACCGAGAGGTTGGAGCCGCGCTCGCGCACCTCGAACTCGTAGCCGCCGGGCAGGCGCTCGATGAAGGGGTGGGCGTTGGCGACCTGGGCGGCGCGGTACACCTGATCGTCGCTGATGCTGCTGTCGTGCAGGCGGATGTTGGATGCCACCGTGCCGCTGAAGCACACTGGATCTTGCGGCACCGCCGAGATGTGGCGTCGCAGCTCGCGCTGGGGCAGGTCGCGGATGTTCACGCCATCCAGCGTAATGCTGCCGCGCTGAATGTCGTAGAAGCGCGCTAGCAGGCTCACCAGCGAGGTTTTGCCCGCGCCCGTGGCCCCCACGATCGCCACCGACTGCCCCGGCGGGATGCTGAACGACAGGCCGCGCAGCACCCAATTGGCATGTGCGCTGGGGTCGCCCTGGGCCGCCGCCGCGCCCTCGGCGTTGTAGCTGAACCACACGTTGTTGAAGGCGATCTCGCCGCGCACCGGCTTGGCCAGGTGCTGCGGCTGCTCGGCGTCGCGCACGTCCTCCTCGGTGTCGAGGATGCGGAAGATCCGCTCGGACGAGGCCATGGCGCTCTGCAGCGTGTTGTAGTTCTCGGCGATCTGGCGGATGGGCCCGAAGGTCTGGTCGGTGTACTGGATGAAGGCCACCAGCGTGCCCAGCGTGGCGAATCCGGCCAGCACCACCGGCCCGCCTAGGTTCAGCAGCAGCGCGCTGGCGCAGATCGACAGGAAGCTGACGGTGGGGAAAAACACCGAGAACGCCATCAGCGAGCGGTACTGCGCGGCGCGGTAGTCGCGGCTCAGCTCCGCGAAGCGAATGCGGCTCAGCTCCTCGCGGTTGAACAGCTGGGTGACCAGGATGCCCGTGATCTGCTCGTTCAGGTAGGCGTTGATGCGGGCAAGCCGCTGGCGCACCTGGCGGAACGACGAGCGCATCACCCGCTGGAAAAAGACCGTGGCGATGATGACAAACGGCAGCACCGCAAAGCTGATCAGCGCTAGCCGCCAGTTGATCAGCAGCATGGTGATGATAATGAAGATCAGGCGACTGCCATCGCCCAGCAGCGCCACCATGCCCTGCGAGATAAATTCATTCAGCGCATCTACATCGTTGGTGAGCCGCGTGAGCAGGCGGCCCACCGGGTTGCGGTCGAAGAACGACAGGCTCATGCGCTGGATGTGGCTAAAGATCGTCATGCGGATGTCCACCATCACCTGCTGGCCGGTGGACTGCATGATGTAGGTCTGGGCGTAGCGGCACGCGAACGATAGGAGCAGCGCGCCCACGTAGAGCGCGAAGATCGGCGTCACCCCGGCGATGTCGCCGTGGGCGATCGGGCCGTCGATCGCGCGGCTCACTAGGTAGGGCGGGGCCAGCTCGGCCAGGGCCGCGCCAAACAGCAGCGCGATCACCACCGCGATCTTGCGCCAGTAGGGCCGCACGAACACGCTCAGGCGGCGCATTAGCCGCCCGTCGTATGCCTTCCCAAGGATCTCATCTTCTTCGTGTTGGATTCCTGCCACTTGGGGCCTCCATACGCTGTTGCTCGGCTTTCACCCGACATCCGAAAGGGGAGATCTGTCCTCCATCTCGGCCTCGAGCAGCTCGCGCCGGTACATGGCGGCGTAGCGCCCGTTCTGCGCGATCAGCTGCTGGTGGCGGCCCTGCTCGACAATCTGACCGTCGTGCAGCACGATGATCTGGTCGGCGTCTTTGACGGTGGCGATACGCTGGGCGATCAGGATGCTGGTGCGCCCCTCCATCACCTCGCGCAGGCCACCCAGGATCTGGGCCGCCGTGTTGGTGTCCACGCTGGAGAGCGAGTCGTCTAGCACCAGGATGGCTGGGTTGCGCAGCACGGCGCGGGCGATGGCGGTGCGCTGCTTCTGCCCGCCCGAGA